>JAKOUL010000112.1 GCA_029776735.1 Dictyoglomota bacterium
TTGCCTTACAAGATGAAGCCATAGGGGATTTTGTAGGAGATGAATATAATGGTTTCTTAATACCACATAGTCCCTATAAAATAGAAGAGAGCATTTATGAGTTTGGAAGAAAAATCATTGAACTTATAAATAATAAAGAGTTATATTTTACTCTATCGGAAAATGCAATAAAAAGCGCAAAAGATTACAGTGTACAGGAAATTAACAGAAAACTTCTATCCATATACGAAAGACTCATTTGGGATTATAATAAATAATAATGCCGGATTTTATTTCTCTGTTTATAGAAGAGGTCAATAGAAAAAAGCCAAAGCTAAATGAACTCTTTTTTAAGGAAAAAGTAAAAGAGGATACTGCCCTTTTTGAATTCATTAAAAATCTATGGAATGACCTACCTGAAAGTTTTTCTCATAATGGAAAAAATCTGTATGCTATAGATGCTTCCCAAAGAATGCTTTCTTTTGCCTTAGGACCATATCTTTTTATAAGTCAAGGACTTGCTATAGGCTCTAATGGATATGAAAAAGCAATGCTCTCTCTTGAGCCAGTACATAGCTCTATATTAGAAAATCATTTAGCATGGATCAGAGATATCCTTATGCAGGATATTGAAATAAAGTTAGCATTAAAGATAGTAGAAGAAGAAAATCCACCCTTTATATTATTCTTAGATGGCTCATTATTATCCAGACTCTCTTACCTTATAAGATACATTACCTTTGAAATTATAGAATATCAAAAATTAACCCAAGAAGTATTAGATAATACCATTAAGCTTATAAATCTTGCTAAAGAGAAAAAAATTGAACTTATATCCATATCAAAAGTAAGTAGAAATACCTTTCTATATCAAATTTTCTCTATAGATCATCCAGAGGTAAAGGATAAATTTCCATATCCTCCCACAGATTCAGAAATCCTATCTATATTTACCTCAACTCCAGGATATAGTAATCCTCTTCTTACTGGAGGAGAAAGAGTCCTTGGGAATAAACAGATGGAAATTTTAGATATAAATAAAGAGTTAAAAAACTCTATAAGCAAATTACCTGCTTTTGCTACTTTTTATGTGAGACTTCTTCCAAAAGATCAAGTACTTCGTATAGATATTCCTGCGTATATGATTGATGATAAAAGTACTCTTCTTTCTATAGATTTTCAGTGGCTAAAAGATGTGGATATAAACAGTGTTCTCAGTATATTAAATGATAATTGCGTTAGCTCTCAGATATACCAAACTCCTTTGTATTTAGTTGACAAAGTTGTTAGAATAAAAAGAGAGCCTGATCTTGAAAGATATCTTATGATTCTTAGAAGAGAATTTTCAGATCTTTTAGAACTTGATAAAAGCCAAAGGAGGTTCTACTAAAAAGTTCCTATGGAGACAAAATGTGTTGGTTATTTGGTAGGGGAAAGTTATTGTGACAGTTTTCAATTCATAACTAATGAAGAATTAGCACCAAAAAGATTAGAGTATGTAATAACAAAAGGCACCAGTTCCTCTGAGGAAGAGGTAGAAGTTTTAGCTCAGGTAGAAAGCTTAAGAGCATTCTCTGATGTACTTTCAGAAGATCAAGAATATGATGCTACTATAAAACTCTTAGAACTAAATTATAAACTTCCTCTTAAATTAATAGCTTCAGCAAGAGTCCTGGGGTATTTGGATAAGGATGGAAATATACAACTTCCAAGATCTGTATCCCTTCCAGGGTCTCCTGTCTATCCTGCACCAGATCCGCTTCTTGAAAAATTCTTTACTCACAATAAACCTACTGCTATAGAGATAGGTACTCTTCTGTATAGATCCAAGGTAAAAGTGACTCTTGACCCTAATGGATTAAGAAGACATTTAGCAATAATAGCTCAAACAGGAGCTGGAAAGTCCTATCTTACAGGACTTCTTCTGGAAAAATTAGTAAAACTTGGAGCTACAATACTGGTTTTTGATCCTAATAGTGACTATGTTTTGTTAAAGCGAAAAAGGAATAATCTAAGAGAATTCTCTTCAATTGCTAATAATGTTACAGTATATAGAATTCCTCGGGTGCAAGGAAGATTTAGTAATGAGATGATAGGCGGAGTAGAATCTTACTCTATTCGTTTCAGTGAATTAGAAAATGAACAGATTTCAGAAATTTTGGGCATCTCTGAGTATAGCAATATAAGAGATGCTGTGGAAAGAGTAATAGACGGATTTAGAAAATCAGGAGTTGATTTTACACCTAATGACTTATACGCTAAATTGGAAAAAATTGCAGGAGAAAAGGAAGATGAAGAATCAGAGCCTGTTTTTGATTTTGAAGATCTTGAAAGAAGAACAGTAAAGGATGCAGAAAAAAATAACAAGAGAAAATACTCCGAAGAGATGATTAGTGGAGCCAGAAAAGCCCTAAAATATGTAAAATGGATAAAAGATTATCCTATATGGGGATTTAAAGATATAAAAGTAGAAAATATATTAAAACCAGCTCAGATATCTGTTATAGATTTAGCAGGAATAGAAAAAAATCTTCAAGATTTAGTAGTAAGTAAGTTATTAAATGATATATGGACAAAAGCAAAATCAGAGGGTCTTCCATACCCCTTCTTCATTGTCCTTGAAGAGGCTCATAACTTAGTACCAAAAGAAAAGGCTGAAAAATTAAGAAGTGCAAGGATAATAAACTCTATTGCTTCGGAAGGCAGAAAATTTAAAGTATTTCTTATAGTGGTTACCCAAAGACCATATAAGATAAGTAGCAATACCCTCTCTCAATGTGGAAGTCAAATCATAATGAGGCTTACAAATCCTACAGATCAGGCTGCAGTAAAAGAAGCATCAGAAGCACTTTCAGAAAATCTTTTCAATGATCTTCCAGGATTAAATATAGGTGAAGCCATAATCTTAGGAAAACTTACTAAAATACCTGTTATGGTAAAAATAGGAGAAAGAGAAACTGCAGAAGGCGGTTTTGACATTGATTTAGATGAGGAATTCCAAAAAGCATTAAGTGTTGCTAATATTAATGATCTATTTTCTAATAATCTTCCAGAAGACCTACCTGATTTTGGAAATGACATCTAATGTTAAAGATTCTCATAACTGCAGATAGCCACCTGGGAAGATACTATAGAAAAATGCTTCCCGAAAGATTACAGGAAAGGAGAAGGAGATTAAGAAACTCCTTGCAGGAAGTTATTGACTATGCTATAGAAGAAAAGGTTGATATCTTTATACAAGCAGGAGATCTCTTTGACTTATCAAATCCAAGGAATCAGGATCTCACTTTTATAGCCAGAGAATTTGCGAAACTTAAAAGAAACAATATTGAGACTTATGCCATAGGTGGAAATCATGATGCACCAAATATGGTGGATAATGATTCTTTCCCTATTAAAATCTTTGAAGAGGCAGGACTTATAAAAGTATTTCCATCCCAATCTACTGTTAAATACGAAATATATAAGAATAGTAGCTCCGAAAGAGTACTGATTGGTGGACTTTCTCATGATCCAAGGAAAAAAGGAAGGATGGATCCTTTAGAAAAAATTATTGTACCACCTGATATACCTTCCGATGAAGATCTATTTAAAATACTTATCCTTCACTACTCTTTTGAAAAATTTGCTCATCCCAAAGCTCAGGAGCCACAAGTTACCTTAGCATCTCTTTCCACATTACCATTTAATTTGTATATTCTTGGACATCTCCATAAAAAAAATGAATATCGTTTTGAAGATAAACTTTTACTTATTCCAGGAAGTACTGAAAGATTTGAGTTTGGGGAAGAGAATATAACTCCAGGTTTTTATCTTTTAAGAATTCAAAGTAAAAAAGTAAGCTTTGAGCATCATAAAGTAAATGTGCAGCCTATGAGAAATATAGAGATTAAACTAACAGAGGTATCCGAAGAAGATCCTACAGGTTCCATTATAGAAAGAATTGTAAATGTATCTCAGAAAGACCAACTATTAAAATGTAACTTAATAGGTGCAATTCCTCTTTCTATCTATCAAAGAATAAACTTTAGCAAGCTATTAGAAGAAGGCACATCATTAAATTTTCTCTTTGATTTGGATACCCAGAACTTAAAAATTCTTGGAAAAGAGATTAATACCCTCCCAGTAGCAGATTTAAGCCTTGACAAAGTAATTAATGATGTAACAGAAAAATATATAGAAGATAACATAAATGATAGAGAAACTATTATAGAAGCCATGAACTGGATAAGAGAGACATTAAAGGAAGAAAAAATACTATGATAAAACTTGCAAGCTTAAAACTTGCTAACTTTAAACAGTATGAAAAAGCAGAGATAGACTTTCCTGATCAAGGGAGAATCCTTATAAAGGGCAAAAATGAGGCAGGGAAAAGCACTATTTTTGAAGCAATAGTTTTTGCTCTCTTTGGAGAACCCATATATGTAGGAAACAGTGATAAGGACAATAGAAATTTAATAAGATTTAATGCAGATTCTACCACAGTAGAGCTCATTATAAAAACTGATGAGAAAAGAATAAAAATAAAAAGAACTCTCTCTACCCGAAATTCTCAAAGTTGCTCGTTAACTATAGAATCGCTTACTTCAGATACTACTCCTGTTTTTATTACAAAAGTAAAACAAACTAACGAAAGGATTATTAAAGAGATAGGCATAGACAAAAAGATTCTCGTAAATACATGCTTTGTAGGACAGAAAAAAATAGGTTCTTTAGAAGATTTAAAACCTGGAGAAAGACAAGAAATTATTTCCAAACTTTTCAATTTAGAGTATTTAGGAGAAGCCATTGAATTAGCAAAAGATAATAGGAAGAAATATAAAGATGAGATAGAAACTTACGAAATCATAAAAAAAGCAGGGGAAGCAAAAAAAGAGCTACCTCAAATAGAAAAAGAACTTCAAGAAATTCAAAAAAGGAAATTGGAAATTGAAAAAATAGAAAAAGCAAAAGAGATACTTAGCAAAGAAGAGGCTATAAAAAATCTCTCAAGGGAAATAGAAACTTTAGAAGAAAAAGCAAAGGCTCTTGAAAAAGAGGTAGAGAGATTTAAGAAATACAGAGAGGAAGAAAAAAAACTTGAAGAAATATTTAACATAAAGGGGAACATTCAAAATTTTGAAGAACAGAAGACAAAAATTGAAGAGAGAATAAAAGATTTAGAAGAGATTATAAAAAATGAGCCTTCTGTAAAAGAAAAACTAAAAGAGTTAGAAAAAGGCTTGGAAATAAAAAATAAAATAGAGGAACTTAAAAAGGAGCTATCAGATTTAACAATAAAGATAACTAAGTTAGATGAAAACATACCTAACTTAAAAGAAAAGGCAAGCAACCTTAAAGAGCTTCTGGAAAAGACAAAAAGTATAGCAGACAAAAAACAGGAAATAGATTCATTAGATAAAGAGAGAGAAAGCATAGAACAAAGACAAAAAATATTGAGAGAAAGAGAAGAAAAGATAAATAACATCTTACCAAGGATAAAAAATTTAGATAAGGAAGAGGACGCTATCCAGAAAGCCATTGTTACTTTATCTCAAATAGAGAAGGTTAATAATTTAAAAAACAATCTTTCTAAAAATAGAAAAAATGTTATCTCAGTCCTTATTTTATTAATAGCCTCTTTAATTTTAACTTTCTCTTTAAATTCTCTTTTTATCCTATTAGCATTATGCTCTCTAATATTTCTTGTTTCTTTTTATAGAACTTATTCAAAAATAAGAAGTAACTATGAGAAAGAATCAGGCAGATTAGAAGATTCCTTAGAGGCTCTTCCTGAAAATTTAAAGAACCAACAAGAAGAGCTCTTAAAAGAAAGACTAAGTAATATTCAAACACTAAGACGAAAGAAACAAGAACAGATAGAAAGAATAGTCTCAAAGATTGAAGAGAAAATTGAAAGTAGTAATAAAGAAATCATATCTAAAAGAGAAGAAAAAGCAAAATTAGAAGCAGAACTTAGAAGCTTAATTGAAGATGAAAAAAGAGCTAAAGGACTCATGGATGAGCTTTCTAACACACTAAAATGCGCAAGAGATCTTTCCCACATTGAGGAGAGTATAAATAAGTTAGAAGCACTTTATAAAAAATACCAATCAGATAGAGAATACTTAGAAAAAAATATATCTCAATTAAAAGGACAAGATCTCTTTTCTGAAAAGAATTTATCAGATCTTTCCTTAGAAAAAGGGTCTTTAGATGCTGAAATTAAGAAAATTGATGAAGCTAAAAAAGAAGTAGAAAAAGAAAAGAAAGATTACGAAAATATAATAAATAACTTGACACAATTAAATAAAACTCTGGGAGAAAAGACTGAGAATTTTATCTTACCATCTCCAGAATATCTCCAAGAGCTCAAAGAGAAAATAAAGGAATTAGAAAATAAAAATACTGAAGAAAATTCTAAAAAGGCAAATGAAGAGCTACATAGAAAAAAAGGAGCAAAGGATAATTTAGAAAAGATTTATAACTCTTTGATAGAAGAATTTATAGATAAATTTAAAGAAGAGAATTGGAAAGAGTTAGCCTTCATTGATATAGGACATGAAGAGAAAGAGTCCATTAATTTAAATGAAAAAGATCTTCTTCAAAAAAAGGGCGAAATGGAAGGAATTATTAAAGAATTTGAGTTAAAGACAGGGAGAAAAAGAGAGGAATTAGATCCTGAAAAAGTAGAAAAGAATTATAGAAATTTAGAAAAAAACATGCTAAAGATGGACTACGCTGTAAAGATTATAGAAAGTATAAGAGAAAGTATTCTCAAGGCAGTACTTCCAAGAACCATGGCTTTTATGCAGAAATTTCTTCCCATACTTACTGCAGATAGATATCATTATGCAGAGATTGATGAGGATTACAAATTAAAAGTCTATACCAATTATCAAAGTACACCTATTGAGAAAAACCTCTTTAGTGGTGGGACTCAAGATCAATTATCTCTTGCCCTAAGACTTGCCTTTGCTATGGCAACTCTTCCCCAAAACAAAGGAGTCCAACCTGGATTTATATTCTTAGATGAACCCTTAGGTTCTTTTGATGAGGAGAGAGGAAAAGCTCTTGTACAGCTTTTAACTCAGGGAGAGATCGCAGAGTATTTTGATCAGATCTTTGTTATAACTCATATACCTATAGAAGAGAGCCTTTTTGATGAAATCATATACATAGAAAACGGAAAAATTATCAGAAGAATGGAGGATTTTAATCAAGCTTTAGACTTTTGAGATATTCTTTAAATAATTCTCCTAATCCTTCTCTTTGTAAAGCAAGCTCTACTGAAGCGATAAGAAAACCTAATTTATTTCCTGTATCGTATCTTTTTCCCTTAAACTCATAAGTATAAATAGCTTCTTTTTCAAGAAGAAGTTTTAGACCATCAGTAAGTTGAATCTCCCCACCTTTCCCTGGCTTTACCTTTTCAAGCATTGAAAATATTTGGGGAGTTAGAATATATCTTCCTACAATAGCAAGATTAGAAGGGGCTTCTTCTACCGATGGCTTTTCCACAAGATTTGTAACCTGATATACACCTTCATCTATCTCTTTGCCAGCAATAACACCATAGTTTTTAACTTCGTCCTTAGGTATTCTCTCTACTGCAATGACAGAACATTTATATCTTTCATATATTTCTATCATCTGTTTTATACATGGTACATCACTTATAATAAGATCATCACTTAAAATAACTGCAAAAGGCTCATCTTTTACAAGCTCTTTTGTCACAAGTACTGCGTGTCCAAGTCCAAGAGGCTCTTTTTGTCTTATATAATATACAGTAGCAAGTTCTGATATCTCTCTCACCTGTTTCAAAAGTTCTAAATCTCCTTTTTTTTGAAGGAAATATTCTAATTCAAAAGAAATATCAAAATGATCTTCTATAGCCCTTTTATTTCTCCCAGTAACTATAATTATCTCCCCTATTTCAGAGTTAACGGCTTCTTCTACAGCATATTGGATTATAGGCTTATCCACCACAGGAAGCATTTCCTTAGGCTGAGCTTTTGTTGCTGGTAAAAATCTTGTACCAAGACCGGCAGCAGGGAAAATAGCTTTTCTTATTCCCATATTAATCCTCCTCTATTCCTCTGGAAGCTTTGCAATTACTTGAATAATCTCTCCTTCTTCCACAATAAGTTGATGCGCCGTATTTGCAGGAATTAACAAAACATCTCCACTTTCTATTTCAACTATTTGTGACTCTATTATCTCACACCCTCTTACCTCTTCGGGTTCTATAAATTTACCTCCAGCATATTTATCACTAACAAGTACTTTTGCTTTCCCAGAATATACAATGTATACATCATTAATCTTCTTATGTACCTCTGTTTCGCTCTTAAAAGGAGCCGTAAAATTTAAGAATCTTAAAACAAAACTTCCTTTTTTAAAATCGCTAATATCTTTATCTTTTATAGAAAACTTCTTATACATTTACATCCTCCTTTTAAAAACAAACTTTCTAAATATTCTAACCTTTAATAAAAACTTAATCAACTTTAGAAAACTAAACAAAAACCTTATAATAAACAAAAATGATTCTTACTTCTCTTTTTATAATTTATATGATAAAATTACCTCGTAAAATTAATATAAAGATGCAAAGGTGCTTTGGAAGAATTCCAGAGCACCTTTAGTTTTTAAAGAAAAAACCTAAAGGAGGCGCATAAAAAGCATGAAAGATAATGAGATAAAAATTGTTGATACCACATTGAGAGATGGCGAACAGACAGCTGGCGTTGTATTCTCAAAGGCTGAAAAGGTTCAAATTGCCAGAATGTTAGATGAACTTGGTGTACACCAAATAGAAGCAGGTGTACCTGTTATGGGAGGAGACGAAGAAGAAGCTATAAAAGCTATCGTAAAGTCGGGTTTAAAAGCTAGTATAATGGGCTGGAATCGTGCAGTTATAAGTGATATTGAGACGTCATTAAGATGTGGAGTAGACGCTGTCGCTATCTCAATCTCTACTTCTGATATCCATATTAAATACAAACTTAGAAAGACCAGAGAATGGGTCCTTGAAAGTATGGTAAAAGCTTGTGAGTTTGCTAAAAAACATGATGTATATGTATCAGTAAATGCAGAAGATGCTTCCAGAACTGATTTAGATTTTCTATTACAATTTGCAAAGGCAGCAAAAGAAGCAGGAGCAGACAGATTAAGATTTTGTGATACAGTAGGAATTATGGAACCATTTACGATCTATGATGTGGTAAAAACTATAATTGATAAGACAGGACTTGCAGTAGAAATGCATACTCACAATGATTTTGGTATGGCAACAGCAAATGCTCTTGCAGGAATAAAAGCTGGAGCTACATGGGTAGGAGTAACAATAAATGGACTTGGAGAAAGAGCGGGAAATGCTGCCTTAGAAGAGGTTGTTATGGCTCTCAAATATATTTATAACATTGATGTAGGGATAAAAACCTATAAATTAAAAGAAGTATGTGAGTATGTAGCAAAAGCATCTGCTCGGGAACTCCCTGTAAATAAAGCAATTGTGGGAAAGAATATTTTTGCCCATGAGTCTGGTATTCATGCTGATGGAGTAATAAAATACCCAAAAACTTATGAAGTATTCACTCCCGAAGAAGTGGGAGGAGAGAGACAAATTGTCATCGGAAAGCATTCTGGAACTCATGCTCTTATAAGAAAATTCCAAGAATATGCAATTCA
>JAKOUL010000120.1 GCA_029776735.1 Dictyoglomota bacterium
TATCTCTCATAGGATTGGGGTAAATGCTTTTTGGATTCACAGGTATTTCTTTTGTAGGATCAGGATAGCTAAATCCCCCTCCCATATAAGTGGAATAACGCAATACAAATGCATGATACCCCATTGAAGCAAAGCGTAAAGCTACTGGCTCACCCTCACGATCAGAACATGTTAAATATGCCCCTCCTGGACAAACAAGGACAGCTGGTCTCTTTTTTCCATTTAATAACTCAGGTGAATCACTATGAACATAAGTGGTTAGAGTCACATCCGCTCTGTCCTCATATAATTTTATTTTTTCATATATCATATTTTTACTCCTTTTCAATATTGAGAATTATTTTTCAATAACTTTTTATCTTCTACTTTTGCACTACTAAATAATATATCTGCTGGTATGATATATTATAGCTGCAGTAACTATATGATGTCCATCAGTAAATTAAGTGATACATCTTATTTGTATACTCCATTTACTAACATATGTTCAATTCATAAAGGTAAACCCCTCGGTTATCTCTAATTTCTGAGCCCCTATTCGTCAAATAAACAACAATTCTCTTTTTAATATCAAAATTATTTAATCTTTTAACTCTTTTTTCCATATATTTTTTACCAATACTTATTATATAATTAACAAGATATATTTCTCTTGGAGGCTTTGAAATGAAGGTCAAAGGATTATTAGGAGCAATATTATTAAATCTTCTTATGGCACTTATAGAATTCATTGGAGGTATCCTCTCAGGAAGTCTCTCTCTTATTAGTGATGCCCTTCATAATGTGAATGATGTTTTTTCCCTTGTGATAAGTTATGTTGCGGAGGCAATTTCTAAGAATAAGAAAAGTAACTCCACCCATACCTATGGATATAGGAGAGTAGAGATACTTTCTGCACTCCTTAATGGAGTTCTTCTTCTTCTCATTTTTGTTTTTTTGATCTCAGAAGCCATACAGCGTTTTAAAGTTCCAGCTAAGGTAGATGGGGTCCAGACTATAATTATAGGTTTTATTGGTTTAATAGGTAATATATTAGGAGCTTATTTTATCCATGAAGATGCCCATCACAATCTTAATATAAAGGGAGCTTTTTTACATCTTATCTCGGATGCATTCTCTTCAGTGGGAGTTATTATTGGTGCTATCCTTATTCTTATGTATAATCTCTATATTGCCGATACAATTATCTCTCTTGTAATTGCTGGATTTATCTTTTATAGTGCCTTCGGACTTATAAAGGATACTCTTCATATTCTTATGGAGGGTACGCCAAGAGGAATTGATATTAAAACCATTGAGGATACTATTCTAAAAGTTCCAGGAGTTAGAGGGGTTCATCATGTTCATGTCTGGCAGATTTCCTCAAAGGATTATCTGCTTTCTGCTCATATAGTGCTTGATAATCAGATGATATCTTCAGCAGAAAATATTACCTCTCAAATAAAAAATCTTTTGGAGGAAAATTTTGAAATTAATCATTCTACCTTAGAAGTAGAGCTTGAAGGTGAAAAGAAGGAGTGTCAGTGTGAGTATTAATGGTTGATTTTTTGCCTATTACCAAGGAAGAAGCTAAGGGATTAGGATGGGACGAGCTTGATGCAGTAGTTATTACAGGAGATGCCTATGTGGATCACCCTTCTTTTGGAGCCTCAGTGATTGGTAGAGCCCTGGAGCATTTTGGATTCCATGTAGGGATTATGCCTCAGCCAGACTGGAAAGATAAGAAATCTTTTACTGTTTTGGGTAAGCCAAGACTCTTTTTTGGTATAACAGCAGGAAGCGTAGATTCTTTAATAGCTAATTATACCCCTAATAAGATAAGAAGGAAGGAAGATGCTTATACTCCAGGTGGAATTCCTGGAAGAAGACCAGATAGAGCAACTATAGTCTACTCAAACTTTGTGCATGAGATCTATCCTGATATTCCTTTGGTTCTTGGAGGGATTGAGGCAAGTCTAAGAAGATTCTCTCATTATGATTTCTGGGAAGATAGGGTTAGACATTCAATACTTCTTGATTCCAGGGCAAAGTGTATTGTTTTTGGTATGGGGGAGAAGCAAATTGTAGAGATTGCAAGATATCTTTCCCAAGGAAAGTCCTGGTATGAAATATATAAAATTCCAGGTATTGTTTACTCTCTTAGTGAAAAGGAGTTTAATGAGCTTTTTAATGATATAGATTATATCTTGCTTCCTTCTTTTGAAGAGGTTTCTCAGGATAGGGATAGATACTATGATTTTCAAAATCTTCTTATGGAAGGGATGAAAAATGAGAAGATATTAGTTCAGAAAGATGGAAAGAGGTATATCATCCAAAATCCACCGATGAATTACTCTCAGAAAGATCTTAATCTTACATACTCTCTTCCTTTTAAAAGACTTCCCCATCCATCTTATAAAGAGAGAATTCCTGCTCTTGATACAGTATTGACATCTATCGTCTCTCATAGAGGATGTTTTGGAAGCTGCACTTTTTGTTCTATTAATCTTCACCAAGGCTGGCAGGTGGTATCAAGAAGTGAAGAGTCTATTTTGCGTGAGGCATATAACCTTACCTCTCAAAAGTTTTTTAGAGGTACCATATCCGATGTGGGCGGTCCTACAGCAAATATGTATAAGTTAAAATGCAAGATATACAAGGTGCCTGGTTCATGTAAAGTGAGAGAGTGCCTATTCCCTGAGGTGTGTCCTAATCTTATTATAGATTTTTCTCCTCAACTTAGATTATTAAGGGAAATAAAGAATATACCAAAGGTAAAACATCTATTTATCGCCTCAGGAATAAGATACGATCTTGCCCTAAAAGATAATGGATATTTGGAAGAGCTTATTAAAGAAGGATATATAGGAGGACACCTTTCTTCTGCTCCTGAACATGTGAAAAATCATGTGCTTGAGATTATGAAAAAACCTAATTTTGAAGTATATGAGAAGTTTGAAGAAGTTTTTGAAAGAGAAAAAAGAAAGCAGAATAAGGATATATATGTTATTCCTTATTTTATCTCTGGTCATCCAGGGGCTACATTGGAAGATGCCTGGGATCTTGCCATGTATGTAAAGGGAATTGGACACTATTTAGAGCAGATCCAAGATTATACCCCTCTACCTTTAACTCCTGCATCTTGTGCCTTCTATACAGGATATCATCCTTCAAGAAAGGAGAAGATATACGTAGCAAGAACCTATGAAGAGAGGCATCTTCAAAGGGCATTAGTACAGTATAGAGACCGAAAGAATAGAGAATTTCTTTTAAGAAATAAAGATAAGATTCCTTTTCCTCTTAAGAAGCTATTTTCTTAGCTCTTCTAATTTGAAGTAAAATCTTACCGTTGAGCTTGCTCCCTCAATCTTTCCTGCAAAGTTATAATTCGCAATATTTTTCTTCCATATTTCCATCTTTTTTTCGCCCTCGGTAGCCTTTGACATATTTTCTTTTAATGTCTTAGATGTGGCTTTTAGATTTTTCTCCACATCAGTAAGCCCTGGAACTTTTTGTCCCTCTATTTCTCCTCCATTAAGCACAATATTCAAAAGTTCCTCTACCTTTTGTAATCCTTCTAAGGAAGTAGATATTGTATCCATAGCTTTTTGTCCAGAGAAGGCAAGATCTCCAATAAAATCTCCTATATTTTTAACATCTTCTGAGAAGGAATTTCCTTCTATCTCTTTTTTTACATCCTCTGCCATACTTAGTGCTTTTTGCCATTTCTCATCATTGCTTCCTTCTGCTTCTTCCTTTATATAGATATATAATTTTTCAAAACTTTCAGGATAATTTTTCAGAGAGTTGGAAATAGCATATGCTTTATTCTGATTTGCCTTAAGAGTAAATGGAAGAGTTAAAAACTCTGGAGGAATAGAAAAAGACTGTTTCTCAAAGTTATCAATGATACCTTTTAATATCTTCTGATGAGCCTGGTTTAGAAGAATAAGACCATCTAAACCCTCTGTAAAGCTTCCTAACTGAGATGTCATAGAAAGATCAACAGGAGGAAGAGATGGAAGAGCACTAAAAGTGAAGTCAGGAACTTTTAGATTTTTACCCCTTATGGATAGTTTAATACTGCTTTTTGGGATAGGGTAACTAAAACCAGAAAGTCTTATGGTTTTTCCAAGCACCATTACCATCCAGTCCTCTGGATTTCTAAGTATGAAATCATCTGTAGAAAATTCAGCTGAAATTACAACC
>JAKOUL010000021.1 GCA_029776735.1 Dictyoglomota bacterium
CCTTTTTACTATTAATGATCTTATCTCTCCCAAATCCTCCCATATTACATGTAAAGCACAAATTCCTACAATCTTTCCATCTATTTTTAAGACATAAAAGTCTCTGAGATTTTCATATATATCACTCAAAGATCTTGGAAGAAGCAGATCTTTTTCAGCATATTCATTAATCAACTTTTGTATCTCAGGAACATCTGAAACCTTAGCTTTTTCTATCATGATTCTAACCTCGGTAAAAAGGATTCTATAAACTCTTTCGGATCAAAAGGTTCTAAATCATCTTTATCTTCACCTATAGAAACAAATTTTACAGGAATATTGAAACTTTTTACTACGTTAAGAATTACTCCCCCTTTTGCAGTACCATCTAATTTTGTAAGCACCACGCCTGTAAGTTCTACAGCATTATTAAAAGTCTCTACCTGTTTAATTACATTCTGCCCTAAAGTAGCATCTATTACTACTAAGTTCTCTTTCGCAGAATACCCTAAAGTTTTTTCTATAACTCTTTCTATTTTTTTAAGTTCCTCTAAAAGATTGCTCTTAGTATGCATTCTTCCCGCAGTGTCCACAAGAAGTACATTCTTATCTCTTGCTAATGATGCTTCAATAGCATTGTAAACCACTGAGGCAGGATCTGCACCCTCCTTTTGAGCTATTACATCAACCCCAACTCTTTCTCCCCAAACCTTTATCTGGTCAATAGCAGCAGCTCTAAAGGTATCTGCAGCAGCTATAATAGGGAAATAACCATTATTTTTTAAATAATATGCCATTTTACCTACTGCACTTGTTTTTCCAGTACCATTTACTCCTAAAAATACAACAATATTCAATTTATCTGAATCCAAGCTAAGTTTTAGATCTAAATTCTCAAAAAGCTTTAATAGAAAATCCAAAAGAAAATCTCTTAACTCTTCAGGATCTGAAATTTTTCTCTTTTTTATCTCATTAAGAATCTCATTAGTAAGAGACAACCCTAAGTCATTTTGGATAAACTCTGTCTCAAGTTCCTCTAAGAATTCATCATCTACCTTTGAAAAACTAAAAATTTTTTGAAGTCTTTCTGTAAATTTTCTAAATTTAGGAAGATTGTCCCAAAAACTCAATTTGATACCTCCTCCTTTAACTTCCAAGAAAAAACTTGTGAAGCTCCTTTCTCATTCAAAGTCACTCCATATATTATATCAGAGCACTGTGTCAAAATAGGGTTATGACTTATAATAATAAATTGATTTTTGTTGCTTAATTTCTTAATTTTCTGTCCAAGAATAACAGCATTTTGATTATCAAGAGCAGCATCTACCTCATCCCAAAAGCAGAAATTAACAGGAGCAAGTTCTACAGCAGCAAGAAGAATAGAAATTCCAACTAAGCTTTTTTCACCACCCGAAAGCATCAAAATATTTCGCCAATTTTTTCTTTGAGAAGATACTTTGATAACTATATCGGAAGAAAGAGGATCATTCTCGTTTTCTAAGGATAGAAAAAGATTAGCATTAGGAAAGAAAAGTTTCCAATTTTCATCAGCTAAATCTTTGAATTTTATAAAAGTCTCAACAAATTTTCTTTCTGCTTCCTCTCTTGTTTCCTTTATAATTTTTCGCAAATACTCCATAGAGCCTTTTACATCTTCAAGCTGCATAATTAAAGTTTCATACTTATCTTCCTCGTCTTTTAACTTATCCTTTGCAATAAAATTTATAGGTCCAAATTTATCCATTTCTTCCAAAAGTTCTCTCTCTAAAGTCTTTAGCTTTTCCTCGCTCAAATTAAACTTTAGCTCTAACTTATCATTAAGAAAATTATCTTTTCTCTCCTCTTCTAACTCGGTTATCTTTTTATCAACCTCTTTATAACGCTCTTTTAATATTAATTCCTCTTCTCTCAATCCCTGCAATTTTTCATTAACCCTTCCAAGTTCTTCTTTGAGATTTTTATTTTCTTCTATTATGTCTTTATTTTTAGCCTCTATCTCTTCTTTTTTCTTTTCATATTCTAAAAGTTGTAATTCCAAAGATTTAATATTCTCTTCCAGAAGAGAATTACCCTTCTCCAAAGCCAAAATCTCTTCTCTTATTTCTTTTAATCTCTCTATAATCTCTTTCTCTTTATGCTCCAAATTAATAAGGTCCTTTTCTAATCCTATATGTCCAATTTGCAACTTTTCATATCTTTCCCTTAATTCATCCAGCTCCTTACTTTCTTGTTTCATCTCTTGTTCTACTAACGCCAATCTTTCTAAAATTGTTTTCCCTTCTCGTTGATAAACCTCAATGACAGATATCTTTCTTAAAATTTCTTCTTTTTCCCTTTCTTTTTTCTCTAATAAACCTTTTAGACGAACTAATAAAGCATCTAACTTTGTTTTTTTTGCCCTTAGAGATTCCAATATCGTTCTTAATTCTAAAATATCTTTTTCTAAAAATTCATTACTCTCCATTAACTCTTTTAATTTATCTTCATTTTCTATGATAGCTTTCTCTGAAGATAGTGTCACTTGAATATTGTATCTTACTCCTCCACTTATAGTTCCTGAGGGCAAAAAAACCTCCCCATTAAGAGTAACAATTCTCCAACCCTCTAAAAGAAGCTCCTTGTATTGAGTTGCAAAAGAAAAGTCATGAAATATAACTACATTTCCTATAAGTCCTTTTACAAGTTTCTCGTATTCAGGAGAATACTTCACTACATCTAAAGCTCTAATTGCTACATTTTTAATCTTTTCTGGAATCTCCCTTATTCTTTCATCTCTACAAAGGCTTAAGGGACGAAAAGTTGCCCATCCAAGGTTATTACTTTTTAAAAAATCAATAAGTTCTTTTGCTGTCCTTTCATTTTCTACCACTATGTCATAAATAGAGTTACCCAGAAGATTATATAGAGCTTCCATATATTCCGATGGAATTTCTAAAATACCTTTAACTATGTTATAAATTCTATCTCTTTTTTTATTAACAATTTCCCTAACTCCACGAGGATAACTTTCTATAACATCTCCTTTAAGCTCTAAAAGAAGATTTTTCAACTTTCTAATCTCTATAGAGTTTTTTTCAAAAACTTCTTCTTTTTTATGGAGAATCCTCGTATTATCAATAATTTCTTTCTCAATTTTTTCTTGATATTTTTGCAATTCAAAAGATCTTTTTCTCCATCTATCTAAGAAAAAGGAAAGTTTTTCCATTTTCCCATTTAACTCAGAGAGGGAAAGCCTTTCAATATCAGAAAATTCTTTAAAAGATCTTACCCTCTCTTCTAATCTACTTTTCTCAATTAACTTCTCCCGATACGATTTTTCTTTCTCTTTTATCCCTTCTGATAATTTATCAGTACTTTCTTCTGATATATGTGAAAGATCAGCCATTAATCTTTCTTTTTCTTTTTTTAAATTTAATAATTCTTTCTGAAGCTTTTCTTCTTCACAAGTAAACTCTTCATGCCTCTTTAAGAAAAGCTCTTTTCTTTCTCTCAATATTTCCTTTTCTATATTTAATCTCTGAATGCAATTTTCTATCTCTTTAACTTTTTCTTCTTCTTTATTAATAGAAGTCTCAAGATTATTTAATCTGTTCTGAATTTCTTCTTTTACTTTTGTTAGCCCTGAAAAAGTTTCTTTGATCTCCCTAATCTTACCTTCAATATCTTCCTTTTCTCTTTTGTTCTTTTCTATACTCCTAATCAATTTTTGCCAGGACAAAAACTTTAAAGTTTCCTGAACATCCTGAAGCTTATTTTTCAATTCCTCATATTTGATAGCAGTGCTTGCCTCATCTCTTAATACTTCAATATTTTTTATAAGTTCTGCCTTTTTCTCTTCAAGTTCTCCCCATTTACTTTCTATGGTTTGAAGTTTCACAAGAATTTCTTTTGATTTTTCATGATATCCAGAAATTCCCGCAATACTTTCAACAATTTCTCTAACCCTACCATCTTCTCTTAAAATTAAACTCTCTATTTCATTCTGCCCTAAAAAAGCAAAACTATACTTTCCTAACCCTAAACCAGTTAGAAATAATTGAAGATCTTTCAATCTAACGATTTTTCCATTTAAAAGATAACTACTTTCTTCTTCTCTATAGATCTTCCGGGATATGCAATATTCTTCACCATTTACTTGAATATATAGATCTACCTGAGCAAAATTTGAAGGGGAGTAGAATTTATTTCCTCCAAAGATTACCTCATCAGACTTCTCAGCACGTAGCATCTTTATCCTTTGTTCTCCCAAAACCCAACGTACTGCATCAAGAATATTACTTTTTCCACTCCCATTAGGACCTGTTATAATTGTAAATGTTTCAGAAAAAGGAATTTCTGTAGATTCTATAAAGGATTTAAAGTGGGTAAGTTCTATTTTTTTAAGATAAACCATCCTTTAACCTCTTTACCCCATCTTTTGCAGCTTGAATTTCTGCCCCTCTTTTGGTCTTTCCTACTCCCATAGATATCTTCTCATCTTCCACCCATAGTTCTACATAAAATTTCTTTTCATGCTCTGGTCCTTCTTCTTTAACCAAAATATACTGAGGTTTTTTACCCTTTCTATAAAGTTGAGTCTGAAGAAGATTTTTCCAGTCTGTTTCAATATTCATTGCTTTTATATCCTCTCTGAAAATTTTCTCCAAAAAATTCTTTGCATAATCATATCCTTTTTCCAGATAAACAGCACCTACAAAAGATTCAAAGAGATCACAGAGAATAGAAGTTTTTTCTCTTCCTCCTTGCTTCTCTTCTCCCACCCCTAAGAAAATAAGCTCATTTAATCTTACATTCTTTGCTTTCTTAGCTAACGTCTCCTCCTTTACAAGATAAATTCTCATCTGTGTAAGAAGACTTTCTGATGCCTCAGGATATTCTTTAAATAAAAGCTCCGTAATAATTAGATATATGACTGCATCTCCAAGAAATTCAAGTTTTTGATTATCAGAGCTAAAATCGGAATTTTCATGTTTAAAAGATGGATGGGTCAATGCCTCTCTTAATAAATTAAGATTTTTAAAAGAGACCCCTGTCCTTCTTTCTACCTCTTTTCTTAACTCTAACAAATTTATCTTATTCATCTTCAAATTTTTTGAAGATTAGACTTGCGTTTTGTCCTCCAAAACCAAAAGAGTTTTTCAAAGCATACTTTATATCCACTTTTCTAACCACATTTGGTACATAGTCAAGATCACAGTCAGGATCTTTCTCCTCATAGTTTATAGTAGGATGGACAGTCCCTTCATAGATTGAAAGCACAGTAGCTATAGACTCTACAGCGCCAGCAGCCCCCAAAAGGTGTCCAACCATAGATTTAGTAGAACTTATAGGAATTTTATAAGCATACTCTCCAAATATTTTTTTGATTGCTAAAGTTTCTATTTTGTCATTTAACTTAGTAGAGGTACCATGAGCATTTATATAGTTTATATCCTCTGCACTAATATTTGCATCCTTCAGAGCTCTTTTCATAGATAGAGTAGCACCGTTCCCATCAGGATCTGGCGCAGTAATATGGTAAGCATCATCAGAAGCTCCAAATCCTACAATCTCTGCATAAATTCTTGCACCTCTATTTAATGCATGATTCAATTCTTCAAGTATTAAGATACCAGCCCCTTCTCCCATTACAAATCCATCTCTTTTTGCATCAAAAGGACGACTTGCTTTTTCGGGAGAGTCATTTCGTGTAGATAATGCTTGTAAAGCACAAAATCCCGCCACTCCCATAGAAGTTATAGAAGCTTCTGTACCTCCTACTATTGCAAAATCTGTTTCTCCAGAAGCTACTATCCTATAGCCTACTCCTACAGCATGAGAACTTGCTGCACAAGCAGAAACAGGAGCAAAATTAGGTCCTTTAAAGCCAAAAAATATAGATATGTTACCTGCTGCCATATTAATAATCACCATAGGAATCACAAAAGGACTTATTCTACTTGCTCCCTTTTCAAAAAGTACTTGGAATTGATTTCCTAAAGTTTCAAATCCACCAATACCTGAAGATACAATAACAGCAGTGTTTTCTTTTTCTTCTTCATTAGGAACCCAGCTTGCATCTTCTAAAGCAAGCTTAGTAGCAGCCACAGCAAATTGAGAGAATCTATCAAGTCTCCTAACTTCTTTTTTATCAATGAAATCCTCTGGATTAAAGTCTTTAACTTCCCCTGCAATCTTTGTAGAAAAATCGTCTGTGGGAAACTTAGAAATATATGAAATACCAGATCTTCCATTTTTCAAGCCTTCCCAAAAAACATCCTTACCAACACCCAGAGGGGATATAACTCCAACACCTGTAACTACAACTCTTCTTTTCATTTACTAAACCCCCTTTATGAAAGTAAGGGTACTGGATAAGCCAGTACCCCTTTTGCAAAAATTATATTTTTTTCTCTATATACCTTACTACATCTCCTACTGTTTTGAACTTCTCAGCCTCCTCATCTTGCACATTAATACCAAACTCTTCTTCCAATGCCATAATTAACTCTACTGCGTCTAAGGAGTCGGCTCCTAAATCCTCTTGAATAGAAGAATCCATAGTAACAAGATTCTCATCAACTCTAAGTTGATCTACAATTATCTTCCTAACTTTTTCAAAGATATTAGTCTCATCCATTCTTCTTCACCTCCTTCCTTAGAAGTATTTTATCTATAATAAATTTTATTAAATACCAAGCCCTCCATCTATATTTAAAACCACACCAGTTATATAGTTCGCCTCATCTGAAGCAAGAAATTTTACAGCAGCAGCTACATCTTCGCAAGTTCCAAATCTCCCTAAGGGAATCTCTTCTAAAATTTTCTTTCTCATCTCTTCTGAAAGTACAAGAGTCATTTCTGTAGATATAAATCCAGGAGCAATAGCATTCACAGTGATACCTCTTGAAGCAACTTCTCTTGCTACACTTTTAGTAAATCCAATTATACCAGCTTTTGCCGACGCATAGTTTGCCTGTCCTATATTACCCTTAAGTCCTACTATTGAAGAGATATTTATTATTCTTCCACTTTTCTGTTTTAGCATAATTTTAACCGCAGCTTTAGTACATAAAAATGTTCCCTTTAAATTTGTATTAATTACTTTGTCCCACTCCTCTACTTTCATTCTTAAAAGTAAATTATCTCTTGTAATACCAGCATTGTTAACAAGTATATCTAACTTTCCCCATTTTTCAAGTAGAAAACTGAACAGCCCTTCTACTTCTTCTTCTATACTCACATCAGCCTTATAAATTTCCCCTTCTCCACCAAATTCTTTTAATTCCTTTAAGGTTTCTAAAGCTGCTTCTTCATTTCCTTTATAGTTTATAAGAATTTTTGCTCCTTCTCTGCTTAGAGCAAGAGCAGTAGCTCTACCTATTCCTCTACTTCCTCCTGTAACTAAAGCTACTTTACCATCTAACATAATCCTAATACCCCCTTAATATTACTTAAATCTTCAGGTTTTTCAAAAGATAGTATTTTAACTTCTGGAGTTATTTTCTTTATAAGTCCTTGGAGAACCCTACCAGAACCTACCTCTACAAAACAATCTATCCCAACTTTAGAAAGAGTATTAACAGTCTCAACCCATCTAACAGGATTTGTAAGTTGCATAAGAAGAATCTCTTTAACTTGAGTTCCTTTTTCTACAAATTCCAAAGTAGTACTGCTCAAAACCTTAATTTTAGGATCTTTAAAGGAAAAATTCTCCAAAAAATTCTTGAAAGGATCTTCTACTTCCTTCATAAGAGGAGAGTGAAATGGACCGCTTATTGAAAGAGGCACTACCCTTTTTACTTTTTCTTTCATCCTCTCATACCATTTCTCAAAGGCAGATATTTCTCCCGATAAAACTACCTGATCTGGAGAGTTAAAATTTGAAGTCCATAGATTTTCACCCATTTTTTGAACCTCTATTAAACTTTTTCCTATTTCTTCTAAATTTCCTCCAAGTACTGCCCACATTCCACCATTTACTTTATTTGCTACCTCTCCCATTATCTCAGCCCTTTTCTGTATAAGTCTTAAACCCTCTTCAAAATTAAAAACCTTTGCAGAGTAGAAAGCAGAATACTCCCCTAAACTGTGTCCTGCCACATATTCAGGAATTATACCATTACTCGTAAGAAAATCTGAAAGCATAGCGCTTATTGAAAAAACTGCTGGTTGAGAAACTTTTGTATCTTTTACTAACTCTTCAGGACCTCCTTGTACTTTTTCAATAAAATCTTTGCCAAGAACTTTTTCAATACTTTTAAAATAACTCTCAAACTCTCTCTTAGCTAAGAAACTTGAATACATACCTACTGATTGAGATCCTTGACCTGGGAAAACAAAAGCTAATTTCATGTTTTTCTCTCCTCAATAATTTATAACATTCTCAAAGATCTTATCAATTACTTCCCTTTGTTATCTTAAATATCTTTAACATGAAATTTTTAAGCATCAAAATCCATTTCTTTCCACCTTAAGATAGCAGAACCCCAGGATAATCCTGCTCCGAAACCTACCAAAGCTAATATATCTTTATCCTTAATCTTTTTCTCCAAAATTAACTCTTCAAGAGCAAGCGGTATAGAGGCAGTAGAAGTATTACCATACTTATGAACATTAACAGCTACTTTTTCCATAGGTATTCCAAGCTTTTCTGCCCCAGCTTGTATAATCCTTATATTCGCTTGATGAGGAACGAGCCAAGATAAATCTTTAGAAGTAAGACCTACCTTTAAAAGAGCTTCCTCTGTTACTTCCTCTATAGCTTTTACTGAAAATTTAAAAACCTCTCTTCCATTCATCTTAATATAATGAAGTTTTTTATCAAGTACATCTTGAGAGCATGGATACCTGGAACATCCACCCGGAATCTCCAAAAGATTTGCTCCTTTCCCATCAAGATGAAGACTCCAAGAAAGAAGTCCATAATTGTCTCCTACTTCTTTCAATACTACAGCTCCAGCTCCATCTCCAAAAAGAACACAAGTATTTCTATCCTCCCAATCTATAAATCTTGACATAACTTCTGTACCTACCACCAAAACAGTCTTTACATCTCCTGTTCTAATAAATTGAGTTCCAGTAATAAAAGCTGAGACAAAACCTGTACAAGCACTTAAAAGATCAAATCCACCTGCATTTTTTGCCCCAATTTTATACTGGATTAGTGCAGCCATAGAAGGAAAAATCATTTCTAAAGAGCCAGAAGTAACTATAATTATATCAATATCCTCTGGAGTCAGTTTTGCCATTTTTATTGCCTTTAACGCAGCCTCAGCCCCAAGGTCAGAAGGATTAACTCCATTTTCTGCAATATGCCTTTCTTTTATTCCAGTCCTCGTGGAGATCCATTCATCAGAAGTATCCACCATTTTCTCCAAATCAAAGTTAGTAAGAACCTTCGTAGGAACTGCGGTCCCAATTCCTACTATTCCAACTCCCATAATTGCACTCCTAAAATACTGCCTAAGTTTTTTCTTTTTTCTCTTTTACTGGAAGTACACTTCTTCCATCGTAATATCCACAAAAAGGACAAACTCTATGAGGAAGAATCATCTTGTGGCAGTGAGAACACTCCACTAAGGTAGTCTCACTTAATTTATATCTTGCCCATCTTCTATCTCTCCGAGTTGTAGAACTTTTTTTCTTTGGAACTCCCATTTTTATTTTCCTCCCTTTTTATCTAATAACTTTTTAAGAGGCTCCCATCTTGGATCAACTCTATTTTCCTTAGAACATTCACACGGTCCTAAATTGAGATCATGTCCACACACAGGACATAATCCTTTACAATCAGGACGGCAGAGTGGCTTAACTGGCAAAGAAAGTCTTATATTCTCTTCTACCAATGGATCCAAAAACAAACTTTCTTTCTCTAAAACAAATTTAAAATCATCTTCTTGAAGCCTAATTACCTCTCCAGAACTTATCACTCTTTGCATTGGAGCATTCCAAAGATAGGTTTCTTCTATCTTTGTTGTAAGGTTATAAGGAAATTCTCTAAGACATCTGCTACATACAAGCTGAATTTTAGTCTTAAAACCACCTTTCACAAGAACCTCTTTTCCAAGATTGGTTAATTTTAACTTTATATGTACTGGCTCTAAAAAAAATAGATCCGAAAAATGAGGAATAAAATCTTCCTCAAAAAAAAACTCTTTCCCTACCTCAGAAAAAAGATCTGAAAGATAAATTTCCACTTAAATCACCCTCTTTTTAGTTCTTAACAAGCCTCAAGGTCTCTCTGGCAATCATTAATTCCTCATTAGTGGGAATTACCCACACCTCAACCTTAGAGTCTGGAGTACTTATCTTCATTTCTTCACCTTTAACTTCATTTTTATCTAAATCAAGTTTTATCCCAAGATGTTCCATATTCTCACAAACCATTCTTCTAATGATAGGAGATCTTTCTCCCACACCCGCAGTAAATACTAAAGCATCAAGACCTCCAAGAATAGCATAGTAAGCACCTATATACTTCTTTACTCTATAAGAGAATATCTTGAGAGCAATTTGTGCCCTCTCATGTCCCTTTTCTGCAGCCTCCTCCACATCTCTAAAGTCACTGGAAATTCCAGAGATAGCTAAAATTCCGCTCTTCTTGTTAAGAATATCATTCATCTCCTTTGGAGATATCGGCTCTTTTTCCATCATTGTCAATGGAATTGAAGGATCAATATCCCCACATCTTGTTCCCATTACAAGTCCTTCAAGAGGCGTATATCCCATACTTGTATCTATTGATTTCCCATCTTTAATAGCCGTAACACTTGCCCCATTCCCTAAATGGCAAGTAATTATCTTTAATTTCTCCACAGGTCTTCCCATAAGCTCAGCTAATCTTCTTGAAACATAATAATGAGAAGTACCATGAGCACCATATCTTCTTATTTTATATTTCTCATACCATTCATAAGGAAGAGCATATAAATATGCTTCCTTAGGCATAGTCTGATGAAAAGATGTATCAAAAACCATTACTTGAGGAACATTTGGAATCAAAGATAAACAAGCATCAATTCCCTGAATATGATATGGATTGTGCAGTGGTGCAAAATTCACACATTCTTTAAACTTCTCGTAAGTTTCTTCATTAACAACTGTAGCTTCAAGAAAACCTTCACCACCATTTACTATTCTATGTCCCACTGCATCAATTTCAGAGAGAGAGTTTAATATTCCATCATTTTTATCTACGAGAAGTTTAAAAATTTCCTCAATAGCTCTTTTGTGAGATGGAAGAGGAATCTCAAAAATCTTCTTTGATTGCGATCCCTTCTGATGAGATATATAGGACCCACTTATACCAACTCTTTCTGCAAGCCCCTTCGCTAACACTTTTTCGTCTTTCATATCAAAAACTTGATACTTTACAGAAGAACTACCACAATTTAGAACAAGTATCTTCATAGCTACCTCCTTTTCTTCTTTGAAAATTCTCAGGTAATTATACTATGATGAGGTTTATTTCACAAGATTTAACAAATCGTATAAATCAAATTTTTCTTATGTGCTCTACAGATACGTTATTTCTTCTAAATATTTCGTTAACAAGAGCGAAATCTTCTGTCTCTAATCTTAACACAAGAAAGCCATAATCTTCACTTTCAGCAGGAAAAGTTGCCATACTCATAATATTTATACCCCTTTCTGCCATAAGATTTACTACTTTTGCTATCTCTCCCGGCGTATTTTTAATCCTTAACATGTATCTAAGCCCTCTCTTACCTTCCCCTAACATTTCAATAAAAGCTCTAAATATATCACTTTCAGTAATTATTCCAACTACCTTTCCTTCTTCTATAACAGGAAGAGCACTTACCTTATTATTTTTCATTATTAAAGCCGCTTCCTCTATAGGAGCGTCTGCATCTACTGTGATAGGATTAGAAGTCATAGCCTCTTTTACTTTTAACTTCTCTAATAGATAATTTATCTCAAAAATACTAAGAGAAGTTGCTCGGGATGGAGAAACAGATCTTAGATCTCTCTCCGTAACAATACCTACAAGTTTTCCTTTATCTATTACCAAAAGTCTTCTAACCTGAGAATTTTGCATTATCTTCCACGCTTCAAGAATAGAAGTATCAGGAGAAACACTAATAGGATCTTTTGTCATTCGCATTTTTACAAGCATAATAAAATTAACCCCCTAAATAAGCTTTCTTTACCATCTCATTATTAATAATCTCTTCTGTGGGACCTGAAAGAACAATTTTCCCTGTTTCCATCACATAAACCCTATGAGCAATAGAAAACGCCATATTAGCATTTTGTTCCACCAGTAATAAGGTTCTTTTTTCTTCATTAATCTTCTTCAACACCTCAAAAATCTCTTGTACGAGAAGAGGAGCAAGCCCCATAGATGGCTCATCCAAAAGAAGAAGCCTTGCATTGGACATTAAAGCTCTACCTATGGCAAGCATTTGCTGTTCTCCGCCACTAAGAGTACCTGCAAGCTGTCTCTCTCTTTCTTTTAAACGAGGAAAAAGAGAATAAACAAATTCAAAATTATTTTGTATCATACCCCTACTTTTCAAAAGATAAGCCCCCATTTCAAGATTCTCTTTTACGGTCATGTTAGAAAATACTCTCCTTCCCTCGGGCGCATGTGCTATACCCAAAGATGCTACCTTATTAGAAGATAGTTTCCTTAGATTTATTTCATAGAAATAAAGATCTCCTTCAACTATAGGCACAAGATTAAAAATAGAACGTAAGGTAGTAGTCTTACCTGCACCATTTGCCCCAATTAGAGCTACGACTTCACCTTCTTTTACCTCTATATCAATTCCCTGTAAAGCTTTTATTCCTCCATAATGAACATGAAGGTCTTTAATGGATAACACTTCTTACCTCCCCACCTAAATAAGCTTCAATTACTTTAGGATCATTCTTAACTTCTTCGGGAGATCCTTCTGCAATTTTCATTCCAAAATCAAGCACAATTATTCTCTCGCATATATCCATAACCACTTCCATATGATGCTCTATAAGAAGTATAGTAAGATTAAACTTATCGCGAATAACAGAGATAAGATTTATTAATTCTAAAGACTCATTTAAACTCATTCCTGCAGCAGGCTCATCTAAAAGGAGAAGTTTAGGCTCTGTAGCTATAGCTCTTGCAATTTCAAGCTTTCTTTGTTCACCATATGGAAGATTCTTTGCAATCTCGTTTTTCCTTTTGTATAGTCCAAAAAAATCAAGGAGTTCTTCTGCTTTTTCCAGTTGTATACTCTCTTCCTTTAAGAATTGCTTAGTAGAAAGCAAAACTTTCAAAAGAGGAACTTTATAACCCTTATGCATTGCTATCATAATATTTTGTGAAACTGTTAGTTCTTTAAAAAGTCTTGGATTTTGGAAAGTTCTTGCAATACCAAGTTTGGTAATCTGATAAGGTTTAAGTCCTACAATATTTTCACCATTAAAAATTATACTTCCCTTTAAAGGTAAATAAAATCCTGTGATAAGATTAAAAACAGTGGTCTTACCTGCACCATTAGGACCTATTATTCCTAAAATCTCGTTTTTTTCAACTGAAAAGCTCAAGTCTGACACTGCCATTAATCCACCAAAAGCACAAGATAGATTTTTTATTTCTAAAATGCTCATTATTTATTCCTTTCGTTTTTGAAAAAACTTAGTTAATCTATAAAAAGATAATTCTTTATTTCCCATAATTCCTGATGGACGCACTAACATAAGAATTATTAAGGTTAAAGAATAAATAATAAGTCTCAATTGTGCAAATCCTCTAAGAGCTTCAGGAAGT
The DNA here is from genome assembly GCA_029776735.1 of Dictyoglomota bacterium. The sequence continues at coordinate 13,736 of JAKOUL010000021.1, forward strand.
ATTGTAAGAATAAAAGCACCAATTACTGAGCCAGTTATACTTCCAAGACCGCCAAGAACTACCATTAAAAGAATTTCAATAGATCTCATAAAAGTAAAACTGCTGGGATGAAGCATCATAAGATAATGAGCAAACAATCCTCCTGCTACACCAGCAAAAAAAGCTCCTATAGAAAAGGCAAGTACTTTATAATATGTAGTATTTATACCCGTACTTTCAGAAGCTGTCTCATCTTCTCTTATGGATACTATTGCTCTTCCATGAGAAGAATGTATCAATCTAAAGATCATAATGAAACAAATAAAAGCCCAAAAGGCAACCCATGTTATATCTGTAAGTTTTGGAATTCCTGGGAATCCCCTTGGACCTCCTACTACATCTAAATTTAAAATAAAGACTCTTATTATTTCTCCAAGTCCTAACGTCGCAATAGCGAGATAATCTCCCTTAAGCCTTAAAGTAGGAATTCCAATTAAGATACCTAAGATAGCAGCAAAAAGTCCTCCTAAAATTAAAAAAACAAAAAATACAATTCCCTGAGCTAAACCCCTTGGCAAAAAAGACAATAGCCTTAATAGATTCTCTCCTTGATAAACACTTAAAGCAGCACTGAAATATCCCCCAGCTGCCATAAACCCTGCATGTCCTAAGGAAAACTGTCCTGTAAATCCATTAATTAAGTTTAAGCTCATAGCAAGTATGGAATTTATGCCGAAAAAAACAAAAATCTGGTAGAGATATGGATCTAAGTTTTTACTTAACTCAGCTAATATCAATAATATTACTAAACCTATTATAGTAAGAATATTTTTTTTCATACCTTTTCCCTAATATGTTTTCCTAATAATCCCGAAGGTCTAACAAGTAAAATAATAATAAGTATTATAAATGAAACTGCATCTCTCACCGTAGATGAAATAAAAGCGGAGACTAAAACTTCAGCAATTCCAAGAATAAAACCTCCAAGCATAGCCCCAGGAATAATACCAATACCTCCTAAAACAGCAGCCACAAAAGCTTTAAGCCCAGGCATAACCCCCATATAAGGCTCTATTTTATTAAAATAAAGTCCTACAAGTACACCACCCGCTGCTGCCAGTACAGAACCAATAACAAAAGTAAAAGCTATAACATTATCAATATTAATACCAAGCATTAAAGCCATTTCTCTATCTTCAGAAACAGCACGCATTGCCTTCCCTATTTTTGTTCTCATTACAATAAATTGAAGAATAATCATAAGTATAATAGCAGTAGATAAAATAATAATCTGTCTATTAGTTAAGATAAGTCCTCCTATATCATATACCTTAAGAGGAATACTTTGAGGAAAAGATCTTGGTGAGGCACCCACAAGAAGTACCATTAAATTCTCTAACAAAAAGGATACACCTATAGCCGTAATTAAAAGAGAGATTCTTGGAGCAAGTCTTAAAGGTCTATAGGCAAAACGCTCAATAACAATTCCTAATATAGCTGCACCCAGCATTGCTATTATTAGTCCTAAAGCAAAAGGTAAATTCCAAGTTCCTAAGGCAAAATAACCAATAAAAGCTCCCACCATATAAATATCGCCATGAGCAAAGTTAATAAACTTAAGTATACCATAAACCATGGTATACCCTAATGCAATGAGAGCATATATACTCCCTAATGATATACCGTTTAAAACTTGTTGTAGTATATTAACCACTTATAACATTTACCTCTCAAATTATATTTTTAACTTTTTTATTATACAAAGGGGAGGCAAATCTTCTCACCTCCCCCTCCATTCCATTAATAAGATGGAAATTTAAATCTTCTTACGGTTGTACTGTGGCTTTATATACTTGCTTTCCTTCTTTAATTTC
>JAKOUL010000122.1 GCA_029776735.1 Dictyoglomota bacterium
AGGGTTGCAAAGTATGCACTCAAAATTGCAGAAGAATTAGGTTTTGACTCTGAAAATAAGAAAAGGTTATATTGGGCTTGCTTATTACATGATATTGGAAAGATATATATTCCTCAAGATATATTAAATAAAAAGGGAAGATTTACAAAAGAGGAGTATGAATTTGTAAAGATTCATAGCGTAAAAAGTGAAGAGATCTTATCTCAAGTAGATGAATTAAAAGATATATCAAAGATTGTTCGGCATCATCATGAAAGGTGGGATGGAATGGGCTATCCTGATGGACTGTGTGATGGGGAGATTCCTTTGGAATCAAGGATTATATGTATTGTTGATGCCTTTGAAGCTATGACCAGTGAGAGATCTTATAAGAAAGCACGCACCTTAGAAGAGGCTATAGAAGAGATCAAAAGATGCAAAGGGACTCAGTTTGATCCTGACCTTGCAGATATTTTTGTAGAAATTCTGGAAGAAGAGTTGCAATCTAAGCATAATTAACTAATAGCATTTATTTTAATGTGGGTTTATACTTTAAAAAAATTATATGGAAAGGTGAAAAAATTATGAGATATATTGATCTGAGAAGTGATACTGTAACTAAGCCTACTGAAGAGATGAGAAAGGCTATGTATGAGGCAGAAGTAGGGGATGATGGCTATGGGGAGGATCCTACAGTAAATCTTCTTGAGGAAAAGGCTGCAAAGATTTTAGGAAAAGAGGCAGCTCTATTTGTAGTTTCAGGGACCATGGGGAATCAATTGGCAGCTCTTTCTTGGACAAGGCCAGGTGAAGAGGTGATTTTAGAGGCAGAATCTCATATGTTTTATTATGAGGCAGGTGGGCTTGCCGCTAATTCTGGAGTTCAGCCCCATCTAATCTATGGAGAGGATGGAATGGCACCCTTAGAGAAGATAGAGAAGGCTATAAGACCCGAGGGTAGGGTATTTCCAAAGACCTCACTAATTGTTTTGGAAAATACCCATAATAGAGCAGGAGGAAAGGTTCTCCCCTTAGATTATATGAGAGAAGTATATGAGTTAAGTAGAAAGTATCATATTCCCATCCATCTTGATGGTGCCAGGATATTTAATGCTGCCATCTTTTTAAAAGTAGATCCAAAAGAGATTGCTAGGTATGTAGATTCTGTTATGTTCTGCCTTTCTAAAGGGCTTTCTTGTCCTATGGGATCTCTTCTTACAGGTCCAAAGGAATTTATTGAGAGGGCAAGAAAGAATAGACAAAGATTGGGAGGAGGGCTTAGGCAAGCTGGGGTTGTAGCAGCTTGTGGACTTATTGCTCTTGATAAGATGGTAGGTAGGTTAGAAGAGGATCATAAAAATGCAAAGAAGCTTTATAAATTTTTAAAAGAGATATCAATTTTTGATGTAAAGGAGCCTGATACAAATATCTTAAAAGTAAAAGTAAAGAAAGGGAAAGCCTCTCAATTTATTAATGAATTCAAAAAATATGGACTCCTTTCTACAAGCTTTGATGAAGAAAATTTAAGATTTATAACCCATAAAGATGTCTCTTCAGATGATATAGATAAAGCCTGTGAAATTATTGAAAGGGCTATAAAAAATATTTAAAAGGGAGAAAAAGAATGAAATCTTATAGGAAAGAACTCTGGTTTGAGCTTCCTACAAGAAGGGG
>JAKOUL010000131.1 GCA_029776735.1 Dictyoglomota bacterium
AATGGAAAACTTAGGAATTTATATAGCTTTAGAGCATACAGACAAACTAATTAGCCCCAAAGGAAAAATTTCAGATAAAAAATTCTCAATCCCTATTCAGACTACTTATTTCTCCTTTATATTTACCGCAGAAAGTAGAGATAAAGTTTTAGAAGAAGAAGAGATAAAATTCCTTAAGATCTTAGCCTTAGAGATCAAAGGATATTTAGAGAAGGAAGATACAAAAATCTTAAGAGATCTTACCTTTTCTTTCATATCTAAGAGAACTATTAATGAACTCTTTGAAGAAACTCTAAAGGAGTTAGAGAATCTTATACCTTATACTTCTGCAAATGTTGGAATTTTAGAAGGTGATACCCTTCAATATCTTTCCTTTTTAGGATATGAGAAATATAACTCAGATAATTTTATGAGATCTTTTAAAATGAATAGAGAAGAGTTTTATACCCTTGATATTGTTTTGCAAAGTAAGGAACCTCTCCTTATAGAGGATACAGACAAATGTCCATTCTGGATTTCTATTCCAGAAACTTCATGGATAAAGTCACATCTTATGATTCCTATACCTTTTAATAATGAAATTAGTGGTATCATAAGTTTTGATAGTGATAAAGCTTATGCATTCTCTCAGGAAGATATAGAGAAGGTAAGTCCCATACTTCCAATTCTTTCGGTTTCTCTTGAAAATGCAAGGCTCTATGAATCTCTTAATAAAGAATTGGAAGAGAAAACTAATATTCAAAGGAAACTGCAATCTTCTCTTTATCAGGTGATAAAAATCACTTCAGATATTATAGAACTAAAGGATTCCTATACTTCAGAACATCAAAAAAAAGTAGCAAAAATCTCTGTGGCTATTGGGAGAGAAATGAATCTTCCTCAAGAAAGATTAACATTTATTACATTATGTGCTCTTCTTCATGATATTGGAAAGATCGCTATACCCTCTGAAATAATAAATAAGCCATCCTCATTAACCCCTCTTGAAAAACAAATTATGAATACTCATTCAGAGATAGGATATAATCTTCTTAAAAAGATAAATGTATTAAAAGAAATTGCTCCTGTAATATATCAACATCATGAAAGATTAGATGGTTCTGGTTATCCCTTAGGATTAAAAGATGGGGAGATACTCCCTGAAGCAAAAATTATTGCAGTTGCAGATGTGGTTGAGGCTATGACCTCTCATAGACCTTATCGTCCTGCTCTACCTTTAGACACTGCTATAAAAGAAATCACTGAGAAAGAAGGTACTTCTTACGATCCATTAGTAGTAGAAGCATTCTTAGAGGCTTTAAGAAAGGGGAGAGTAAGACTATGAATTTGAAGGAAGAGATTCAGGAGATTATGGAAGAAGTCATTGAAATAAGAAGAGATATTCATAAGTATCCAGAGCTTGGATTTCAGGAGTATAAAACATCAGATAAGATCACAAGATACTTGAAAAATTTAGGGATTGATGTAAAAAGAATGGCAAAAACAGGTGTAGTAGGGATACTTAAAGGAAAGGAAGAAGGAAAAACTATACTCCTTAGAGCAGATATGGATGCACTTCCCATACAAGAATTAAATAACGTTCCATATAAATCTCAAAATGATGGAGTTATGCATGCCTGTGGACACGATGGACATACTGCTATACTTTTAGGAACAGCTAAGATTCTTGCAAAACATAAAGATGAATTAAAGGGAAATGTGAAATTTGTTTTTCAACCTGCAGAAGAGCTTCCTCCTGGTGGAGCAGAGTTAATGATAAAAGAAGGAGTTCTTGAAAATCCTTATGTAGATAAAGTTTATGCCCTTCATCTCTGGAATCTAATCCCTACGGGAAAGATCTCTGTGAGGAAAGGAACTTTTTGTGCTCAGGCAGATGCTTTTACCATAAAAGTAAAGGGAAAGGGAGGACATGGTTCAGCCCCTAATAAAACTGTAGATCCCATCATAATTTCTACTCAGATAGTACAAGCATTACAGGCAGTCCCTTCCAGAGAGATAGATCCTTTAACTCCTTTTGTCTTAAGTGTTTGCAAAATTCAAAGTGGAGATACTTTCAATGTAATCCCTGAAGAGGCAGAGATACAAGGAACTGTAAGAAGCTTTGATCAAAACTTAGCAAAGAAGGTATCAAAAAGAGTTAAAACCATAGCCAAGAATATCTCTGAAGCCTTTTTAGGAGAAGCAGAGGTAGATTATCAGTTTGGATACCCACCAGTGAAAAATGATGGGAAAGAGGTAAAACTTGTAAAGGAAATAGCAAAAGAAGTAATAGGAGAAGAAAACATAGAAGATTTAGGACCTTCTATGGGAGGAGAAGACTTTTCATACTTTTTAGAGAAAAGACCTGGTGCAATGTTCTGGTTAGGCTCAAGCAATGAAGAGAAAGGACTAACTCATCCTAATCACTCAGCCTTTTTTGATTTTGATGAGGAATCTATGGCAATAGGGATAGAAATATTTGCTAAAATAGTAATGAAAAATTTAGAAATTTAAAAATAAGGAGGGAAGCAAAGGATGGTTAACTTAGATAGAAGCATATTTAGAATGTATGATATAAGAGGAGAAGTACTAAAAGATCTAAATAAAGATGTAGTAGAGATTATTGGAAGAGCATATGCACAGTTTTTAAGAAAAAAGGTAAATAAACAAAATCTAAAAGTATCTGTAGGAAGAGATGCAAGACTCTCTTCTAAGGATCTTTCCGAAAGTCTTATTAAAGGACTTAGATCCTCTGGCATAAATGTCATTGATATAGGACTTTGTCCAACTCCTGCTCTTTATTTCTCACTTTTCAAGCTTCCTGTAGATGGTGGACTAATGATTACAGGTAGTCACAATCCTCCTCAGTTTAATGG
>JAKOUL010000011.1 GCA_029776735.1 Dictyoglomota bacterium
GAAAATTTTGAGAATACCAAAAATTTTACAAATAAAATCTGGAATGCTTCACGATTTGTGATCACTAATTTAGATGATAAAGATTATTCTCAGGTAGATTTAAGTAAACACTTATTATCTCTTTCTGACAGGTGGATTTTAAGTAGGCTTCAAAAAGAGATAGAAGAAGTAACAATGCATTTAGAAAACTACCAATTTAGCGACTATGTTAAAAGGGTTTACAATTTCTTCTGGGGAGAGTTTTGTGATTGGTATATTGAGCTTTCTAAATTAAGATTGTTACCTCAAGAGGATCCAGAGAGTAAATTGGTATCCCAAACTATTTTATGGAAAGTACTTCGTGAAAACTTAAAACTTTTACATCCTGTTATGCCTTTTATTACAGAAGAGATATGGCAAAAAATTCCTGGGAGTGATGAGAGTATAATGATGTCATTATGGCCAGGGGTTGAGAAAGAATTTATAGATGAAAAATCAGAAAAGGATATGGAATTTATCATGGGAGCAATAAAATCAGTAAGAGCCATAAGAGCAGAATTCAATATACCTCCTTCTGAGGTTATAAAGGTTGATTTTTATACACGTGATAGAGAAAAAGAAGTCCTTCTTCAGGGATATTCAGGCTATTTTTATATATTAGCAAAAGCAGAACTTAGATCTGCATCTGAATTAAAAGATCTTAAAAATGTGGCTCATAAAATAATAGAAAATACGAGTTTCTATGTACCTCTTAGAGGACTTATTGATATTGAAAAGGAAAAAAGTCGTATAAAAAAGGAATTAGAAGATTTGGAAAAAGCCATTAAAAAGTTGGAAGAAAGGTTACATAACAACGAATTTATCTCCAAAGCTCCTCAAGATGTTATAGAGAAAGAGAAAGAGAGATTTATTTCTCTACAAGAGAAATATAAAATATTATTTGAGAGGTATCAGGTTTTAGAATAAAAAGGAGGCTTAATATGAAATTTTCTACCTTTAAGGGTGGCGTTCATCCTCCTGAGAAAAAGGATTTATCTAAAGATATTCCTATTTCAAAGATTCCTCTTCCTGAAAGATTAATTATTCCTATTCAACAACATACAGGTGCACCTGCAGAACCATTGGTAAAACCTAAAAGTTATGTCTACAAAGGTCAGAAGATTGGAGATAAACAAGCTTTTGTTACTTCACCCATTCATGCACCTACTTCAGGTACTGTAAAACGTATAGGTCTCTATCCACATTCTTCAGGAGAACTTGTAACTGCAATAGAGATAGAAGTTGATGGTAAAGAGGAGCTTTATCCTGACCTTCCTGAAAAAGTTTCATGGGAAAACCTCTCACCTGATGAGATCAGGCAGAGAATTAGAGAAGCAGGAATTGTAGGACTTGGTGGCGCTGCTTTTCCTACCCATGTAAAGATTACACCTCCTTCTGAGAAAAAGATTGATACAATTATTCTTAATGGAGCAGAGTGTGAACCTTATCTTACTATTGATTATCGTCTAATGCTTGAGAAACCAGAACTTATCATACAGGGTTTGAAAATTTTAATGTACGTGGTTGGAGCTAAAAAAGGGATTATAGGAATAGAAGAAAATAAAAAAGAGGCTGCAAATTTATTAAGAAATTATACCGATAGGGATATTGAGATAGCACTTCTTTATACGAAATATCCTCAAGGGTCAGAAAAACATCTTATAAAAGCTTTACTTAATAGAGAGGTTCCTTCAGGAGGACTCCCCCTTGATGTAGGAGTAATCGTAAATAATGTAGGGACTGCTTGTGCCATTGCAGAACATTTTAATACAGGACTTCCTCTTATATCTCGTGGGGTTACAGTTAGTGGAGAGGGCGTAAATTCTCCTAAAAATTTGGATGTTCTTATTGGTACTCCTGTATCAAAACTTATTGAAACAGCAGGTGGATTTAGAGAAGAACCAGGGAAGATTATATTTGGTGGTCCAATGATGGGAGTTGCAATATATAATTTGGAAACCCCAATTATAAAGGGTACTTCTGGAGTTGTGGTTTTCCGTAAGAAAGATGTTAAGTATTACGAACCAATGACATGCGTAAGATGTGGAAGATGTGTGGATGTATGTCCTATGGGGATTATACCAACAGCTATTGCAAGTTATGTGGAGAAAGAGAAAATAGTAGAGGCGGAAGAATTAGGAGCTTTGGATTGTATTGAATGTGGCTCTTGTAATTATACATGTCCATCTCGGAGACCACTTTTACAGTGGATTAGAATGGGTAAGGCAGAGATTTTAGCAAAGAAAAGAAAGTAAGGGGGAGTGCTTCAATGAAGTTAGACACTAAACTTATTGTGTCCTCTTCACCACATATTTTTGAAGGTGAAGATGTTTCCTATGCAATGAGGCAGGTTATTTATGCTCTTATTCCTACCACTTTGGCAGGAATATACTTTTTTGGAACTCACTCTTTGCTTGTGATTATTGTAAGTATTGTTTCAGCAGTAGCGTGGGAGGCCATATCTCTCCTTATTAGAAGGAAATCTCTTAGCGCTCTTTCTGATTTTAGTGCTGTGGTTACTGGGCTTTTGTTAGCTTTAACATTACCCCCGAAAGTTCCTCTTTGGATACCTATAGTAGGGACAGCTGTGGCTATTATTTTGGTAAAGCAAATATTTGGGGGCTTAGGTAATAATTTTTTAAATCCTGCTTTAGTTGGAAGAGCTTTTCTTCTTATATCATATCCAGTAATTATGACTTCTTGGGTGAATCCTATAAGGACTATTGGTAATGAGCTTACTTCTACTGCAACCTCTCTTGCTTCTACTGCGACTCCTATAGTTTCCACAGCTACTCCTCTTGCTATTGATAAATTGAAAATATCAGGATACAATCTTCCTTCCTATTTTCATTTATGTATAGGAGATATTCCTGGGTGTATTGGCGAAACTTCAGTATTACTACTTCTTCTTGGAGGATTGTGGCTTATTTATAAAAAAGTTATAGATTGGAAAATACCCTTTTCTTTTATACTTACGGTCTTTGTTATTTCTATCCTCTTTGGCAAGGATCCTTTGTTTCAGATCCTTGCAGGAGGAATTTTCTTAGGAGCTTTCTTTATGGCTACCGATTGGGTAACTACTCCTCTTACTTCAAAAGGAAGAATTATATTTGGGATTGGAGCGGGTTTTCTTACTATGATGATTAGAATTTTTGGAGCTTATCCTGAGGGAGTAAGCTATGGAATTTTAGTAATGAATGCATTAACCCCATTGATTGATAGAAGTTTTAAACCTCGTAAATTTGGAGAGGTGAAGAAATGAAAGATATTTTTACCTATGGGATTACTTTAATGTTGATTTGTGCTTTGGCTGCAGCTGCACTCGCTTTCACTTATGAAAAAACTCAAAAAGTAATTGAGTTAAATGAAGCAAGGGAAAAAGAAAAAGCTTTAAAGGAGATTCTTTCTTCAGCAAAAAGATTTGTAAAACTTGAGAATAATATTACACCAAAAGATCCTTTAGTTAATATTCAAGAAGTATATATTGGTTATGATGATGGAGAAAAAGTTGGTAGTATCTGGGAAGTAAGTACCAAAGGATATAGTAGTGAGATTAAGCTTCTTGTAGGTGTAGATAAAAATAATAAGATTTTAGAAGTAAGAGTGATGTCCCAGGAAGAAACTCCTGGACTTGGAGCAGAAGTGACAAAAGAAGGTTTTTTAAAACAATTTCTTGGTAAAAATGAGCCCAATTTAGAGGTAAAGAGGAATATCAATCCAGTTACAGGAGCAACAATATCATCAAGAGCTGTAGTAAGGGCAATAAATGAAGTTTTAAACCATACGAATTTTGAGGGGGGAGGATAATGAAAGAATTTTGGCAGAATTTTGTTAACGCTATTTTTAAAGAAAATCCTATTCTTATACTGATGCTTGGATTGTGTTCAGTGCTTGCTGTCTCTACAAGTGTTCAGAATTCTTTAGGAATGGGACTTGCTTTCTCGTTTGTGATGATATTCTCCAACATACTTGTCTCTTTACTGCGTCCTATAACTCCATATAATATAAGAATCCCTATATTTATAATAGCCATAGGAATGTTTACTACCATAATTGATCTGGTAATGTCAGCTTATTTTACTGAACTTCATAAGTCCTTAGGAATATTTATTCCTCTTATTGTGGTAAACTGCATGATTATCGGTAGGGCAGAGGCTTTTGCTTATAAAAATTCTGTTCTAAATTCTTTAGCAGATGGTCTTGGTATGAGTGTGGGATACCTTTGGGTAATTGTTACATTAGGTATGTTAAGAGAATTTTTAGGGTCAGGTACTATTCTGGGAATTCCTATTTTACCAGGAATTTTTAAACCTACTCTGGCTTTTATTATGCCTCCTGGTGCTTTTTGGGGAATAGGCTTTCTTATTGCTTTGTTGAACTGGGCTGGAAATAAGTTTAGGAGGTAATGAGTATGGAGTCTTTAATGAAACTATTTAGTTTATTCTTTTTTGCTATGATAGTAGATAATATCATATTTATGAGGTTTTTAGCATTATGCTCTTATGTAGGAATGACCTCCCAATTTGATACATCTGTAGGAATGGGTTTTGCTGTTACATTTGTTATGGTTATGGCTTCTGTAGTTACCTTCTTTGTCTATTATTATATTCTTTTACCATTGAATCTTGTTTTCTTGAGGACATTGACTTTTATTTTAGTTATTGCAGTCTTGGTACAGTTAGTAGAGATGGTTATAAGAAAAACTTCCCCATATCTTTATAAAGCTATGGGAATATATCTTCCACTTATTACTACAAACTGTGCTATCTTAGCAGTTACATTTTTAAATATAGATTATCATTACAATCTCTTGGAGACCATTGTATATTCCATAGGAGTTTCTCTGGGTTATACTATCGCTTTAATATTACTCTCAAGCATTAGGGAAAGACTTGCATATTCAGATACCCCTAAATTTTGGCAAGGTTATCCTATAGTTTTTATAACTTCAGGACTTCTAGCCCTTGTATTTTTAGGTTTTCAGGGTATGGCACATTAAAAGGGAGGAAAAATTAAAAAATGGGATTAATAATCACGTCAGCTTTAGTTTTAGGAAGTATGGGATTGATCTTTGGGGTAGGTTTAGCTATTGCAGGTCGGAAATTTAAGGTTGAAATAGATCCAAGACTGGCTGAGATCTTAAGCGCTTTACCAGGTAGTAATTGTGGTGCTTGTGGCTATTCTGGATGTGAATCATGTGCACAAGCGATTTTAGAGGGTAAAGCTCCTGTTACAGCTTGTGTTGCAGGAGGAGAAAAAACAGCTCAAAATGTGGCTCAAATTCTTGATGTGAAGAATATAAGAACAGTGGTAAAAAATGTTGCTTTTTTAACTTGTCAAGGGGCAAAGGGTATAGCTCAGGATAAGTTTATATACTATGGACTTGAAACTTGTAAGATTGCAAATTTAATTCAGGGAGGTTATAAGGCTTGTCCTACCGGATGTCTTATCTTTGGGGATTGTGTAGAAGCTTGTGTTTTTGATGCTATTCATATAGGATCTGACGGTCTTCCTAAAATAGATATGGAAAAATGTACAGGTTGTGGACTTTGTGTAAAAGCATGCCCTAGAGGAGTTCTTAGTTTATTTTCTGTGGATATCCCGTTGCTTTTAGGATGCAAGTCTGCTCTTCCTGGTCCCGATGCAAGAAAAGTATGTGATCGGGCATGTATTGCTTGTGGAATATGTGAGAAAGCTTGCCCTACAGGTGCAATTAAGATGGATGGCAGATTCCCTGTAATAGATTATAGTCTTTGTAATAGTTGCGGGATTTGTGTGGAGAAATGTCCAACAAAGTCGTTAATCTTATTAAAGCAGTAGGAGTATTATTTTTAATTGGAATTCTGTCTTTTTCTTTCTTTAGGAGTAATTCCGAGATAGAAGCTTCTCGGGAAGGAATTTTAATGGATACCTTTGTTAGTATTAAGCTTTGGGGTAAGGATAGAAATGTAGCGTTAGAGGAATCTTGGAAAACATTAGAGTATTTAAGTAAAGTTTTTGACAGGTTCAATTCGGAAAGTGAAGTATATAAAATCAATGAAAACGCAGGAAGATTTGTAGATGTTTCAGAAGATACATTAAATATTATAAAAACTGCAAGAAAATATGCAGAACTTTCTAACGGGTATTTTGATCCAACTGTTTCACCTCTATTAGAAATCTGGGGCTTTTATAATAGGAATTATAGAGTACCTTCTGAAATAGAGATTGAAAAAGCTTTGAACTTTGTGAATTTTAGGAAGATTGAAGTAGAAGATAATAAAGTAAAGCTGACAAAAAATGGAATGGGGATAGATTTAGGAGGAGTAGCAAAGGGATATATGGCAGAGAAGCTTTTAAACATTGCAAAAAAATATTCTCTTACAAGAGGGATTTTTGATATAGGAGGGACTATTGCAGTTTTTGGTAAGCCATTAGAAGGCGAATCCTGGGGAATAAATATAAGACATCCAAGGGAAGATGGGTTTTTAGGAAAAGTATTGATAAAAGAAGGGGTTGTTGCAACTTCTGGAGATTACGAAAGATTTTTTATTAAAGATGGGAAAAGATATTGTCATATTTTTAATCCAAAGACTGGTTATCCAGAAGGAGATCTTATGAGTGTGAGTGTAATAAGTCAAAGTGGAACAGAGGCTGATATCCTATCTACTACCTTTTTTGCTGCTGGTAAGGAGGCTGTAACCTTATGGAGAGAAAAATTTTCTAACGTAGGATTAATACTAATGTATTCTGATGGAAAATTATGGATTTCTGATAATGTGATATTTAGAGTTGAAAAATGAGAGATAAGATTTACGAGAATAAAGTTTTATACTTGACTTTGCTTGCTATACTACTTTCTGTAGCATGCATACTGTTTTACTTAGAAAGTATATTTATAACTCCTCTCTTTCCTATCCCTGGAGCTAAACTTGGGATTGCAAATCTTGTTTCTTTAGTTATGATATACACATTAAGTTGGAAAGAGGCTCTATTAATAACTATTTTAAGAGTCATAATAGTTAATTTTATATTGGGAACTTTTTTGAATATCTCATTTTTTTTAGGACTTTTTGGGGGTATAATGAGTACCATTGTGATGGGTATTGTGAAAAATACCTCCTTAAGTTTAGTTACAAATAGTGTTTTGGGAGCTATAACTCACAATTTAACACAGCTCTTGGTTGTTATTTTTTTTGTACAGCATTCTGGGATTCTCTACTATGCTCCTTTCTTAATTCTTTTTGGGATAATTACAGGATCTGTAAATGGAATAATAGGAAGATATGTTATTAAAAGTTTAGAAAAAATTTTGGGGGTAAATGATGAGAAGAAGTAGAATGTCTACGAGACTCTTTATTTTCCTTATTGTTTTGGGCATGATAATAGGAGGGGTTGTAGCAGAAGCTTTAGGAGATAGACTTGAAATACTAAGAGATGGAATTTTTATTGGATTCTCTCCCTTTACCGTAGATTTATATTTTGTAACTTTTACTTTTGGCTTTGATTTAAGAATTAATTTAGGAAGTGTTATAGGAATCCTTGTGGTATTGCTTTTCTATAGTATTTAAGGTTATAATTTAGCTATGGGTAGTGGAAATTTTTGGGAAGGTATAAAAACTAAAGGATTATTTTTGTTTTTATCTTTTCTAGTGCTCTTTACTGTTTTTTTGTCTCTTATAGTATTTGTAACTTCTGTAAATGGTTCTTTAAACTTGTGGCTTGAAAAGATTAAGATCTATGCTTTTATCTCTCCTGAAACACCTGATTCTAAAATTTTAAAATTAATAGAAGATTTAAAATCTAATTTTAAATTTAAAGAAGTGGTATATATAACCCAGAAGGATGCTTGGGATAGGTTAAAGGAGACATTAGGAGGAGAAAATGAGATATTTTCATGGGGATCTCCCGAGGCTTTACCAAAAGCTTTAGAGATTACACCTATTACCCTAGAGAAATTTGAGGATCTAAAAAGTTTTCTTCTAAATTACAGCTTTGTAGAAGAAATTAGATATTCGGAAAATATGATAAATGAATGGAATCAGCTTAATAGAGTAGTGGGGTCTATTAAGAAGATCTTTATTTATTTAGGTAGTTTAGCATTTTTAATTATTTCTGTAGAACTACTTGCTCATGTTCATTTAGCATATCCGAAATTTTCTGTCACTTCTCAGATATGGGAAAACATTTTTATTACTTTTCTATCTTCCTTTTTTTCCATTTTAATTGTTTATTTTTCCTTCTCCTTATTAAAGGATCAAATATCAAGGGTTCTTCCATATTTTGTATATGTATTTGATCTGAGGCATATTTTAGTTTGGGTTTTATATTTTGTACTTTCAAATATTATTATAAGTTTTACATCTGCTTTAATAAGTTTCCAGAGATTGTAATATGATAAGGAAATTAATATCGGGGATATTATTTATACTTTTAGTATTTAACCTTACTCTTACAAAAGGAGTCTCTGCAGACGTTCTTTCTCAAAAACAGAAAGAGCTTCAACAGAAAAAGCAGCAGATTCAAGATCTAAAGAGTAAAGTAAAGACTCTTGAAAAGACCGAGGTCAATATTGTTAGTGAGATAAATTCTATTGATAGAGAATTGGATCAGGCAGAAAAAGAACTTAATGTGGCTGAAACTAAACTAAGAGAATCTCAAGCAAGACTGTTAGTTCTTTCAACTCAACTTAATTTGACGCAGAGAAATTTGAAATTTAGGATTTTAAATTATAAGGAAAATTTAGGTGAGGTGTTTAAAGTACTACAGACATTAAAGGCTGATCTTATTTTATGTGAAGACTCTTTTAATACTCTTGCAGTACCTTATTATTTGCGGTCATTGATAAAAGTTGAGGCAAATAGGATAACAGAGATAAATAATCAATATAAAGATCTTACTCAGAAGAAAAAAGAATGGGAGGAAGAAAAAAAGAATGCAGAAGTTTTAGTAAAGAATATTTCAGACAAGAAAGCTTATATAGAGAAGAAAAAAAGAGAAAAAACAGCATATTTAGATAAAGTTAGAACTCAAAAAAAATATCAGCAGCAAGTTATTGCTACTTTGGAAAAAGAGTCAAAAGAAATTGAAAATATGATAAAGAAATTAGCATCTTCAAACGTGCAAAAAGCTCAAAAGGGTAAATTAAGTTGGCCTGTTATAGGTAGTATTTCTTCAAAATTTGGTATGAGGCCACATCCAATTCTTGGAGGTGCTCCTCTTTCTCATACAGGTATAGATATAGCAGTAGCATATGGAACCCCTATTAAGGCTGCAGCTTCAGGAAAGGTAATTTATGCTGGTTGGTATGGAGGATATGGAAACTTAATAATTCTGGACCATGGGGGTAATATTTCTACTCTCTATGGACATTTATCTAAGATTGTAGTAAAAATTGGAGAGGAGGTTGCGGAAGGAGAGATAATTGGATATGTAGGTAGCACAGGACTTAGTACAGGACCTCACTTACACTTTGAAGTAAGAGTAACTGGAAGTCCTGTGGATCCTGCGGGATGGCTTAAGTAAAAAAATAAAGTGGAGGAGAATTAAGATATGAAACTTAACAAAAAATTAGTATTGTTGATAGTTGTTGTAGGAATAGTAATATTTTCTATTCCTAAATTTAGTAGTGCAAAGGATACTCTTGATGATTTGATCTCTAATATGAGAGTCTTTATTGAGACTCTTTATTATGTAAAAAATGCATATATAGAGACGAATTTAGATAATAAAAAATTAGAATATGAGGCAATAAGAGGTCTTTTAAAATCTTTGAATGATCCTTATACTGAATTTTTTGATCCCAATGCATTTAAGATGTTCACAGAAGATATGCAGGGATTTTTTGGTGGTGTAGGGATGAGATTAGAATCAAAAGATGGGAAAATAGTGGTATTTGCACCTATAGAAAATACTCCTGCTTATAAGGCTGGTGTTAAAGCTGGAGATCAAATAGTAGAGGTAGATGGAAAATCAGTATTAGATAAATCTTTAGATGAAGTTGTTTCTATGATAAGAGGTGAGGTAGGAAAAGAGGTTAAGATTAAAATATATAGGGAAAAGGAGAAAAAATACTATGAATTTACTCTAAAGAGAGAAATAATTGAAACTCCAGTTGTTGAAGGTAAAGTTTTAAAAAATAATATAGGGTATGTGTCACTTTCTGAATTTACACAGAATTCTCCTCAGAAATTAAGTGAATTTTTGAAAAGTATTGAAAAAAAGGTTGATGGTGTTATATTGGATTTAAGAAACAATCCTGGTGGAGATTTAAGGGCTGCTGTTACTATTTCAAGCTTCTTTATCTCCGAAAATGACCAGGTTAAAACTGTTGTAAAGAATGGCGATACTAAAACTTTCACTACAAAAGGAATTGTAGTATATAGACAGGATAGAGAAAAGAAACTTTATGGAGAAAAGGTGGTTAAAGGTACTTATAAATGGAACAAACCTTTTGTAGTATTAGTAAACAGATATTCTGCAAGTGCATCTGAGATCTTATCAGGTGCTATAAAAGATTACAAAAAAGCAGTTTTAGTAGGAGAAAAAACTTTTGGTAAAGGTGTAGTCCAGAGTGTAATTCCTTTATCTGATGGTTCTGCTTTAAAACTTACCACTGAAAAGTATCTGATTCCTTCTGGAAAAGATATAAATAAAGAAGGTATAACACCAGATATGATAGTAGAAATGGATCCAGAAAATGTAGGAAAGGACAATGACATTCAATTGAACAAAGCAATTGAAGTACTAAGCAAGCAAATTTCTAAAGGGAAAGAAGAAAAGGAACTTGCTCTAACAAAGTAGCAAATGTTTAATAAAAAAGAAAAACTAATTTTAGGTATATTTTCATTTTTATTCTTATTAGTGTTAGGCTCTTTAATTTCAAATAATTCTTATTATCCAGGTGATTCTAAAGAAATTAGCTATATAATAGTTCATGTAGCTGGGGATGTTAGGAATCCTGGAGTTTATAAATTAGGAGAAGAGGCAAGGGTTATAGATGCTATAAATTTAGCAGGAGGACCCTTGTCTTCTGCAGATCTTGATAGACTTAATTTAGCTGATTTTTTAAAAGATGGTGATAAAATTCAAGTTCCTTCTAAAAATATTCCTTCTTTCCAAAACTCTCCCTCTTCAAAGGTACAGGTTCCTTTAGCAAATACTGAAAACTCTGAAAGAATAAACATAAATCTGGCATCTAAGGCTGAGCTTGAGACTCTTCCTGGCATAGGACCTATTCTTGCAGAAAGGATTATCCAGTATAGAGAAGAAAATGGCAATTTTTCTTCTCTATCTGATCTTTTAGAGGTGAAGGGTATAGGAGAAAAGAAGATAGAAAAGATTAAAGATAAAATTACATGGTGAGCTCTTGAAGCTACCATTTTCTTTTTATGTACTGCTTTCTTATATTGTTGGTCTTTTTATAGGAAGGTATCATTTTGATATTATTTTAATCTCTTTATTTATTCTCACTCTTTTAATTATATTTCGTAAAAATCTCTTTCTTGTCCCTTTTCTTATCTTGGTTCTTATTTTAGGAGTTGTTTTATATAATGCTAATTTACCTAAGTTTCAACTTTTTGAAAAAAAATGGAAATCTCTTGAAGGAATAGTAGAAGAAAAAATCTTAAGGAAAGATTTTGATCAAATTATTTTTAGACCATATTTTTCAAAAGAGAGAGGTTTTTTCTATCTAAAAGGGAATAACAATATTAAAGAGGGAGATATTCTTTATTTAGAAAATGTAAGTTTTTATCCCATTAATTTTTCTAATCCTTATAACTTTTGGGATGATAATATCCTTTTTGAGATAAAATTTGGATCAATTAGCAAAAAAGGTAGGGAGAGAGTTAACTTTATTTCTAATCTAAGGAAGAAAACTAAAGAACATATTAAAAATGTATTTTCTACCTTAGGTTATGATAAAAGTAGTTTCATTCAGGCAATAACCATAGGAGATACAGGAGAATTGTCTAAGGAAATTAGAATGCTTTTTTCTGAAACAGGAACGGCACATCTTTTAGCTATTTCTGGACTACATATTTCTATGCTTATAGGAGGTATAATCTCTATATTTCCATTCAGGAAGATTATTTCAAAAATTGTATTTTTTCCACTTCTGCTTCTTTATGGTCTTATTCTTGGAGATAAACCACCTATTTGGAGAGTAATAGGAATATATATCTATCTGTTAATTGCTTTTATATTTAGGAGAGAGGAGGATTCTTTAAATGCCTTATTTTGGGTGGCTTTTATAAATCTTCTAATATCTCCTTTAAAGTTTTTTAATTTAAGTTTTCAACTTTCTTATATGGCTATGTTAGGACTTCTTTTCAAACCCAATTTTGAGAAATTCTTGCCAGATTTTTGGCAAGGTATATGGGAAAGTTCCTTTTGGCTTTTCATATTTTTAGCTCCTCTTAACATTTTTTACTTCAAAAAGCTTTATCCTTTGTCTATAGTTTCAAATCTCTTTGCAATACCATTATTTTATTTAATACTTCTTATTGCTTTTGTTTCTATTTTATTAAGCTTTTTACCTATATCATTTTTATTAACAAAAATCCTTTCTCTTCTTTTAGATATATTATTCTTAGGTTTGCAAATTATTATTTCACATTATAAAATAAGCTTAATAATTAGTATTTTTATTATAATTTTACCTTTATTTCTCAAGAAAAGAAGAGATTATGAATTATTGGGAATTTAAACACTCTTTAAAAGAAAAGAAATTTTCTCCTGTTTATCTCTTTATAGGTGAAGAGAAGTCTTTAATGGAAGAGGCTTTAACTGATCTTAGAAAAGTCCGTTTTAGCGATATAAATTATGTGTCTTTCTTTGCAGAAGATATTACATGGAATGATTTATTGCCATATTTAGAATCTCCTCCTCTTTTTGGTAATCAATTTATAGTGGTAAGACATGCTCAAAATCTTAAAGAAAATTTTCCTAAAAAGCTTGAAATTTTACTCAAAGGACTTACTAATACATGTTTGGTGTTTATAGCAAATGCGGAAGAAGAAAAACCAAAGAGAATTCCATTTCAAAAGTTTATTCCTCCAGAAGGAATTGTTGAGTTTGGAAAGTTTAGGGCAGATACTTTGAGAAGGTGGATAAAAGATAAATTTAAAGAAAAAGGCAAGGAGATAGAAGAAGAAGGGGTATATCTTTTATCTCTTTCTTTTTCAGGAAATCTTGGTATACTTCTTCAGGAAATGGAGAAGGTTTGTCTTTTTGTGGGTGAGAAGAGTTTAGTAACAGTAGAGGATCTTAAAAAAGTTCTTTCACCTCAGGAAGTTGCTTTTTATACTTTTTTAGATGCTTTAATAAAAAAGGATTTTTATCTTGCTTTTTCTGGTATTGATACTTTATGGAATGAAGGTCTTTATCCTTCTGTTATTTTAGAAATTATTGTGAAACAGATAAGACAACTTCTTAGAGTTCAAGCACTGTTAAAAGATGGATTTTCTTCTGAAGAAATTAGAAAAAAATTAGGTTTACATCCATTTATTATAAAGAAAAGCCAAGAGGCTTTGGTAAAATATAATGCCGCAGAGCTTTTAAATATTTATTTCCTTCTGCGGCAGGTGGATCAGGAATTCAAATCTACAGCTAAGGATCCCAGACTACTTTTAGAAAAAGTAGTCCTTAAAATTAGTGCCAAAAATTAGCTTGCTACTTTGTCATTTAAAAGCTTCATTAATTTAGATTTCTTTCTTGCTGCTGTGTTTTTATGGATAGTACCTTTTTGCGCTGCTTTATCAATTGCACTTATTGTTTCTGGTAGTACTTTTTTAGCTTCCTCAATCTTATTTTCATCTAATAATTTTAAAAATTGTTTAGTATAGAATTTAATCTTACCAATTCTTACTCTGTTTCTAATCCTATTTCTTTCACTAATTTTTATTCTTTTAATTGCAGACTTAGTATTTGCCATTCTCTTTTTCTCTCTCCTTTATTAGATTTTTGTCTTGATAAAGTGAATTATACCATAAATTTTTAATAGGTCAAAAGGTATGTTTGTAGTATAATTTAAAGGTTAAAGAAAGTAAGGAGGAAATGATTCCATGAAAGATATCTCAAAAATTAGGAATTTTAGCATAATTGCACATGTAGATCATGGAAAATCCACATTAGCAGATAGACTTTTAGAGTACACAGAGGCAATAGAGAAGAGAAAAATGAGAGAACAATTATTAGACACTTTAGAGATAGAAAGAGAACGTGGTATTACTGTGAAAGCTCAAGCAGTAAGGTTCTTTTATAATAGTAATGGTGAAAAGTATGAATTTAACCTTATAGATACTCCAGGTCATGTGGATTTTACTTATGAGGTTTCCAGAAGTCTTGCTGCTTGTGAGGGTGCTATACTTGTAGTAGATGCTACACAAGGTATAGAAGCCCAGACAATTAATAATCTCCTTTTAGCTTTGGAGAATAACATTACTATAATCCCTGTGGTGAATAAAATAGATCTTCCAAATGCGGAACCCGAAAAAACTGCAGAAGATATAAAAGAACTTTTAGGAGATAAGTTTATAGGCGAGGTGTTTTTTGTAAGTGCTAAAGAAGGTTGGGGTATACCAGAGCTTCTTGAGGGAATTATTAAGTATATTCCTTCTCCAGAAGGAAAAGTTAAAGAACCATTACAAGCTCTTATCTTTGATGCAAAGTATGATTCTTATCGTGGAGTAATTATTTATGTGAGAGTTTTTGATGGGTTTGTAAAATCTGGAGATAAAATAAAGTTGATGTCTACAGGAACCGAGTATGAGGTACAAGAGGTAGGGGTTTTTATTCCAGATATGGTACCAATAGGTAAACTTGAAGCTGGAGAAGTGGGATATATTGTAGCAAATATAAAAAATATTAGTGAGGCAAGAGTAGGAGATACTGTTACTAATGTAGAAAATCCCGCTAAAGAGCCTTTACCAGGATATAAAAAGGTACAACCCATGGTTTTTTGCGGTATTTATCCTGTAGAAAATAACGATTATGAAAATCTTAGGGATGTTTTACAGAAATTAAGCTTAAATGATGCTTCTTTATATTATGAACCAGAAAAATCTCCTGCATTAGGATTTGGTTTTAGATGTGGTTTTTTAGGTCTTTTACATTTAGAAATTGTGCAAGAGAGACTTGAAAGAGAGTTTGATCTTAATGTCATTACAACTGTACCATCTGTAGCTTATGAAATCATAACAAAAAAAGGAGAAAGAGTGATTGTCCAAAATCCATTAGAGCTTCCTCCCCTTTATGAAATAGAGGAGTTTAGAGAGCCTTTTGTATCTGCAAATGTTATTAGTCCCAGTGAATATATGGGCTCTATAATAGAACTTATTAATTCCAGAAGGGGAACTTTTCAGAATATTGAATATATTACTCCTACAAGGGTTCTTATTACCTGTGAACTTCCTCTTTCCGAGATAATTACTGAATTTTTTGATGTATTAAAATCTGTTACGCGTGGGTATGGATCTATGAGTTATGAGTTTTTAGGCTATAGACCAAGTGACTTAGTTAAACTTGATGTCTTTATTAATGGTAAACCTGTAGATGCTCTTTCTATCATTGTTCATAGGGATAAGGCTTATGAAGAAGGTAGAAAGTTAGTACAAAAATTAAGAGATGTAATCCCCAAGCAACTTTTTGAAGTAGTGATTCAAACGGGAATAGGTGGTAGGATTATTGCGAGGGAAGAGATAAAACCTTTAAGAAAAAATGTACTGCAGAAATGCTATGGAGGAGATGTTACGAGGAAGAAAAAACTTTTAGAAAAACAAAAAGAAGGTAAGAAAAGGATGAAAAAGATAGGACAAGTAGAAATTCCTCAAGAGGCATTTTGGGCTGTTTTAAAGAGAGATTAATTTTATGAGAAGTATTCTTATAACTAATGATGATGGAATAGACTCTCCTTCCTTGAAGATCTTGACTAAAAAGCTTACTGCTTTAGGAAGGGTTTATATTATAGTCCCTGAGAGAGAAAGAAGCGCAGGAGGTCACGCTCTTACACTTCATAAACCATTAAGAGTTTATGCTATTCCATGGAAATATAGAGATGTGAAAGTTTGGACTACAAATGGCACACCAGCAGATTGTATCATGTTGGGGGTTTATTCTCTTCTTCCTGAAAGACCATCTTTTGTTATATCAGGAATAAATAAGGGATATAATTTAGGAACAGATATAATATACTCAGGCACAGTTTCTGGGGCAAGAGAAGCTTCTCTTAAGGATATTCCTGCTGTTTCTATCTCTGTATCTGCTGAAGCTGAAAAGGAGGATTTTGAAAAAGCTGGGGAGTTTCTTCTAAGATATATTCCTAAATTTTCAGGGCTTATTCCCCAGGGAATTTTTTTAAATATAAATATCCCACCAAAGGCAGATATTGATGATATATGTATTACTTTTCAAGGTAAATTTCATTACAAAAATTGTCTTGAAAAGAGGATTGATCCAAGAGGTGTAGTATATTACTGGCTACATGGAGAAAAAGAATATAATGACGAAGAAGGATCTGATATATGGGCTGTAGGTAGTAATAAAATTTCTATTACACCGCTACATTCTATTATGACTTATTATCCTCTTATAGATGTCTTAAAAAATTCTTTATAGAGCTACTTATGGAAACGATTGGAATTTATATTCATATTCCCTTTTGTGTAAAGAAATGTCCTTATTGTGATTTTATATCCTTTCCTTATTCAAAAGATGAAGAAATAAGATATATAAAAGCTCTTTGTAAAGAGATAGAAATGAAGTCAAGTCCTGAAGATGTAGATACCATATATTTAGGTGGCGGAACACCATCTTTAATCTCTTTAGAAAGCTTAGAAAGAATTTTTAGAACAATAAAAGAAAATTTCCAGATAAAGAGTTCTGTTGAAGTTACAATAGAAGCAAATCCTGGAACAGTTACTAAAGATAAATTGAGATCTTGGAAAGATTTAGGAATAAATAGATTAAGTATTGGAGCTCAGTCTTTTGATCCTTATGAATTAAAAATACTTGGAAGAATTCATTCTCCAGAAGACATAGAAGAGACTCTTTCCTTAGCGAGAGAAGAAAGTTTTGATAATATAAATATAGATCTTATGTATTCTTTGCCTTTTCAAAAAAAAGAAAGTTTTTTAAGATCTTTATGTAAAGCTTTATCATTTAAACCTGAACATATTTCTATCTATAATCTGACTATAGAACCTGAAACTCCTTTCTATAAGAGCTTTTTGAATGGTGAGGTTATTCTTCCTGAGAATGATGAAGAAGCAGAAATGTTTCTTGATGCTATGAGTCTTTTAGAAAAAGAAAGATATATTCACTATGAGATATCAAACTTTGCTAAAGGAAAAAATTTTATGTGTAAACATAATCTAAAATATTGGAAGCAGGAAAAATATCTTGGTTTTGGAGTATCAGCATATTCTTTTGTCCCTCCTATCCGATATGGAAATTCTAAGAATCTTTTTGTATACTATGAGAAAATTAAACGAGGATCTCTTCCTCTTGAAGAAATGGAAGATTTAAATGGTGAAGACCTTGCTAAAGATTTTTTATTCTTAAGATTCAGACTTATGGAAGGTATCTCTGAAAAAGAGTTTTATAATAAGTTTGGAAAAAGAATTAAAAATATGCTTCCAAACTTTGATATTTTTTTAGAGAGAGGACTTATAGAGAATAAAGAAGATAAGATCTGCTTAACAAAATTAGGGGTTTTACTTGCCAATGAGGTCCTTCAAGATCTGTTTTAAGGAGGATAATAAGGATGAAAACTGTTAAGGTTTTTATAGCTGAAGATGAACCTATAGTAAGAATGGATATAAAAGAACTTTTAGAAAGTCAAGATTATGAAGTAATAGGAGAGGCAGCTGATGGACAAACTGCCGTTGAACTTGCTCGTAAGCTAAAGCCTGATGTTGTTATAATGGATATAAGAATGCCAGGTATGGATGGGATAGAAGCTGCAAAGATTTTGACTCAAGAAGAAATAGCCCCTGTTATATTTCTTACTGCTTACTCAGATAAAGAATTAGTAGAAAAAGCAAAAGAAGTCGGAGTTGTAGCTTATATTGTTAAGCCCTTTAAAGAATCGGATCTTTTTCCTGCAATTGAAATTGCTATTGCAAGATTTAAAGAATTTCAATTGCTAAGGAAAGAGGTGGAAGATTTAAAAGATGCTCTTGAAACAAGAAAGTTAATAGATAGAGCTAAGGGAATTCTTATGGATAGGGAGGGATTGAAAGAGCATGAGGCTTTTAGGCTTATTCAGAAAGCAAGTATGGATAAGCGTAAAACTATGAAAGAGATTGCACAGGCGATTATATTAGCTTACGAGCTAAAGGAGCAAAAGGAGAAATGAATTTATTAATAGTGATGATTCTTTCTTTGGTTGTATCTTTAGTATTAACTCCATTGGTAAGAAAGAAAGCTTTTGATGTAGGAGCAATAGATATTCCTGAAGAAAGACGTATTCATTCTATTCCTACTCCTCGTATAGGTGGACTTGCTTTCTTTTTAAGTATTCTTCTTGTTAATTTGTTTTTTAATAGGTCGTTAGTCGTAGAGAAAATTCTTTTTGGGAGTACACTGGTATTTTTAGTAGGAGTATTAGATGACTTTATAGAACTGAAGCCTGCTCCCAAATTTTGGCTGACATTTTTTGCAGTTCTTTTTGCAGTTCTTTTAGGAGTTAGAATAGAAAGCTGGAAAATTCCATATACAAACATAGTCGTAAAGGGTTTTTGGGCTGATGTGATTTCTTTTATATGGCTTTTAGGAATAACTAATGCAATGAATTTTATAGATGGATTAGATGGACTTGCAGGTGGGGTAGCTGTAATCTCATCTTTTTCTTTGCTTATAATCTCTCTTCTCCTTGGTAGGTTAGAGGTTGCTACTTTTCTTGCAAGTATTTTAGGTTCTGTTCTTGGATTCCTGCACTTTAATTTTCCTCCAGCTTCAATTTTCATGGGAGATTCTGGTGCAATGTTTTTGGGTTTTACCTTGGGAGCTATATCTATTGTGGGAGTGTTAAAGAGTAGTACTGTTATTAATTTATTTATTCCTTTATTAGTTATGGGGTTTCCTGTTCTTGACACTGCTTTTTCTATTATAAGAAGACTTTGGGAAGGTAGAGCTCCATGGAAGTTTGATAAAGATCATATACATCACAGATTTTTAAAACTTGGTATGGATACTAAGCAAAGTATTGCTTTTATTTATTTAATTACTATCTGTATGTCCTTAGTTGCTATAATAATTTCTGTATTACAAGACCCATATATCTCAACTATTATTCTTTTTGGTACTTTAGGATTAGTATTATTTATTTTGTATAAATTGGGAGTGTTAGAGGTAAGGAAAAATGGAAAAGTATGATGTTATAGTAATAGGAGGAGGGCATGCTGGATGTGAAGCTGCTTATGCAGCTTCACGGCTTGGTGTAAAAACGTTACTTATAACAATGAATTATGACTCTGTAGGTTGGCTTTCCTGTAATCCAGCCATGGGAGGTCCAGGTAAAGGACATCTTGTTTTAGAGGTAGATGCCTTAGGTGGTGCTATAGGAAGGATAACTACCAGAAGTATGATACAAATTAAATGGTTAAATACTTCAAAAGGTCCTGCTGTTAGAGCGTTGAGAGCACAAGTAGATAAATGGGTATATCCCCAAAAAATGAGAGAGTTTCTTGAGACACAGAAGAATTTGAGCATATGTCAGGGAGAAGTAATAAATTTAATAGTAGAAACTCAAGAGGTTAAAGGTGTTATTTTGTCAACAGGAAGAGAAATTTATGGGGAAAGAGTGGTTATTACCCCAGGAACTTTTATGAATGGAGTTATACATATTAGTACATGGTCTAAACCAGCTGGAAGAATGGGAGAATTTCCTTCTGTAGGGCTTTCTGATGCTCTTAGAAAACTTGGATTAGAGGTAGGAAGATTTAACACAGGTACTACTCCAAGAGTAGATAAAAGGACTATTGATTTTAGTAAATTAATCTCTCAACCTGGGGATGAAGAGTTACATTCTTTTTCTTTTTGGGAAAATCCTGAGGAGCGTGAACAAGTACCCTCCTATTTAACAAGGACTACTCAAAAAACAAAAGAAATTGTACTCGCAAATATTCATTTAACTGCTTCAAGAATTGGTGGTATGGTTAAAAAAGGACCAAGATATTGTCCATCTATTGAGGAAAAATATTTATGGTTTCCAGATCATGAGACTCATCAAGTTTTTCTGGAACCAGAAGGTAAAGACTCTGTAGAAATTTACACTCAGGGGATATATACTAGTCTTCCTGAGGAAATACAATTACAAATATTAAGAACTTTGCCAGGACTTGAAGAGGTAGAAATGATTAGACCTGGATATGCTATGGCTTACGATTTTGTTTACCCTTATCAGCTGGATCTTACTCTTGAAACTAAGAAGATTAAAGGACTTTACCTTGCAGGACAAATAAATGGTACTACTGGTTATGAGGAAGCTGCATCTCAAGGAATAGTAGCAGGAGCGAATGCAGCTTTAAGCTTGCTCGGTAAGGAATCTCTAATTATAAAAAGAGATGAGGGTTATATTGGTGTATTAATAGACGATTTAGTAACTAAAGGGGTAGAAGAACCTTATCGTGTACTGACTTCTCGGGCAGAATATAGATTACTTTTAAGATCAGACAATGCAGATCAGAGACTCACTCCAAAAGCTTATAAGTTAGGTCTTATAGATGAAGATACATGGAAGATATTCTTAGAAAAAATGCAAGAAATTCGTCTTGAGAAGAAGAGACTTGATAAGACATCAGTTCCTCCTACGCCAGAGGTTAATAGCATTTTACAAGAAAAAGGTACAAATCCTATATCTCAATCTGTTCCTTTAATTCAAATACTTAAGAGACCTGAAATTTCCTATGAAGATCTTGAAAGATTAGGCTTTGGAGGAAGTCTTCTCAAAAAATGGCGGGATGTAGTGGAGATTGAGATTAAATATGAAGGTTATATCCAAAGGGAGCTTCAAAAGGTAAAAGATTTTCAAAAATATGAAACCTTATTGATTCCTCCTGATATTGACTATAATGAAATTCCCCATCTTTCTCGTGAGGGTAGAGAAAAACTTGAAAAAATTCGTCCATCTACCTTTGGACAGGCTCAAAGAATCACTGGGGTAAATGCTGGTGATCTCACAATACTTTTATATTATCTGACGCAAAAATATGAAAGAAAATAAAGATTGGCGAGACGAATATTTTGGGAAAAGTTATTATGAGTATTTAGGGAAGCACCTTACTCCTGAAAGGACAAAGAAAGAGGTGAATTTCTTAGAATCTACTCTTTCTTTGAAAAAAGGAGCTTTAATCTTAGACCTTGGGTGTGGGTTTGGGAGGCATACCTTAGAACTTGGAAGGAGAGGATATAAAACTATTGGTGTTGATAGATCTACCGACCTTATAGAGATAGCAAAGAGTGAAGCAGAAAGAGATAAAGTTTTTAATGCAGAGTTTTATGTGATGGAATATAAGGATATTACAAAACTTGATTATAAATTTGATGTAGTTTTCTCTTTGTATACAAGTTTTGGACTTTCTTCTTATGAGGAAGATGAAGAAGCTCTTGAAAAGGTTTATATGGTATTAAAAAAAAGAGGGAAGTTTCTACTTGATGTAGAGAATAGAGATGCAATTTTAAGACATTTCATACCATATTCATGGGATATTATGGATACCTATGTTTTACTTACAGAGCATTCCTTTGATCCAGAATCAGGGTATTACATATCTCATAGAATCATATTTGATATTGATAATAAAATAAAAAAGGAGTTTCCAAGAAGGATATATTTATATTCTACAAGTGAGCTTTTACACTTATTAAAAGAAAAGGGATTTCAAACAGATAGTGTCATTGGAGATTATGAAGGAAGGAAATACCATATTGGTTCTCGGAGATTGATTATATTGAGCTCAAAAATTTAATAAGGGAAGGGGTATAAATTATTCCTTCCCCTTCCCTTCGTTTTTATTATCAGATTCAGAGGATTTCTTTTTATAATCAGTAGTGTAAAATCCAGATCCTTTAAAAATTATTCCTATAGGAGAGAAAACTTTTTTAAGTTCTCCACCACATTTTATACACACTTTAGGAAGCTCTTCATTGAAACTGGTTATTATTTGATATCTTTCATGGCACTTCTTACATTCAAACTCGTATATAGGCATATATTTCACCTCCATTTATTTCTATGGATGCTTTTCTATTATATATTCCAATCCTTTTATATTTTTAAACTTTATAATATTTGTTGTCAAGAAGTCTAATTTTAAGGTAAAATGTAGACTAAAGAGTAAATTTAAAATTTGATAGGAGCACAATTATTATGAAAAAGGGTATTTTTTTGTTTATTTTAATTCTCTCTTTGAGTTTAGTGGCAGGCTGTACTAAGGCTCTCAATGTACTTCCCCAGAGTCAAACAAAAGAAGATGTGGAAATAAGAGTAAGTGTATTAAGAGATGCTGAATGGTATCTGTTATCTCAAGATATTTTAGTGCTAAATTTGGAAGTAATAAATAACTCTTTGGAAAATATATGGATATATCCCTTACAAAATTCAATTATAGTAGATACTTATTCAAGACAGTTTTCTCCTGTAAGAGAGTTCTTTTATCAACCTAATACTTCTCCTAAAGTCTCTTTTGAACTTTCTTTTAGAACCAAAGAACCACCAAGATTTTCTTTTGCACTTACAGCAGGTGAAGAGGAAAGAGATAAAAGGATAGAGGAGTTAATAAGAACTTATGAAATAACAAAATTTAAAGATGGAAGAATTTTCTCTGGGGCAAGAGTTAGTGGAATTATAGCCTTTTACATTCCTTACTGTAAGTTCCCTGCTCGCTATATAATTCCAGATGTGGTTTTTGAATCTTCTCTTAAAAAAAGTAACTTTGAGTTTATACTGGAAAAGTAAGGAGGTTAGAAATGCGGAAAGCTATCGGGGTAGACTTAGGGGGCACAAAAATAAATGTTCTTTTAGTCAATGAGAAGGGAGAAGTTATTTCAAGGGATAAACAACCTACAGAGTCAGAGAGAGGTAAGGATTATGTGATAAATAAGATTAAAAGTATGATATATAAAGTTTTGAATGAGATTAATCTAGCTTCTAAAGATATAGAAGGTATATGTGTAGGATTCCCGGGAGTTATGGATAGAGACAAAAAGGCAACTCTTTATGCTCCAAATTTAGGAGAAGAATGGAAAAAGGAAGTTTATTTAGGAAGTATACTTGAAAAAGAATTTAAAATTCCTGCTTTTTTAGAGAATGATGTGAATCTTGTGGCATGGGCTGAATGGCTTGTAGGAGCAGGGAGAGGAACTAAAACTATGATTTCTGTGGCTATTGGAACTGGGATTGGTTCTGGGATTGTATTAAATGGTAAATTATGGATCGGAGCTCATGGTATTGCTGGAGAATTTGGCCATACCACAGTTCTTCCAGATGGACCTATCTGTGGATGTGGCAATAAGGGGTGTATAGAGGCTATATCTTCTGGTTCTGGGATAGAAAAATATGCTAAGAGTGTTCTTCCCGAGCATCCTGAAAGTATGATTTGGGATTTATGTGAAAAAGACTTAGAAAAAGTTACAGTAAGGTTAATACATCAAGCTGCTGAAAAAGGAGATAAGCTTGCTACTGATATATTTGATAGAGCAGGATATTTCCTTGGAATATCCTTAGCTAATTATGTACATATTATTGATCCTGAAAATATAGTAATAGGCGGTGGGGTAGCTAATGTAAGGGAATATATTGGTAAACCTATGAAGGGAGAATTTTATAAAAGAGTATTACCTCAATTAAAAGATAAAGTTTCTTTTTCATGGGCAGAGCTTGGAGAAGATGCAGGTGGAATTGGTGCTGCTCTATATGTTTTATATAGGTGATAACTTATGACTATACCTAATATAATATCAATTTTTAGATTATTGATCATACCTTTTTATATTAATATGCTTCTTAAACAAGAATTCTTGATAGCAGCAATTCTATATGGAATTGCTGCTGTAAGTGATATTTTAGATGGGTATATTGCAAGAAAGACAAATCAAACTTCTGAATTTGGGAAAATTATAGATCCAGTAGCTGATAAATTAATTGTTATAAGTAGTCTTTTATATCTTGGTTATAAGCATATCTTACCTTTAGTAGGAGTAGTAATATTTTTTGCAAAAGAGATAAGTATGCTACTGGTAGGTCTTTGTTTTTTAACAAGAGGAATTAAAATAATATCCTCAAGGATATATGGAAAGATAGCAATGGTTCTCACTTCTGTGTCTATTCTAATGGCTCTTTTATCTATTCCTCTTTATAACTTTGTTTTTATTTTAGGTCTTTCTTTTTCAATAATATCTGCTTTAGATTATTTAAGCTACTATGTTAGATATTTAAGAGAAAATTCAATGAAACTGTAAAGAGTCTAATAGAATTTCCCCAGATGTTTTTTCTTCTCTTAAATTTACGATATAAATACTATTTAAAGTGAGAGGATAAGTAGGAGAAATCTTGTTGGTAGATACAAGTGGCTTTAGTTCTTTTAAGCTTTTGTTCAAGATAGTCCATTCTGGAAAAGAGAATGTAGAGTCGGAAGTTAGATCAATTGTCCATGGAGTTTTTTCAGCATCATAGAATAGAACTCTGAGCCAACCTTTACCTTTACCTTTTACAGCTATAGAAAAGGATTCTGTTTCTTGAGGTAAAGGCACTTTTAAATCTAAATAGATAAAGCTATTTTTCTCATTAGTACCATAGTTCCACTTTAAGGAAGAATTCCCCGAAAAGGCTTGTGAAGTCAAAGTATAATATGTTGATTCTGTATCATGGTTTATTCCTCTTATAGCCCACCCTTTATTTTCTTCAAAGTCCTCAATAATCTTATTATCTTGCAATTGTACTGGAAGGATCTGCAAAGTATAGGTAGTTGAAAGTCCATTAAAAGTGTAAGTAAGAATAGTTTCTCCAGGCTTCTTACAGATTAGATAGTTATTTTCAACTTGTATGTAAGATGTATCAAATATTATATTTTTTAAATCTAATGGAAATTGCCTTTGAAAATTATCTATGGCGTAAACTTGTGGAGTGAATTTCTCTCCAATATAAAAAATATTTTTTTCTGAAGAAATCACTATAGCTGTAAAATCCCATATAAAAATATTCTTCTTGGTATTTAAATCTCCTAAATTTATAGAAAACTCACACTCACCAAGATCTTTAGCTTCTAAGCTCATTTTTTTAATGTCAAAATTTATTATGGGTGTGGAAACTGTCCATGAGATATCTCCATCAGGTAGAGTATAAGTATGGTAATTTTCATCTTGAAGGAGTAATTCTAATTTTGCCATATCTCCTCGTTTTATATATAAATCATCAGGATCTTTAAAAGACAAGATCTTGGGGGCACTAAAAGGATATAGATTCTTAATGCCTAATCCTACTGGTACTATTCTTTCATAAGTTTGGTTAACCGGTTTACCCCATATGATTTTTAAACTTGAGCCTCCACCATCTAAATTTATAGCATTCTTAATATCCATTCCCTTAAGTAAATTACAGGCTTCAGGTAATGAAAGTCCTTGGGAATTATCGTTTCTTCCTTCTATTACTATGAAGTAGATCTTATTTTCAGCTATTCCTATAATAGTTCTTGGATTTTTTCCATTCACGAGACTACTGTCAAAGGAAGCCTCATCAGTTTTTCCTAAGACAATATTCCCATCTTTAAGAAGTATAGGTCCTCCACATACCGCTTCTTTTAGAGGTATTTGGGGAGAAGTTTCTACTATTATCTCTATATCTTTTCCTACAGAGAAATATGGCAGATATCTAAGAGCTGTTCCTCCTATTGAGATAATACAACTTTTATCTTTAAGATTACTTTTTTTGACACCATAATAAATTCCTGATACTTTTCCTGATACGCTACCTAAGGATGGGATTTTGTCATTTAAAGTTATCTCTATATCTATCCCTGCAGATGCATTATCTCTTAATTTCGTCTCTGTCCCAAAAAAATTTGTAAAGATCGTAACTTGGTCTGCACCTCTTGGAGAGTTAATGCTATTTACTGGAATTATCGTATTTTCAATTTTTATCTTAACATTAATATTAAAGATATCTATAATGGGTGTTCCATCAAAGGTAATTCCAAAAACTCCCCTTTTAATAGGAAGATGTATTAATTCACCATTTTTTACAACTAATCCTACAGGCTCTCTTGTTTGTGTATCAAAAAAATTGCCATTTATAATGAGATCATATTTTTCTTCCGAGGCTACTTGTGAGAGTTTTGTCTTAGCTACAACTGTAGAAATCTCTAATAAAGGATTAGGAAGTTCTATTGTGGTTACATGGTATGTTAAACTCTCCTCGGAAAATTTTTGATACTTTGTAAAAGGGGCGATAAAAAATCTTTCCCCTCCTAAAATAGGAGTAAGGATTATTATAACTATGCATAGAAGAGAAAATACCTTTTTTACCATAACTTAATTATACATAGAATGAACACTTGTTGACAAAGAAATTTTTTTAGAATATAATTCTTTATCTTGATATCAATTTAAAGAGATAAAGAAATGGAAAGAGAAATAGTGGAAAGTCAAGTTAGGAGAATATTAGAGCTCTATGGGTACAGAGAGATAAGAACTCCTGTACTTACAGAGGATATATGGGCAACTGATAACAAAAGTAGTTTTTTAAAAAAAGAAGGGAAAAATTTTTCTTTACGTCCTGAAATAACCTCTGAAATTTTAAAAAACATTAGATTTGAAGGGATTCCTATACGTGTTTTCTATATGGGTCCCATATTTGATTTTAAAGATGAAGTAGAAGAAAAATTTCAGATTGGCTGGGAACTTATTTTCCCTCCCTCAAGATGGAGAGATATAGAAATAATACTTACCATAAAAGATGTTTTTGACACTTTTAATTTGGAAGATTTTAAGCTGGAGTTAAATGATATAAGGGTATGGAATTCTGTTTGGAGTTGTATAGAGAATTCAGAAGAAATTAAGAAGTTAAAAGGCTACTTGAAAAAAAGAGATTATGTTTCATTCTTAGAGGAGATGACAGGTAAAGTGCCTTCTTCTCTTCAGAAAGATATTAAAAATATGCTTTTTTATGAGGAAGATGCTAAATTTGAGAGTGAAGAAATATCTTTCCAATTAGAAGAGTTAAAAAGCCTAAAAAAAGAGCTAATAGAATTTGGTTTTAGAGAAGATTCTATAATTTTAAATCCATCTTTTTTCAGATCTTTTGGATATTATGATGGAATAATCTTTGAATTATATGTGAAAGATATGAAAGGACCTTTAGGAGGAGGGGGAAGTTACATTGAGAGTAATAAGTTTGGAGAGAAAGTTTATGGGGTAGGTTTTGCCTTTATTGAAGAAAAAATATTAGATTTTCTTAAGGAAGGAAAGCCTTTAGAGAAAAAGAAATTTTTTATAGTTCCTTCAGATTTTTATGCTTCAGTTTATAATCTTATGAAAGAAGAAAGGGAAAATGGATTTAATAGTGTCTTTATTCCTTTTGATAAAAATCTGGATATAGAAAAACTAAAAAAAGAGGGGGAAGTGATTTTTTGGAGGGATAAAAATGATAAAGATAGCAATCCCCACAGGACGTCTTCAGAATAAATCTATAGAATTTTTGAGAAAATTTGATTCAAGACTTCCCAGCTATGAAAATGAGAGAAAATTGATCTTCAGGGGAGAGAGATTTGAAATTTTTTTAGCAAAACCTTGGGATCTTCCCTTATATGTAGAAGAGAGAGTTGCTGATTTAGGAATTGTTGGAAGGGATATAATTTTGGAACAAGAAAAAGAATTGGTGACACTTAAGAAACTTCCCTTTGGATACTGTAAAATGGTTCTTGCGGGTTTTCCTGAGAAAGATTTAGAAAAAGAAGAGGTAAGAATTGCTACAAAGTATCCTAATATAGCGAAGAAATTCTTGGAGGATAGATTTAATAAAGTAAAAATTTTTAAACTCAATGGCTCAGTAGAGCTTGGTCCTATACTTAAAATCTCTGATGAGATTGTAGACCTTATGGAAACAGGGAGGACATTAAAAGAAAATGGACTTATTGTAAAAGAGGTTTTATTTGATTCTTCTGCTTGTTTGATCTCTAATATCTCAAGCTTTATCTGGAGTAAAAAGGGGATTTTGAAGCTTCTGGAGGAAATGGAGGGGTTAGAATGTTAAATGTTATTATTGGAAAAGAATTTAGTGCTTCTCTTTTAGAAAAAGAGAGAGAAAATAAAATAAGAGAGATTGAAAAAGAGGTAGAGGAGATTGTAGATAAAGTAAAAAGAGAAAAAGATAAAGCACTTTATGAATTTTCATTAAAATTTGATGGGGTAGATTTAAGAGACATAGGTTTTAAAAAGAAAGTTCCTGAAGTAAATGTCTCTAAAGATTTATCTGATGCTGTAAATATTATGATAGAGAGAATAAGAAAATATTACTTCCATGAGATTGAAAATTCATGGTTTTATAATGATGGAGAAGATATACTGGGGCAATTAGTAAGACCTGTGGAAAGTGTTCTTCTTTATGTACCTGGGGGTAGGGCAGTTTATCCATCAACTATTGCTATGGGAGTAGTGCCTGCTCAGATAGCTGGTGTTAAAGAAATATATGTTACTACTCCTCCCACAAAAAAGGAAGATAAAAGTCTTTTTTATACTTTAAAAATCTTAGGTGTAGAAGAAATTTATCTCTTAGGTGGAGCTCATGCGATCTCGGCTTTTGCATATGGAACAGAGTCCATTCCTAAAGTAGATATGATTATAGGTCCAGGAAACCTATATGTGGCAACTGCTAAAAAGAAGGTTTTTGGAGAAGTGAATATAGATGGAATATTTGGTCCCAGTGAGATTGCTCTATGGGTAAAAGATACAAACGTAGATTTAAAAAGAGTTGTATGTGATTTTCTTGCTCAAATAGAGCATTCTCCGTACGACAGAGGTTTTCTTGTTGTACCAAATAATTTAGTAGATCCTATCTGCCAGGAGATAGAAAAAGAAATTTTACAGGCAGAAAGAAAAGAAATATTAGAAGGTTCAATTAAAAATAGTTATCTGATTGTAGAAGAAAATGAAAAAAAAGTAATTGATATTCTTAATACCATTGCTCCTGAGCATTTAGAAATTTTGGATCCTGATGGAGAAAAATATCTACCTTATATTAAAAATGCTGGGGCTATTTTCATAAATCATTCTTCTATCTTTGGGGATTTTATTGCAGGTCCAAGTCATATACTCCCTACAGGTGGGTCTGCTAAGTCTTTCTCAGGGTTATGTGTAAATACTTTCCTTAAAAGAACAAGCTTTGTTAAATTAAGTAAAGAAGATCAAAAAGAACTCTCATACTATGGAGGTATAATAGCGAGAGAAGAAGGATTTTATATGCATGAAAAGAGCCTTTTAAATTATCAAGGAGGAATAGAGAATGGGATGGAGAGAGATAATAAGAAGTGAATATAAAGGATATAAAGTAGATGTTCCTGATCTTCCTATTAAGCTCTCTCGGAATGAAAATCCTTTTGATCTTCCACAGGAGCTTAAAGAAGAGGTCTTTAAAGACCTCTCTGAAATTTCATGGAATAGGTATCCTGATGGTAAATCTTCTAAGTTGAGAGAAAGGCTTTCTTCTTTCTTGAATATTCCTTCTGAGAATATAATGGTAGGTTTAGGTTCTGGAGATCTTATTCAAATTATTGCTAATGGGATTTTAAAACCAAAAGATAAAGTAATACTCCCTGTCCCAACATTTTCTTTATATGAAAAGATATTTGAGCAAAAAGAAGCAGAGATTTTAAAAATCTATCTTAATAAAGATAATTTTTCAATTAATATAAATGAGTTGAAAAACTCTTGGAATTTCAATCCAAAACTTTTAGTTATTACTAATCCTAATAATCCTACTGGGAATCTTTTGTTAAAGGAAGATGATGTATTAAAATTAAAAGATTTTCCAGGTTTAATATTGATTGATGAAGCTTACTATGAATTTTCTGATGTTACATTTCTACCTTATATAAAAGAGATTCCAAATTTAATGATTCTTAGAACTTTTTCTAAAGCATTTTCTGCTGCAGGAGTGAGAATAGGTTATCTCATTGCGAATCCTAATGTTATAGAGTTTTTAGGCAATTATAAGTTGCCATATAATTTAAATATTTTCTCTCAGGTAGTTGGAATAAAGGTTCTTGACTTTTGGAATATGTTAAAGAAAAAGATAGATATTATAAAAGAAGAAAAGGAAAAAACATATAATAGAATGAAAGAATTAAGAAATCTTGAAGTTTATCCTTCTCATACTAATTTCCTTCTTTTTAGGAGTGCTAAAAAAGAAATCATTTTAAAAAAATGTGAAGAGAATGGCATTTCTTTAAGGGATTTTAGTAGGGAACCTTTATTAGAAAATTGTTTAAGAGTCTCCATAGGAAGCTCTGATGAGAATGAAAGATTCTTAAAAACTATTAGAGAGGTGCTTTTATGAGAGAGTCAAAAATTTCAAGAGAAACTAAAGAAACCTCAATTAAACTTTCTCTAAATCTTGATGGAAAGGGAAATTTCTCTGGTAATTATCCTATACCTTACTTTAAACATTTATTATCCACTCTGACCTTTTATGCCAAATGGGATTTAGATATAGATGCAAAAGGAGATATTGAGGTAGATATACATCATCTTATAGAAGATACAGGTATTGTTTTAGGAGAAGCCTTCTATAAGGCAGTTAAAACTACAAATTTTAAGCGATTTTCTCATAATATTATTCCTATGGATGAGGCTCTTGTTATGGCTGTAGTAGATATAAGTGGAAGACCATTTTTTGAATTAAGAGATGAAGAAGGCATTTTAAAGGGAAGACCTATTAAAGAATTTCTTAGGGCTTTTATTAATAATGCTGGGATTACTCTTCATATATGGATTCTTTCTGGGGAAAATACTCATCATATAGAAGAGGCAATTTTTAAAGCATTAGGTTTAGCATTAAGAGAGGCAGGGTCTGTGGGGGATATTTTGAACTCTACAAAGGGAAATATATTATGATCGTAATAATTGATTATGCTGGAGGGAATCTTTTTAGTATAATTAAAGCCTTAAATTTTTTAGGCGTTAAAAGTATTGTAAGTAATGATCCTGAAGATTGGTATAGAGGAGAAGGTTTAATTTTCCCTGGCCAGGGAAATTTTTCTCAAGCTATTTCAGAGTTTAAAAAAGATGGAAGAGATCAGATCTTAAAGGATCTTATAAGAGAAAAGCCATTCTTAGGGATATGTCTTGGATTACAGATTCTCTTTGAAGAAAGTCAAGAAGCTCCTTTATGTAAAGGACTTGGAATATTTAGAGGAACTGTGAAAAGACTTCCTGCTAAGAAAATTCCACATTTAGGTTGGAATGAGATAAAGCTTATTAAAAGAGGCAAACTCTTTGAAGATATACCTGATAAATCTTTCTTTTACTTTGCACATTCCTATTATGTGGAATCTTTAGAGGATATAACTTCAGGTATTACAGATTATTCCATTGAATTCGCTTCCTATATAGAAAAGGACAATATATTTGGAGTCCAATTTCACCCAGAGAAAAGTAGTAAACTTGGTTTAAAGGTGCTTCAGAATTTTATAAAGGAGTCTGGAAGATGCTAATTATTCCAGCAATTGATTTATATAGAAATAAAGTGGTAAGAATGGAAATGGGAGACGAAGAAAAAATCGTATTGGAATTTGAAAATCCTTTAGAACTTGCTAAGTACTGGTGGAAAAAGGGAGCAAAAGCTTTGCACCTTATAGACTTACAAAATGCTATTGATGAACAAGATGAAAATAAAGAGATCATAAGAAAAATTATTGGGGAAATTTCTCTGCCTATTGAGGTAGGCGGGGGTTTTAGAACTTTAGAGAAGATTCATGAGGTTATATCTTGGGGGGCTTGGAGAGTCATAGTAAGTAGTATTCTAAAAGAAGATATGAGATTTTTGGAGATGATATTTGAAAAATATCCTGACAAAGTCATTCCAAGCTTAGATTGGAGAGATAGGAAAATAGCTATAAAAGGATGGAAAGAATTTATTCCTTGGGATGAGGTTAAGGAAAAGCTTGAGAAGTTAGGAATAAAGGAAGTAATTTTTACTGACACCTCTCGGGATGGAACATTAAAGGGAATAGATAAGGAAAATATTGAAAAATTCTTGGAAGATTCTTCTTTTGATATATGGATTGCTGGTGGAATTTCTACTTTAGAAGATATAACCAAAATCAAAGAAATTTCAGAAAAACTTGGAAGAGTGAAGGGGATCATTATTGGAAGAGCATTGCTTCAAGGGAAATTAAATTGGGAGGAGGTTAATAGGATACTAAATGCTTGCTAAGAGAATAATCCCATGCTTAGATACTATAGGTAAGAATGTGGTAAAAGGAAAAAGTTTTCAAGACTTGCAGATAGTTGGAGATGCAAAAGAGTTTGCCCACAAATATGAAGAGGAAGGAGCAGATGAATTAGTACTTTTAGATATTACTGCAAGTTTGGAAAATAGAGATACCTTTACTGATGTGGTAACCGAGGTTGCAGAGGAACTTTTTGTTCCTCTTACAGTAGGTGGAGGGATAAAAGATATAGAAGATGTAAGAAGACTTCTTAAAGCTGGAGCTGATAAG
This sequence comes from Dictyoglomota bacterium, assembly GCA_029776735.1. The sequence continues at coordinate 32,712 of JAKOUL010000011.1, forward strand.
GTTTCAATCAATACATCAGCAGTTTTAAATCCTGCTCTAATGCATCAAATAGCAAAAGAATTTGGAAGTCAATGTTTAGTGGTAGCTATAGATGTGAAAAGAAGGGCAAAAAAATCATGGGAAGTTTATATAAAAGGAGGAAAAGAGCCTACTGATATTGACCTTAAAGATTGGTTGATAGAGGTAGAAAAAAGAGGGGCAGGGGAGATTCTTCTTACAAGTATAGATGCAGATGGTCATCAGGCAGGTTATGATCTTGAACTTTTAGAGTTTACTCTTTCTGTCTCAAATCTACCCCTTATAGCCTCTGGAGGAGCTGGGAGTTTGGAGGATCTATATAATGCTCTTTATGTAGGGGCAGATGCAGTTCTTGCAGCTTCAATTTTCCATTTTGGAACTTACTCTATTTCTGAGGTAAAAGATTATCTTAAAAGTAGAGGTATATGGGTGAGATAAGTTATGAATATTGAGGAGTTATTAAAAAATCTTAAGTTTGATGAAAAAGGACTTATTCCTGTTATAGTTCAGGATTACAAAACAGGAAGGGTTTTAATGCTTGCTTATATGAATGAGGAAGCCTTGAGAAAGACGGTTGAAACTAAAGAGGCATGGTATTTTAGTAGAAGTAGAAATGTTCTTTGGCACAAAGGAGAAACTTCAGGACATTTTCAAAAGGTATTAGATATTGCAGTAGACTGTGATAACGATACTTTACTTCTTCTTGTAGAACAAATTGGTGTTGCTTGTCATACAGGAAATTTTAGTTGTTTTTATAGATCATGGAAAGGTGGAGAAAGTTTTCTTTTTTATTTAGAGAATTTTTTGAAAGATAGGAAAGAAAAGCTCCCAGAAGGTTCTTATACTGCTAATCTTTTTAGAGAGGGAAAAGATAGAATATTGCAAAAGCTTGGAGAAGAAGCTATAGAGACTATTATTGCAGGTATGAATGAAAATAAAGATAGATTTATTTATGAAGCTTCTGATCTCTTTTATCATTTTCTATTAGCGATGATACAAGATGAAACATCTTTAAAAGATATTATAGAAGAGCTTATAAAACGACATAAACCTTAAGGAGAAGTCTGTGTTTCAGTATATGCTCTGTCTTCTATATTAGGGACTGTATCAGCAGGTGTTTCTATATTAGTATGTGTTTCATTAACTTGTGTCTCTTTAGGAACAATTTGAGGCTGAGGAGTAGGAATTAGAAAATCAAATTCTCTTGGTGGAGTATTTTTTAATGCATTACTCATAAATTCTTTCCAAATCATTGCAGGGATAAATCCTCCTGCAACTTTATTAGTAGGGCTATAGTCATCATTCCCAATCCAAACTCCTGTACAAAGATCAGGAGTAAAACCTATAAACCAGGCGTCTCGGTAATCATCTGTTGTTCCAGTTTTTCCTGCTGCAGGTCTTCCTATATTTGCTCTTGTCCCAGTACCGTTGGTTATAACTCTTTTCATCATCTTTACTAATGTTGCTACGACATCTCGTTCAATGACTGGTACAACCTCAGGAGTATTCTTAAAAAGTATATTGCCATTACTATCTTCCACTCTGAGAATTGCAATAGGAATTATTCTATTCCCGCCATTGGCAAAGGCAGAATAAGCTCTTACAAATTCAAAAAGAGTCACACCTGAAGTTCCAAGAGCTAAAGCTAAACTTGGCTCTAAATAACTTTCTATCCCTAATCTTTTAGCATTTTTAATTACATCTCCAACTCCTATTTCTTCAAGTAAAAGGATAGTTGCTATATTGTACGAATTCTCTAAAGCTTGTTGTAATGTTACAGTTCCATGAAGTTTTCCATCATAATTTCTTGGTTTCCATTGTTTTCGGTTAAAAGTATAAGATATCTCTTTTTCTTCTATTAAATCTTGAGGTGAAAATCCTTTTTGAAGGGCAGTGAGATACACAAAGGGTTTAAAAGCAGAACCTGGTTGTCTTAAAGCCATAGTTACCCTTTCAAATTGGCTCTTTGTGTAGTCTAATCCTCCTACCCATGCTTTTATATAACCATTAGAGGGATCTATACTTAATAGAGCTCCTTGAGATACCTTATATGTAGCCCCATATTCTGTTATTATTTTTTGTAGGGATTTTTCTGCGATTTCTTGCATTTTTGTATCTAAGGTGGTATATACCCTTAAACCTCCTTCATATACCATGCTTTCCCCAAATTTCTTTATGAGTTCCTTTAGCACATAATCAAAGAAATATGGTGCAATACTATTTTTCCCTTCTCTTTTAATTACCCCTAAAGGTGACTTATTAGCATTTTCAAATTCTTCTTTTGATATGTATTCCGCATCGCACATCTTCTCAAGAACCACATTTCTTAACTTTATTGTAAGTTCAGGATTTTTATAAGGGGAGTAATTTTCTGGCGAAGGTAACAATGCGGCAAGCATAGCAGCTTCGGGTATTGTGAGCTCCAAAGCTGATTTACCAAAGTAATATTGAGTAGCAGCTTCTGCCCCATAAGCCCCATTCCCCCAATACACTAAGTTTAGATACATCTCTAATATCTGTTGCTTGGTGAAATATTTTTCCAGATTATATGCTATATATATCTCTTGAATCTTTCTTTTAACCGTTCTTTCTGATGAAAGGAAGAGAAGACGAGCTACTTGTTGAGTAATAGTACTTCCTCCCTGCCTTTTTTCTAAATGTATGAGGTCTATTAATGTAGCTCTAATTAATCCTTTCAAACTTACTCCAGAGTGACCATAGAAGTCTTTATCTTCGGAAGCTATTACTGCTTGTTGTAGATAAGGAGAGATCTTATATAAAGGTACATAAATACGGTTTTCTTTATAAAGTTTTCCTAAAATTTTACTATCAGATGAGTAGATGATAGTAGTCTGACTTGGCTTTATCTCCATCCACTTATTAATAGGAGGAAGGTCTTTTAGAGCAATAAATGCATAAGTTGCAAATCCTATACTTGCAAGAATAATAAGACTTAATATAATTAAAAGAGTATAGATTAATATTTTTCTACCTTTTCCTTTTTTCTTCTTTAATGGTATTTCTTTTACGTAGTCTTTATTTTTTTTCATCTCTGTTCTTTGCGCCTCCTAAAAGGATATGATATCATTATAATAAATAGTAGAGAATATTTTAACAATTTATGAGAGAAGAGACAAATAATCTAAAACTTGTTATGATTACAGGTCTTTCTGGGGCTGGTAAATCCCAGGCTCTTCATATATTGGAGGATTTGGGTTTTTTTTGCGTAGATAATCTACCCCCTAAATTAATCCCTACGCTCTTAGAACTTTGTCTTTCTACCGATGGTAAAATTACTAATATAGCATTAGTCACAGATATAAGAAGTGAAGAATTTCTTGTTAATTTTAGAGAGGCTTACGATGAGATAAAAAATTTAAATATTTCTTATCTTCTTCTTTTTTTAGAAGCTGAGGATGAGGTAATTATAAGAAGATATAATGAGACAAGAAGAAGACATCCATTAGCTAAAGAAGGAGGAAGTATACTTGAAAGTATTAATTTAGAAAGACAGAGACTTTCAGAGATTAGAAATCTTGCTACTCATATCATTGATACGACAAATTTAACTCCGAAGGACTTAAAAGTGGAAATGCTCAAGTTTTTAGATTCTTGTTTAGTGAATGTAAAATCTAACCTTATTATTACTGTATATTCTTTTGGGTTTAAATATGGAATACCTGTTGATGCTCATCTTATTTTTGATGTAAGATTCTTGCCAAATCCTTATTATGACTCAGAACTCAAATTGTTTTCTGGAGAATCCGAAAAGGTAAGAGAATTTGTCCTTAAGAGAAAGGAAACTAAAAAATTTTTAGACTATTTAGAAGGATTTTTAGATTTTCTAATTCCTCTTTACCAGGAAGAGGGAAAAAGTCATCTTAATATAGCTATAGGATGTACTGGTGGAAGACATAGGGCAGTGGTTATTGCGAAAGAAATTGCAGATTACCTTTCCTCAAGGTATATTGTGAAAGTTTTTCATAGGGATATTTATAAAGATGTCTCGTAAACTTGAAGAACATAAAAAGATTGTTACAGTTATAGGCGGAGGAACTGGACTTTCTAATATTTTAAGAGGGTTAAAATATTACCCTCTTAAAATTAATGCTATTGTGACAGTAAGCGATGATGGAGGAAGTTCTGGAAGATTAAGTGAAGAGTTAGGGGTGTTGCCTCCTGGAGATATAAGAAATTGTCTTGTAGCTTTAGCAGATGAAGAATCTCTTATGGCAAAATTATTCCAGTATAGATTTTCAAATGGAGAATTAAAAGGGCATTCTTTTGGAAACCTTTTCTTAGTAGCAATGTCATCTATATTAGGTGATTTTTTATTAGGGATAAAAGAAACAAGTAAGGTACTTGCTATAAGAGGGCAAGTTTTACCTTCCACCCTAACTCGGGTAAGATTAAAAGCAACCTTTGAAGATGGAAATGAAATTATAGGTGAAACCTCTATTAGTTCCTACAAAAAAAGTAAAATAAAAAAGATAGAATTAATTCCTTTAAACCCTAATGATAAAATATATGCTACTCCTGAGGCAATTAAAACCCTTAAAGAGTCTGATTTAATAATTATAGGTCCTGGGAGTTTATACACCAGTATACTTCCAAACTTGATCTTAGAAGAGATAAAAGAAACATTGAAAAAGTCAAAAGGTTTTAAGATTTATGTGTGCAATGTAATGACCCAGCCAGGGGAGACCACAGGTTATAAATCTTCGGATCATATTAAAGCGATAATTGAGAATCTGGGTTTTAATCCCGTAGAATATATGATTATAAATACTAAAAAACCTACCAATGAGATTTTACAGAAATATAGAGAGACAGGAGCTGAATTTGTAGAGCCGGATATAGAGAATGTTAAAAATTTACCCCTTAAAGGTTTTTTAGGGGATTTTATTAATGAAAGCAATGTGGTAAGACATGATCCCTATAAACTTGCAGGTTTTATTGTATCAAATTTCATTAAGTAACGAGTTTCTTAGTATAATAAATTGACCAAAGAAAATAATAACCCTATAATATAAATCATAAGAAAGGAGGTTTGAATTTTAGATGGCTAAAAAGACAATTTTAGATTTAAGGGATGAGGAACTAAAAGAGAAAAGAGTATTAGTAAGAGTAGATTTTAATGTTCCTTTAAAAGATGGTAAGATTACTGATGATAGAAGAATAAGAGAAGCCTTACCTACTATTAAATATTTGGTAGAAAAAGGTGCAAAGGTTATTCTTGTATCTCATCTGGGAAGACCCAAAGGTTTTCAAGATGACCTTAGGCTTGATCCTGTAGCTGAAAGATTAGAGGAACTCTTAGGAAAAAATGTAAAAAAATTAAATGACTGTATAGGTGAAGAAGTTGAAAAAGAAGTCTCTAAAATGCAACCCGGAGATATTATTCTTCTTGAAAATATAAGATTTTATAAAGAAGAAGAAGCTAATGATCCAGAATTTTCAAAGAAATTATCTTCCTTGGCAGATCTTTATGTAAATGATGCCTTTGGTACTGCTCATAGAGCTCATGCTTCTACAGCAGGTGTTGCCAGTTATATTCCAGGAGTAGCAGGACTTCTTATGAAGAAAGAGATTGAAATTATGGGTAAAGCGTTAGAAAATCCAGAAAGACCATTCGTTTGTATATTAGGTGGAGCTAAAGTTTCTGATAAAATTGGAGTTATCCAGAACCTTATAGGTAAAGTAGATACTTTGCTTATTGGTGGAGGCATGATGTTCACATTTCTTAAAGCCTTAGGATACGAGGTAGGAAAATCAAAACTTGAAGAGGATAAAGTTGAGCTTGCAAAAGAACTTATGAATCTTGCTAAAGAGAAAGGAGTAAAGTTTATTCTTCCTATAGATGCAGTAGTTGTAAAAGAGATTAAGGAAGATGCCCTAACTACCGTTAAAAGTATCTCAGACTTTGATCAGGATGATATAGGGGTTGATATTGGACCTGAAACTATAGAGCTTTTCAAGAAAGAAATTTCTCAGGCAAAAACTGTAATATGGAATGGTCCTATGGGAATTTTTGAAATCCCTGCATTTTCTAATGGAACAAAAGCTATTGCGCGAGCTATAGCAGAAAATAGAAATTGTACAAGTATAGCAGGTGGTGGTGACACAGCTGCAGCAGTACAACTCTTTGGATTTGATAGTAAATTTACTCATATATCCACAGGTGGTGGTGCTTCTTTAGAGTTCTTAGAAGGGAAGGTACTGCCGGGGGTAGCAGTTCTTCAAGATAAATAAATTTTTAAGAGGGGGATAACTTGGCTAATATAAAAGAAACTTTAGAAGAAATTGCTAATTTAGACGGTGTTCAAATTTCGGTCTTAGTGAGCGATGATGGTTTGGTAATTGAAAGCGTTTCTAAGGATGCTTCTAATGCTGAAGCTTTGGCTGCAGTAGCTTCTGGAAGTTTAAGAGCATCTGAAATGATAGGTATGGAGCTTACTAAAGGTAATACAAGAGAAATGCTTACTATTTTTGAAGATGGAGCAGTTTTTGTAGTACCATTAGAAGGAAAACCTGCTATTTTAGTGGTAGTTTCAAATAAATTGGCAAACCTTGGTAAGATAAGAATTAGAATTAAAAAAAGTGCCTTTCAATTAGCAAGGCAAATCTAATTTATATTTTAGGAGGAAAACATTGAGAAAAAAGATTATTGCTGCTAACTGGAAAATGTATAAGACTTGTAAAGAAACAGAAGAATTTATTATGGAATTTCTTAGTCTCTCGCAAGGTTATACTGAAAAAGAAGTAGTAATTTGTCCTCCTTTTACTTCATTGTGTACTGCTCAAAAACTGCTTAAAGATACTCCTTATAGACTTGGTGCTCAGAATATGTTTTGGGAAAAAGAAGGAGCCTATACAGGAGAAATCTCCCCATTAATGATTAAAGATTTAAATTGTGAATATATTATAATAGGACATTCTGAAAGAAGGCAGTATTTTGGAGAGACTAATGAAAATATTAATAAGAAAATAAAATCTGCATTTTCTTGGGGTTTAAAACCAATTTTTTGTGTAGGTGAAAAATGGGAAGAAAGAGAGAATGGAAAAACTAAAGAAGTAATAAGAGAGCAGGTTACTAAAGGTCTTATGGGAGTAGAGAAAGAACATATAGAAAATCTTGTAATAGCCTATGAGCCAGTATGGGCTATAGGTACCGGTCACTACGCAAAAGGTGAAGATGCTAATGAGGTGGCAAATTTAATTCGTAATATAATATCAGAAGTGTTTTCAAAAGACGTTGCAGATAAAGTTAGAATTCAATATGGGGGTAGTGTAAATCCCCAGAATGTTTTAGAATTTTTATCTCAACCAGAAATAGATGGAGCTCTTGTAGGGGGAGCAAGTTTAAAGCCTCAATCTTTCTGGGAAATAGTCAAAAGTTAAATATTTGAAAGAGGTGTAAGATATATGGTAACATTTTTGTATATTTTGCATTTTTTGGTATCTATAGGAATAATAGTGGTAATCTTATTTCAGTCTGAGGTAGGAGAAGGATTCGGATTTATGGGAGGAGAAACAACTTTTTATAAAGCAAAAAAAAGAATGGAAAAGGGGCTTAAGCAAGCCACAGTTGTTCTTGCGGTTCTTTTTATGATAACCTCAGTATTAATTTTTGTGGTCCATTAAAATTTTTTATGAAATTTGAGAAGTTTTTTGTTAAGTCATATAATTTTTTAAAAAGGGATGTATTTTTAGTTTAGGAGACTTGCTAAAAATGAGTTGGTTACAAGATTTTATATTTAGACATTCTAAAGGTAAACAGAGATATTTTACTGGTGTCGGCTGGGTAGAGATATCAGAGAGTGCTATAGCTACATTAGCAAGTCTTGCTACTTTACAAAGTTACGGTGTTGTTGGGATGGCATCAAGAAGCATTGCTGACGGTATTAGTGAATTGCTTAGGTTAGAAGAAATAAACAAAGGAGTGCAAATTGAACTTGTGGAGGAAGGCATTAAAGTGGATCTATATATAATTGTAGCTTATGGTGTCAAGATTCCTGAGGTGGCTCATAATGTGATGGAACGTGTAAAATGGAATTTGGAAAAAACCACAGGACTTGCTGTTCAAACTGTGAATGTAAATATATGGGGAATAAGATTAAGAGAAGAGGAGAAGGAACCCTTTCAATGGGAAGAGATGTGATGAAGGTTGATACAATTGATGGATTACTCCTTATAAAGCTTTTTGAACTGGCAACATATCAATTAAAAATACATAGAGAAGAGATAGATTTATTAAATGTTTTCCCTGTTCCTGATGGTGATACTGGAACTAATATGTTATATACTTTGCAATTTACACTAAATGAACTCAAGAAACAAAAAAATAATAATTTAAGAAGTATTGCAGAATTAGCTATAAGGGGATCACTCATGGGAGCAAGGGGAAATTCAGGTGTTATTCTTTCTCAAATTATTCGTGGATTTTGTGAGGTAATAAGAGATGTAGAGTATATAGATGCAGATGTATGGATTAAAAGTTGGCAGAATGCTACAAAGGTAGCTTATGGAGCTGTTTTAAATCCTACTGAAGGAACCATTTTAACGGTACTAAGAGAAGGTGCAAAAGAAGCAGTAATAGCAGGAAGAGAGAGCAGCGATATCAGAGAGATCACCCGAAGAATGCTCGAAAGGGGAAAGGTGGCACTTTCTAATACTCCGAACCTTCTTCCTATTTTGAAAGAAGCAAAGGTAGTAGATGCAGGAGGACAAGGACTTGTTTATTTTTGGACTGGTTTTTATAACGGTCTTTGTGGTGTTGAAATTGGAGAGGAAGAGATAAAAGAACCTCTTGAGATAAGAGAAAGACCAGAGAAAGAAGTTCTTGAAAGTTATGTTTTGACTTATCAGTATTGTACAGAATTCATTATAAATTCAGAAGAAAATGTTGAATTTTCATTTTTTAAACAATGGTTAGAATCTCAGGGAGATAGTATAATTACCTCTGAAGTCCCTGGACTTTTAAAGGTTCATATACACACAAACCATCCGGGATCAGTACTAGAAAAAGCTATGGAACTTGGGACTTTATCTCGTATAAAAATTGATAATATGGCAGAACAGCATCAAGAAAGACTAAGAGAAGAGATAGAGAGTGATACAATTACTTCTTTAAAAGAGATTGGATTTGTAGCTGTATCTTGGGGTGAAGGTTTAGAGGATATTTTTAAAAGTTTAGGTGTAGATGTTATTGTAAATGGAGGACAAACTTTAAATCCCAGTGTAGAAACTCTTTCAGATGCCGTAGAAAAACTAAGGGCTAAAAAGATCTTTATACTTCCAAATAATAAAAATGTGTTCTTAGCTGCAAAACAATTAGAGAATATTTATAAAGATAAAGTGGTTGTAATTCCTACAAAGCATGTTTTGGAAGGTATAAGAGCTCTTTATGAGTTTAATCCTAAAAATGATTGGAAAATAGTAAAAGAAAAGATGGAAGCAGGTATGAAAAAGATTAAAATTGTAGAAGTAACAAGAGCTATAAAAGACTCTACAATTAACGGTTTTAATATAAGTGAAGGAGATATAATTGGTATAAGCGATGATAAAATAAAAGTGGTTGGAAAAAATATAGAAGAGGTTTGTCTTAATACATTAGATGCTATCTTAGAAAAGGATAAAGAGGTTATATCAGTATTCTATGGAGAGAAGGTTTCAAAAGAAGAAGCTGAAAATATGGTTAAAAGAATACATGAAAAATATCCAGATTTTGAAACAGAATTAAAATATGGTGGACAACCCTTCTATTTTTACTATATAGGAGTAGAATAGAAACCTCTTTGATGTCTGATACTATTAAAATCCTTAAAGGACTCAGGGGAATCTTAGAAAAAGAGATCTCCTCTAATTACTCTGATAAAAGTGTTAAGTATGGTCTTGAAAAAACTATTTCTGTGGCTATCTCTCAATTTCCAATTTGGAATGGTTTTTGGACCTACAAAGTTTTGGAGTATATAAAAGATTATTCTAATAAAGATATTAGTGAAAGAAAGAAAAGTATAGATAAAATATACGAAATAGTTCTAAATGCGTTAGATTTTTATTCTTCTACAGACTTCTGGGATAAGCCTGTCCAATATGTGAAGGGTGTAGGACCAAAAAGAGCTGAGCTTCTTAAAAAACTTGGAGTGGAAAATTTATATGATCTTATCACTTATTATCCGAGAGATTATGATGACAGGTCAAAACTGAAAAAGATTTCAGATTTGAGATTTGAGGAAAAAGTTACCTTAAAGGTTAAAATACTAAATTATGAAGAAGCTAAAACTTTATATAGAAAAATTCCTATTTTAAGAGCTAAAATAGCTGATGAAACAGGAGTAGCATATGCAGTTTGGTATAACCAAAGATATATAAAAAAGACACTTCCTCCTGGCACTTTTGTGCTTATTTCAGGTATCCCCAAGAAAGTTTCAGGGTGCTTTCAATTTGAAAATCCAGAATATGAAACTTTTGAGGATGATGAAAAAGAATTTTTACATGTGGGAAGAATTGTACCTCTTTATTCACTGACCTTAGGACTTACACAAAAAACTTTAAGGCAGATAATATATGACACGCTTACTATGTATGCAATGTTTTTAGAAGATCCTCTCCCCAAAGCCTTAAAAGAGAAATATAAGTTAATGGATAAACCTATAAGTATTTGGGAGAAGCATTTTCCCATATCTTTTTTAACTATGGGGAGTGCTACTAAAAGGCTTGTGTTTGAGGAATTATTATTTCTTCAGCTTTCTCTTGTAGAAAAGAAGAAAGAGATTGAGCTTTTATCGGCTCCGGTATTTAAAACAGGTGATTTAGTGGATAAATTTATTCATAACTTGCCTTTTAGTTTAACAAAAGCTCAAGAAAGGGTATGGGAAGAGATAATAAATGATTTATCTTCAGGAAAGCCTATGCATAGGCTCTTACAAGGAGATGTGGGTTCTGGTAAGACTATAATAGCAGCTCTCTCTGTAATTTTAGCCTACGAAAATGGATATCAATCTGCTTTTATGGTTCCCACAGAAATATTGGCAGAACAACATTATACCAAACTTAAAGAATTATTTGAGCCTTTGGGTATCAAAGTTGGATTTTTAACTGGGAGTCTTAGTAAAAAGGAGAAAGATAGAATTTATTTAGATTTAGCAGAAGGAAAACTTTTTGTTGTTATTGGCACACACGCACTTATCCAAGAAGATGTGACTTTCAAGAAATTAGGACTTGTAATAATAGATGAACAGCATAGATTTGGAGTTATACAGAGATCAGTTCTTGGGAAAAAAGGAGAAAATCCACATCTTTTAGTGATGACTGCAACTCCAATTCCTCGGACTCTTGCCCTTACCGTCTACGGCGAACTTGATGTATCAGTAATTGATGAGCTTCCACCTGGGAGAAAGCCTGTAACTACATATCTTGTTTCAAAATCTGAGAGGAAAAAAATTTATTCTCTTGTGGCAAAAGAAGTGGAACAAGGGAAACAAGCCTTTGTGGTATGTCCACTTATTGAGGAGTCAGAAAAGCTTGAGGCAGAATCAGCCAAGAAGTTATATGAGACACTACAGAAAGAGTTTCCTCATATAAAGATGGGACTTATCCATGGACTTATTCCCAAGGAAGAAAGAGATCAGGTAATGGAAAAGTTTAGAGAGGGAAATATAAAAATTTTAGTTGCTACAACGGTTATAGAAGTGGGAGTTGATGTTCCAAATGCGTCTATAATGGTTATTGAAGATGCAGAACGTTTTGGACTTGCTCAGCTACACCAGCTTAGGGGAAGGGTAGGAAGGGGAAGTATACAATCTTATTGTTTTTTAATTGCAAATCTACGGAGCAAAGAAATAAGAGAAAGACTTGAGATTTTAGTAGAGACTAATGATGGCTTTAAGATAGCTAATAAAGATTTAGAGATTAGAGGACCGGGAGAATTTTTTGGAACTAAACAACATGGTATTTTTGATGTAAAACTTGTGGATTTTACAAGAGATATGAGACTTTTAGAGATAACAAGAAAAGAAGCTTTTGAATTAATCAACGGGAAATATCTGGAAGCTTCTGAAAGCTTACTATTAGACAAATGGCTTGAAAGAAGTGTAAGAGAAACGGAGAAAGAAATTGTCATCTGAAATTAGAATTTCAGGTGGATTTTTAAAAGGAGAGAGTATTAATGTTCTTAGAAAAGGTTCCTATAGGATTACTATGGAACAGGCGAGAAAATCTCTATTTGATACCTTAGGAGATAAGGTATCAAATAGTATTTTTATGGATCTTTTTGCAGGTTCAGGAATTGTAGGTATAGAAGCCTTAAGTTATGGAGCTGAAAAGGTAGTTTTTGTAGAGAAGTACCCTCTTGCTATTATGATGATTAGAAAAAATTTAAAAAAGCTTAGTTTGGAAGAAAAAACAGAAGTCTTTTGTCAAGATGTGTTTATGTTTTTAAGAAAAAATCCAGTTTATAAATTTGATATAATATTTGCAGATCCTCCGTATGATATAGAAAAAAATATTAATAATATTGTAAAATATGTAAGTGATAATTTTTGGCTTAAGGAAAATGGAATACTTATAATAGAGCATCATAAGAAGACTGTTTTAGAAGAAAGTTTTGAAGATTTGAAACTTGTGCATGAGAAGAGAATAGGAGAAACTTCTTTTAGTTATTTTTCTTATAAAGGAGAATAAAAAACATGATAAGAGCAGTGTATCCGGGTAGTTTTGATCCGGTAACTAATGGACATGTTGATATAATCCAGCGTGGTACTAAAATATATGATGAGATAATAGTATTGGTAGCTGAAAACGCCTCAAAAGCCCCTTTTTTTTCTTTAGAAGAAAGATTAGAAATGCTTAAAGAAAGTATAAAAGACATTCCAAATGTAAAATTGGATTCTTTCAGCGGTCTTCTTGTAAATTATTTAAAAAGAATTGATGTAAAAATTATAATAAGAGGTCTTAGGGCAGTATCTGATTTTGAGTATGAATTTCAGCAAGCTTTAACAAACAAAAATTTGTATCCTGAATGTGAAACAGTATTTTTGGTAAGTGATATTAGATATACCTTTTTAAGTTCAAGTATGGTGAAGGAGATTGTAAGGTTTGGAGGTCGTGTGGAAGACTTTGTGCCAGATATTGTAGCAAAAAAATTGTATGAAAAGTTTAATATCAGAAAGTAGGGGAGGCTATGGAAAAAACTTTCATCACTTTAGACAAATTAAAAGAGATTTTAGAGGGGGCTTTTACTATTCCTGTTTTTAGAAAAATTGTTGTGGATAAGGATAAAATAATGGAAATTTTATATGAACTTGAAAAGAGTATTCCTGAAGAATTTTTAGAAGCAAAAAGAATATTAGAGAATAGGGAGAAAATAATTAAAAGTACTAATATAGAAGCGGAACATATCTTAGAACAAGCTAAAGATAAAGCACAATTATTGATTTCTCAAGATAATATTACTTTAGAAGCTCAAAGAAAAGCAGAAGAGATATTAAAAGATGCTAAAGAAGAGTCAGAAGAAATAAAAAAAGAAATGAAGCTTTATGTAGATGAGTTACTAAATAAGATAGAAGAATTGTTAAAAAAGGAAATGGAATTAATAGAAAAGTGCAGATCCGCGTTATAGTGATTATACTTATAGCAATTCTTATTTTTGAATTTTTGTCTTCTTGTTTTCTTTATTTTGAACAAGGAAAAGTATTAAATGTAAGAGATCTCTTTGAAAATTTACCTTCTGATTTTCCACCTAATTTTTACATTTTCCTATTAAAGGGAGAAAGACCTCATTTTTTCAATCTCCCTATCTTATTATTGGAGAAGAAACTTGTAAGGAAAAAGGATGTTTCCTTTGAAAGGATCTCAGATTTTTATGGCTTTTCAATTAAAAAAACAATGCTTTTATATGGTAAATCGGATATTTTATCTCTTTATTTAGCTTTTTATGCTTATAAAGAAAGAATTTCTATCCCAAAAAGTTTGAAGATAGGTATAATAGGAGATGTCTCTAAAGACGGTAAAATAATTCCAGTTTTAGGAATAGATCAAAAAGTAATGATGGCAGAAAAAGAAGGTATAAAAATATTATTTATACCTTATCAAAATTATGAGACTCTTTTTGATAAAAAAATTTTTTTGATTATCCCTTTAATTACTTTAGATGATGGCATAAAAAATTTAGAGAAGTTTGTTTTACCTAATGTTGGAAATATTTACTGATCTGTGATAAAATATAAGCAACCTATAGTGATGGTTTACCATCGCTATAGGCGATTTTTTGAGACAAAAGAGGAGGTAGAAGATGTCATTAACGAAAGAAGAAAAAAAGGAGATCATTGAAAAATTTAAAATCAATGAAAATGATTCTGGATCTCCAGAGGTGCAGATTGCTTTGCTTACAGTAAAAATTAATAAGCTAACAGAGCATCTTAAAGTTCATAAAAAAGATTTTCATTCAAGAGTAGGATTATTGAAGATGATTGGAAGAAGGAGAAAACTCTTAAAATATCTTCAGGAAAAAGATTTTGAAAGATATAAAAAACTGATACAAGAGCTTGGATTAAGGAAATAGTAAATTATGCGGGAAGTATATAGCTTTTCAGAAAATTATGCAGGAAAAACTTTAAAAATAGATATAGGTAAAGTAGCTTGGCAAGCAACAGGATCTGTGCTCGTGCAGTACGGAGAAACAGTAGTTTTAGTAACAGTGGTAGCCTCGGAAGATAGTAAGGAAGATGTAGATTTTTTCCCTCTTACTGTTGAATATGTAGAAAGGCTGTATGCTGCTGGAAAGATTCCAGGTGGATTTTTTAAAAGAGAGGGTAAACCTACAGAACCTGAGATTCTTTTGGCACGTTTAATTGATCGTCCTCTAAGACCTCTTTTTTCTAAGGATTTTAGAAAGGAAGTTCAAGTAATTATTACAGTACTTGCTTACGATCAAGAAACCCCTACAGATATACCTTCTATTATTGGTGCTTCTTGTGCAATAATGCTTGCAGGTCTTCCCTTTAAAGGTCCTGTTGGAGCAGCAAGAGTAGGCTGGGATGGGCAAGAATGGTATATAAATCCTCCTGTAACTTTTTCTCAAAATTTATTTCTTGATCTGGTAATAGCAGGCACTAAAGATGCTGTCCTTATGATGGAAGGAGATGGGAAAGAGGTTCCTGAGGATATCTTCTTGGAAGGTGTAATGAAAGGGCAAGAAGCTCTTCAAGAATCTATTAGACTGCAAGAGGAAATTTTATCAGCTCTAAATCCTATACCTTTTCCTTATAAACCTTTTCTAATTGATGAGAATCTTAAGAAAGATGTACTTGAATACGTAACTTTGGAAAAAATTAAAGAGGCGATCTTTACTCCTATTAAATCCGAAAGACAAAAATCTCTTGAAGATTTAAAGAAAAAAGCTATAGAACACTTTGAACCTATTTATGGTGAAGTATCTTCTCAAATAGCTGAAATTATTGATGAAGAGGCAAAAAGTATATTAAAGAAGGTTATATTGGAAGAAAAGCAAAGAGTAGATGGAAGAAAACTTAATGAGTTACGACCTATAAGTTGCGAAGTAGGGGTTCTTCCAAGAGTACATGGATCAGCAATATTTCAAAGAGGTGAGACTCAAGTTCTTTCAGTGGTAACATTGGGATCAGGAGAGGAACAAATAATTGAAAGTGTTATTGAAAATGAGCCTAAGAGATATATACATCATTATAACTTTCCACCGTTTTCAGTGGGTGAAGCAAAGCCATTACGTGGACCTAAAAGAAGAGAAATTGGACATGGAGCTTTAGCAGAACGTGCATTACTTCCTTTAATCCCTAAAGAGGAAGATTTTCCTTACACTATTAGGGTAGTCTCTGAAGTATTAAGCTCCAATGGTTCTACCTCTATGGCAAGTGTGTGTGGAAGTAGTCTCTCCTTAATGGATGCAGGAGTACCTATTAAGACTCATGCTGCAGGTGTAGCAATGGGTTTAATAAAAGAAGGAGATAACTTTGAAGTTCTTACAGATATTCAAGGGTTGGAAGATGCATTAGGAGGAATGGATTTTAAAATTGCTGGCACTAAAAATGGAATCACTGCAATTCAATTAGATATTAAAGTAGATGGTCTATCATATGAAATTATTGAGAGAACTCTTAAACAGGCTAAAGAAGCAAGGTCTCAAATACTTGGAATTATGGAAAAAGTTATTCCTTCTCCACGCCCGGAGGTCTCGCCATATGCACCCCGGATGATGGTGCTTGAGATTAACTCTAATAAGATTGGAGAATTAATTGGAGCTGGTGGTAAAAATATAAAAAAGATTACCGAAGAAACCAAATCTACAATTAATATAAAGCCGGAAGGGATTGTTTATATTGCTGCTCCTGACCAAGAATCTGCAGACAAAGCTGTAGCAATGGTGCAGAGTTTCACCAAAGATATAAAGGAAGGGGATGTTCTCTTAGGTAAAGTAGTAAGGGTTACTGATTACGGAGTATTTGTAGAAATATTACCAGGTAAGGTTGGACTTCTTCATATTTCAAAATTTAAGACATCAGGAACAGGGAAGAATCAAGTAAAAGAAGAGATACATTTGGGTGATGAAATACTCATAAAGGTTGAATCTATAGATTCCTTAGGAAGGATTAATTTGACAAGAAAAGATTTATAATGTTAGATGGAAGTTAATAAGATTGATTTAGATAACGGATTGAGAATAATATATGACTTCAATCCAGGTGTAAAGACTGTAACTATTGTTGTAGTGGTAAAGGTTGGATCAAGAGATGAAGAAAATGAAGAACATGGACTTGCTCATTTTGTAGAGCATCTTCTTTTTAAGAAAAATTCTGTAAGAAAAATTGATGATATTTACAGAGAAATAGACAAATTAGGCGGAGATTTAGATGCATTTACCACAAGGGAAGCTACTTATTTCACTCTTAAAATATTAAAAGCTTATTTTTCAGAAGGAATAAAACTTCTCAGTGATATCATATTGAGACCAGAATTTTCCGAAGAGGAAATTGAGCTTGAGAAAATGGTAGTAAAAGAAGAAATTAGGATGTATAGAGATTCCCCAGAGGATATTGTATTTGATAATTTTTTTAAAGCCTCCTGGGGTAAGCATCCTTTAGTTAGGGAGATCCTTGGAACAGAGGAATCCATATCTAATTTTTCAAAAGATTTGATTTTAAATTTTTATAGTAAGCATTATATTCCACAAAAGACTATAATTGGAGTAAGCGGAGATATCTTCTTAGGAAGGATGAAGGAAATCTTTGAGGAGTATTTTGGCTTTTATAATAAAGATAATATAGAGATTAATTCTAATGGGAAAATTCCCCAATTTAAGCCTAAGGTTGTTACTCAAAAGAGGAGTTTTGAACAGATTCATTTAGTTTGGGGAACCGAAGGGTATAAGATAAAGGATCCCAAAAGGGTGCCTTTATCTTTATTATCCATGTCCTTAGGAGGTGGACTAAGCTCAAGACTTTTCAAAGAGCTTAGAGAAAAAAGGGGTCTTGTTTATAATGTAGAGACTCATCTTATTTCTTTCAGAGATGCTACTCTATTTGGAATATATACGGCAACTACCCCAAAATATTTTAAAGAGACTTTCTATGCTCTTTTAGAGGAAAGAGAAAAACTTTTAAAAGATGGTATCAATAAAGAAGAGCTTGATCTTGCTAAGAAACAATGTATAAATAGCTTTCTTATGGGATTAGAGAGTCCTACTCAAAGACTTTTTTACCTTTTGGATTCATTTCTTATCTATGGAAAGATCATCCCTTGGATTGAAAAAATAAAAAACATAAGAAAAATTCAACTGAATGAGATAGATGAGACGATTAAGGATATTTTTTCAAAGCCCTTTTCTATGTCTTTAGTAGGACCAATTAATTCAGATCTTAGAGAATTTTTAGAAGGGGGAGAAAAATATGATTAAAGTCGTTTTGTTTGGAGCTTGTGGGAAAATGGGAAGAGTGATAGGGAAAGCAATAGTTGATGCGGAAGATATGAAACTTGTGGGAGCTATTGATCCAAATTTTAAAGGTGAAGCATATGAGAAAATGATAGGGACTAACAAGATAAGTATTGAAGTAAAGGAAAGTATAGATGAGCTTTCTGAGGACTTTGATGTGGGGATAGACTTTACTGAAGTTAAAGCTGCTTATAGTAATATAAAGAAAGTTTTAGAAAAAGGGAAAAGAATGGTTGTAGGAACCACAGGACTTTCTAAAGAGATGATAGAAGAGATTAAAAACTTGACCATTAAAAAAAATACTACAACTTTAATTGCACCAAATTTTGCCCTTGGAGCTGTTTTAATGATAGAAGTTGCTAAAAAGTTAGTTAAATATTTTCCTGATGTTGAAATTATAGAATTACACCATAATGAAAAAGCGGATGCTCCCTCTGGTACAGCAATCTTAACTGCAGAAGTTTTAGCTGAAGAGATGAATAAAATGAATTTTCAACATAAGGATGCTACTAAAATTGAAAAATTACCAGGGGCAAGGGGTGGAAAAGTAGATTCTATTAATATCCATAGTGTAAGACTCCCAGGTCTTGTAGCTCATCAAGAGATTATTTTTGGAGGAATTGGTCAAACTCTAACTATTAGACATGATACTTCAAGTAGGGAGTGCTATATTCCAGGGGTTTTGCTTGCTGTAAGAGAGATCCTAAAAAGAAATGGATTTTTTTACGGTTTAGAGAATTTTATAGAGGAAGGGGAGGGATAAAATTATGGTACATTTTGGATCGTTAATAACTGCAATGATAACACCTTTTAATGAAGATGGGGAGATTAATTGGAAAGAAGTAGATAGAATTATAGAGAAACTTATTGCTGACAAATCTGATAGTATTCTCGTATCTGGAACTACAGGAGAAGCTCCTACTTTATCTATTGAGGAGAAACTTGCTTTATTTGAAAGAGCTAAAAAATTAGTAGGTGGTAGAGCTAAAATTATTGCAGGGACTACAAATTACTGTACTAAGGAATCTATAGAACTTACTAAAGAGGCAGAAAAAATTGGAGTGGATGGTATTTTGGCAACTGCTCCTTACTACAATAAGCCTCCTCAGGATGGACTATATCTACATTTTGCTAAAATAGCCTCTGAGACTAATCTTCCAATAATAATTTATAATATTCCTTCCAGAACTGCAGTAAATATTCAACCTGAAACGTTAAAAAGACTTGCTGCAGACTGTCCCAATATTGTAGGAGTAAAAGAGGCAAGTGGAGATGTAAACCAAATTTCTAATATCAGAAGACTTTTACCAAGACCATTTTTACTATATAGTGGTGATGATTCTATGACATTACCACTTCTTAGTATAGGTGGAGATGGGATAATAAGTGTAGCTTCTCATATAGTAGGGAAAGAAATTAAAGAGATGATTGAAAGTTTCTTTAAAGGAGATATTGCTAAGGCATCGGAATTACATCTAAAACTTTTACCTATCTTTAGAGGTCTTTTTGTTACTACAAATCCTATCCCTCTTAAAGAAGCTTTAAAGCTTTTAGGCTATAATGTAGGTAAATGTAGGCTTCCTTTAAGTCCTATAGATGCAAAAAGCAGAGATGAATTAATAAAAATTTTAAAGGAGTATGGTTTTGAGATAAATGAAGGATAAGCTTAAAGTTATCGCGCTTGGTGGTTTTGGAGAAATAGGGAAAAACATGATTGTTTTCCAATATAGGGAGAGTATTTTGGTAGTTGATGCGGGATTAATGTTTCCCGATGGAGATATGTTAGGAATAGATTTTGTGATTCCAGATGTGTCTTATCTTATCTCCCATAAAAATAACATTAAAGGTATAGTTCTTACACATGGTCATGAGGACCATATTGGAGCTTTACCATATATATTAAGAGACTTGGATGTACCAATTTATGGTACACCATTAACTCTTGGGCTTGTAGAAAGAAAATTAGAGGAATTTGGACTTAGGAAAAATCTTAGAAATATAATTTTAGGAGAGAAAATTGATCTTTCTCCTTTTATTATAGAGCCTTTTAGACAAACCCATAGTATTCCTGATTCTATTGGGCTTGCTATTAATACTCCCGTAGGATTAGTAGTAATAAGTGGAGATTTTAAATTTGACCAAAATCCTATTGACGGGAAAGGTGCAGATTTTAAGAAGCTTGCTGAATTTGGGGGAAGAGGAGTATTGGCTTTATTTTGCGATAGTACTAATGTAGAGCAACCAGGTATGACGCCTTCAGAAAGTTTAGTCCGTAACACTTTTGAGAATATCTTTAGCTCGGTAAAAAGTAGAATCTTTCTTGTAACTTTTGCTTCTAATTTTCATAGAATTCAGCAAGCTATAAATATGGCTTCCAAATTTGGAAGAAAAGTTGCAATAGCAGGAAAAAGCCTTGTAAATAATATTGAGGTTGCAAGAAAGCTTGGTTACTTACATATTCCTGATGGATTGTTAGTAAATATAAAAGAAGTCAATAATCTTCCTGCTCATAAAGTTTTAGTGCTTTCTACAGGAAGTCAAGGTGAAGCTTATTCTGCTCTTTCTTTGCTCACAAATCATTCTTATAAGCAACTATCTTTACGTCCTGGAGATACTGTAGTTCTTGCTACAACTCCTGTTCCTGGAAACGAAGTTGTAGTCTACAAATTAGTTGATCAGCTCTTCAAAAAAGGTATAGAAGTGATATATGGAGAAGCTGCAGGAGTACATGTTTCAGGACATGCTGCTCAGGAAGAGATAAAACTTCTTATAAATATTTTAAAACCTAAATATCTTATACCTTATCATGGTGAATATAGGCATTTAGTTCTTTTAAAAAAATTAGGAGTTTCTCTGGGAATTCCAGAAGATAATATAAAAATAATAGAAAATGGATGGATTTTAGAGTTAGATGAAAACTCAGCGAAGGTTAAAGATAAGATTGATTTAAACAATATATATATAGATGGAATAAGTGTAGGGGATGTGGGAAATATAATATTAAGGGAGAGAAAAAAATTATCAGAAGATGGTGTCGTAGTTGTAGGAGTTTTAGTAGATAGCGAGACAGGACTTATATTAGATGGACCTAATATTATATCAAAAGGTTTTGTATTTTTGAAAGAATCAGAGGAACTTATAGAAAGTGCTAAAGAAAAAATAAGAGACTTTTTTAAAAAGAATGGAAAAAATAATGCAAATAAAGAACTTATAGTAAAGGGAATATTAGAAGACTTTTTTAATCAGGAAATAAAAAGAAAACCAGTAATTATCCCAGTGGTTTGGGAGATATAAGGATGAGTAAGCAAAAAATATTAGGCATTTTTTTGCTACTTTTGAATCTGTTTTTATTTTTATCATGGGTTTTTCCAGATGCCAGTGGAACTCTTGGAAGAGTTTTAATAGATAGTATTAAGAACTTTTTTGGAATCTTTCTTATACCATTTTTTATTTTTGAATTTCTTGTGATTTATAATCTCTTGGAAGGAAAGCTTGAAAAAAGTAAACTTTGGGCTTTGATATGCTATTTCCTTTCAATATTCTTCTTATTCTCCTCTCTTTTAAGTATTTCTAAGGTTAAAAATATCTCAGGTATTTTGGGAAATCTTATTTATACCTTGTACCCTCTGATAGGAATTTGGGGATTCTTAGTACTTTCTTTTATTTTTTTAAGTTTAGGAATATATTTCTCTCCCATTTTGAAGCACTTAAAATCTTATTTCAAAAAACCTCATTTAAAAAGGGCTAAAAAAAATACTAAAGAAAAAGTTAAGTCAGAAGCCTTAATAGAAAGAAAAAAGGAGATAATACCAAAGTCTAAAGAAAAAAAAGAGACTAAGATTGGTGCTTCATTTCTACCTCCTATATCTTTACTTTCTTACTCTTCTTCTAAAGAGGATTATGAAGATTATGAAAAAATATCTAAAGCTTTAGAGGAAACTTTTAAAAGTTTTAGGATAGACGTAAAGGTGAAAGATTGGAATGTAGGCCCATCAGTAATAAGGTATAATGTTTCCCTTGTTCCTGGTATTCGGGTGAGCAAAGTTTTGAGCCTTTCTAATGATATTGCTCTTGCTTTAGCTGTCCCCAGTGTAAGATTTGAAGCTCCTGTCCCAGGGAAATCTGTAATTGGAGTGGAAATTCCTAGAGGCAAACCTGTGAAGGTATATCTTAGAGAAATTTTAGAGAGTGATATCTTTAAAAATGCATCTCATCCTCTCACTATAGCTTTAGGAAAGGATCTCGCTGGGAATATAAAAGTTGGGAATCTTTCGGAAATATTACATTTACTCATTGCAGGAACTACAGGTTCTGGAAAGAGTATGTTTATAAATTCTCTTATTCTTAGCTTACTTTATAGATGTACCCCTGATATATTAAACTTTCTTATGATTGATCCAAAAAGAGTAGAGCTTTCTATGTATAACAAACTTATAGGTAAATATATGCGTCATCAAGTAGTTACCGAACCTAAGAAAGCTATTTCTGCGCTTAAATGGGCAGTATTAGAGATGGAAAGAAGGTATGAAATATTTGAAAAAAATGAGGTAAGAAATATTGATGAATATAAGATGCTTGAAAAAGAAAAAGAAAATATACCATATATAATCATTATTATTGATGAACTTAATGATCTAATGATGACATCTCCAAAAGAAATGGAGGACATTATATGCAGGTTAGCACAAAAGGCAAGAGCTGCAGGAATTCATCTGGTAATAGCTACTCAGAGACCATCGGTAGACGTAATCACAGGTTTAATAAAAGCCAATATACCATCAAGAATTGCTTTTGCAGTTTCCTCTCAGGTTGATTCTCGTATTATTCTGGATGATAGTGGAGCTGAAAAACTCATTGGAAAAGGTGATATGTTATATCATCCTATTAGTAGTAGCTATCCTATCAGACTTCAGGCTCCCTATGTAGATGATAAGGATATTAAAAATGTAGTAAACTATATAGTAGAAAATATTATAGATCTTAATTATGAACCTATATCTTTAGAAAGTTTAGAAGTAATGAATTTGGAAGAAGATTTTGAATATGAAGATCCTCTTCTTCCAAAAGTTATAGAGCTTTTGCAAGGTCGTAAAGTAATTTCTACATCATATATTCAAAGAAGATTTAGAATAGGATATAATAGAGCAGCAAGACTTCTTGATATATTGGAACAAAAAGGTTATGTAGCGTCTCAAGGGGAGGGAAAACCAAGGAGGATACTCAAAGGAGGTGGTGATACTTTTTAAAAGTTCCTATTTTCATTAGAAATTTTTGATCAGAAAAACTCTCAATGGAGGAGGTTTTTGAAATGCGTAAGTCAATGTCTTTTTTCTTGGTACTCTTTTTAGTACTTCTTCTTTCTATAGGATTTTCTGCAAAAACTATTAAGGTAGGACTTGTTTATGATATAGGAGGAAGAGGAGATAAATCTTTTAATGATGCTGCTTATGCTGGTCTTCAAAGAGCTATAAGTGTGCTTAAAGTAGAAGGGAAGGATATGGAGCCTGGTCCTGGAGGAGCAAATAGAGAAGAACTTCTTAGAACTTTGGCTGAACAGAATTATGATCTTGTCATTGGTGTAGGATTTCTTTTCACTGATGCTATCGCTGCAGTAGCAAAAGATTTCCCAAAAGTAAAATTTGCAATAGTTGATGGTGTAGTAGAAGGGCTTCCTAATGTATCTTCTCTCGTATTTAATGAGCATGAAGGTTCATTCTTAGTTGGTATAATCGCAGGATTGATGACTAAGAGTAATGTGATTGGTTTTGTAGGTGGAATGGATATGCCTCTTATCCATAAGTTTGAAGTAGGATATAAAGCAGGAGCTATGTATATAAATCCAAAAGTTAAGGTTCTCATAAATTATATCGGAGTAACAGGGGATGCCTTTAAAGATCCAGTAAAAGCGAAAGAACTTGCTTTAGCCCAATATAAGCAAGGAGCAGATATAATTTATCATGCTTCTGGAGCTTCTGGAGAAGGAGTTTTTGAAGCAGCTAAAGAGACAAAGAAATATGCTATAGGAGTAGACTCTGCTCAATCTTGGATTATGCCTGATAGGATCATAACAAGTATGTTAAAGAGAGTAGATGTAGCTGTATTTGAAACTATTAAAGATGTTAAGGAGGGAAAATTTAAAGCAGGTGTCAGAACTTTTGGACTTTCAAATAAGGGTGTGGACTATGAGAAAACAAACCTGATCCCGTTAGGAGTAAGATCAAAAGTTGAAAGCATTAATAAAGATATAATATCAGGAAAAATTGTAGTTCCATATGATGATAAAACTTTTGAGGAATTTAAAGCAAAATATTTGAAGTAGTAAATACTTATCTCTCCCTGCCATTTTTTGGCAGGGAGAGATATTTAAGGAGGTCTCTTTGTGGAAGAAATTATAAGGCTTGAAGGAATTACGAAGATTTTTCCAGATGTTATCGCTAACGATAATGTAGATTTATCTATAAATGCAGGAGAAATTCATGCTATAGTAGGAGAAAATGGGGCTGGGAAATCTACTTTAATGAAGGTACTTGATGGCTTATATAAACCAGATAAGGGAAAAATTTACATAAAAGGGAAAAAGGTAACAATTAACGATCCGAAAGATGCTATAGCTTTAGGAATTGGTATGGTACATCAACATTTTATGCTTATTCCACCCTTTTCAGTGCTTGAAAATATAATCTTAGGTGCAGAACCCAAAAATGGTCCATTTCTAAATTTTAAAAAAGCTGAAGAGATGGTTAAGAAGTTCTCAGAAGGTGTTGGTTTCAATATAGATCTGCATACAAAAGTAGAAGACCTTTCGGTAGGAGAGGCTCAAAGGGTTGAAATTATGAAGTTATTATATAGGGGTGCTGACATTCTAATTCTTGATGAACCTACAGCAGTACTTGCTCCGCAAGAGATAGAAGAGCTTTTTTTGGTCCTTAGAAAATTGAATTCTCAAGGGAAGACGATAATTTTCATCTCTCATAAGTTAAATGAAGTCTTAGATATATCTCATCGTATTACTGTGATGAGAAAAGGAAAGGTAGTAAGTACTTTAGAGACAAAAAATACTACAAAGCAAGAAATTGCCCAACTTATGGTAGGAAGAGAGGTCTTTCTAAAAATTGATAAAAATCAAGTTGAAAAAAGAGAGGAAATTATAAGAATTGAAGATTTATGGATAAAAGGACGAAAAGAAAATTGGGCAGTAAATGGAGTTTCTTTTAATATAAGAGGCGGTGAAATCTTAGGAATTGCAGGTGTAGAAGGAAATGGACAATCAGAACTTGTGGAAGGTTTAGTAGGGCTTTTACCTATTAAAAAAGGAAGGATTATATTTAAGGGAAAAGATATTACAGAGGAAACTGTGAGACAGAGACGTCTTAATATAGGGCATATTCCAGAAGATAGACATAAAAGAGGGTTAATTTTAGATTTCTCAGTAGCAGAGAATAGTGTCTTAGGATTTCACTTTTTTAAGGATTTTTCAAAAGGCGTGTTTTTAGACTATAAAAAAATAAATGAGCATGCAGAAAAAATAGTAAAAGAGTATGATGTAAAGACTCCAAATATTAAAGTTCCAATAAGAAATCTTTCAGGTGGTAATCAACAAAAGATTATAGCTGGAAGAGAGATAAGTTTTTCTCCAGAATTTTTAATAGCTTCACAACCAACACGGGGTCTTGATATAGGAGCTACAGAGTTTATCCATCAACTTTTAGTAAAACTTAGAGAAGAAGGGAAAGCAATTTTACTTGTTTCAGCAGATTTAGATGAGCTACTGAACTTAAGCGATAGAATTTTAGTTATGTATAATGGTGAAATTGTAGGAGCATTCTTAGAAGGAGAAGCTGATGAAAAAGAGTTAGGATATTACATGACAGGGGTAAAAAGACAAGAGAATTTGAGGGAGGTTTTACTTTGAAAAATAAAGAGAATCTTGTAGAGCTTTTTCTCAATATTTTAAGCCCTATAGTATCAACTTTCTTAGCTCTCATCTTCGGTGGCATAATCATTTTACTTCTTGGTCATAATCCTATTGAGACTTACCGAGAAGTAATAAGCTTTGCTTTAGGGAATGCTAATGGCTGGGGATATGTACTTTTTAATGCTACATCTTTTATTTTAGTAGGACTTGCAGTAGCTATTGGCTTTAAAGGTGGGCTTTTTAATATAGGAGCTGAAGGACAAATACTTGTAGGGGGACTCGCTTCAGCGATTTCAGGAGTTTATATTGCTCCATTTTTCCCTGCCTTTTTGCACCTTCCAATTGTTTTCATCTTTGCTCTTTTAGGGGGTGCTTTTTGGGCTTTTATTCCTGGTATCTTAAAAGCAAGACTTGGAGCTCATGAAGTTATAAATACTATAATGATGAACTGGATAGGTTATGCATTAACTAACTATTTAGTAATAAACCCTTTTAGGGAAAAAGGTGTTTTATATCCTCTTCCACAAACAGCAAAACTTCCAGAGTCTGCAACCTTACCTAAGCTTGCTCCTTTTTTCCAGAGTATTGGAATTAACATTCCTAATAGCAATCCTCTGAATGCCTCATTAATTGTAGCAATTTTAGCAGTAGTTTTTACTTATTATCTTCTTTGGAAAAGTAAATTGGGATATGAAATAAGAGCTTTAGGGTCAAATCCTCATGCTTCTGAAAATGCAGGAATAAATGTAAAACGTATAATATTAGTAACTATGCTGATAAGTGGTGCTATGGCAGGACTTGCAAGTATAAATGATGTCTTAGGATATAGATATAGATTCTTGGATAATTTTTCCCATGGACTTGGGTTTACAGGTATAGCAGTAGCTCTTCTCGGAAGAAATCATCCCGTAGGAATTATTTTTTCTGGTCTTCTATTTGGAGCTTTGGATCGTATGGCTATAGGAATGGATATTTTTACTCATATTCCACGAGAGATTATCTCAATTCTTCAGGCTGTGATAATCTTAACTATTGCTATAGGGAATGAAATACTTTTGCGTTTCTTAAGAAGACAAAGGAGGAAGGCTATGTATGCTTGAATCAATTTTTGCGTGGGAAACTCTTACTTCAGCACTTAGAATGACCACTCCTCTTGCTTTTGCTGCTCTTGGAGGAGTTTATTCTGAAAGAAGTGGCGTAGTGAATATAGCTCTTGAAGGCATAATGCTTATAGGTGCATTTTTTGCTGCAGTTGGTACTTATTTTTTTGGAAGTCCATTAGTGGGAATACTTTTCTCCATCTTAGCTGGTATGGGTCTTGCATTAATCCATGCAGTGGTTTCTATTAAATTTAAAGTTAATCAGATAGTAAGTGGAACTGCATTAAATATGTTAGCAGCAGGAGGTACAACTTTTCTTTCCCGATTGATCTTTAAAGCTGCAGGCTCCTCTCCTCATATAAAAGGATTTGAACCTTGGAGTATTCCAATTCTTTCAGATATACCAGGAATTGGTTTAGTTTTTAAGAGTCTCTCCCCGTTAATTGTATTTATGTTTATCATAGTAATTTTATCTCAGTACATATTATATAATACTGTATTTGGATTAAGGCTCCGATCTGTTGGAGAAAATCCTCAGGCAGCAGATACTCTTGGGGTAAATGTTTACAAATATAGATATATAGGTGTTTTAATAAGTGGCGCTTTAGGTGGCATTGGAGGAGCTTTTCTTTCTCTTGAACATGCGAGGGTATTTGTAGAAAATATGACTGGAGGAAGAGGATTTATCGCATTAGCAGCTATGATCTTTGGAAAGTGGAATCCTATAGGATCCTTTGGAGCATGTTTTCTATTTGGTATAGCTGAAGCAGTAAGGATGAGATTAGAAGGAATAGGTATACCCACCCAATTTATCCAGATGATTCCATATATACTTACCATGTTGGTACTTGCAGGAGCAGTAGGGAAGGCAATGTCTCCTGCAGCTGATGGGATTCCTTATGAAAAGGAAGAGCTATAATAGCAGATTTCAAAATTTAGTTTATAACAGGATAGCAGATTTTATAAAAGGTCTCTTTAAATTGCTATACCATATTGAAGTCTATGGTATAGAGAATATTCCTTTAAATGGAGCAGCAATAATTGCACCTAATCATAGAAGTAGTTTAGACGTGTTTACACTGGCAGTAAGCATTCCTCGCCCTATTAAGGCTTTAGGTAAGATAGAGAGGTTTAAATATCCTATATGGGGGAGATTTGCTCAATATCTTGGAGGAATTCCTGTAAAGCGAGCTTGCACTGACGTTTCTGCTGTCAGAGATGCATTAGAGGTTATAAGAAGAGGAGAAATATTACTTATATTTCCAGAAGGAACCAGATTAGGAGATGAAAAAATAGAAGTTGCACCTAAACGTGGTATAGGTTACTTTGCAGCAAAAACAAATGTTCCTGTTATTCCTACCACAGTAGTAGGTGCCGAAAAAATCTGGCCCCCAGGGAAAAGAATTCCTCATTTGAAAGGTAAAGTTAAAGTTATTTTTCACAGACCTTTATATTTTGCTGGAATACCTGATAAAGAAACTGAAGAGTTCTTTACTCAAAGAATTATGGGAGTTATAAATAAATCAGTTAGTGAGGAATTAACAAAATGAAAAAGAGAATTTCTGCTTTCTTTTACAGACTCACAGCTTTCACAGTTCGGAGTATTTTAGAAATTGTTTGGAATTACAAGGTGGAGGGAAGAGAAAATATTCCACCCCCACCTTTTAGTTTAGTTGCTAATCATACAAGTATGTTAGATCCTTTTGTAATAGGAGCTATTTTTAATCATAGACTTTATTACCTTGCTAAAAAAGAATTATTTAAGATACCATTATTTAATCCATTATTACGATGGCTTGGAGCAATAGATGTAGATAGGAAAGATTTTAAATTTAAGACTTGGAGAAAAATTCAGAGCCTTGTTAAAAATAAAGAAATTATGGTAATATTCCCTGAAGGAACAAGAAATGAAAATCCTGAAAAAGGGCTTCTTGATTTTAAGGATGGTGCTGCTACGTTAGCTTTTATGTATGGACTTACAATTTTACCTGTGGGAATAAAAGGTACTGAAAAAATATGGCAGAGAAAACAAATTCTTCCAAATATAAAGGGAAATATCATTGTGCGGATAGGAAAACCTATTAAGGTACTAAAGGTTTTAAAACCTACTAAAGAGCAGATTAAGAAGCTAAATGAAGAAATAAGAACAGCTATATTAGAACTATTAGTATGAATATTTTTATAGTAGAACCATATGGATGGTGTTCAGGAGTAAAAAAATCTATAGCTTTAGCCGAAGAGATCCTTTCAAAAAAAGGTGAAGTCTATACCTTAGGTGCTCTTGTACATAATCCACAAGTAATAAAAGAGCTTGCAGAAAAAGGAATAAAAATGTGGGATTCCAATGAAACTCCTTATAATAAGAGATTAATTGTACGGGCTCATGGTCTCCCTCAAGAAGATATTGAAAAACATAAATTGAATAATAATGAAGTATTTGATGCCACATGTCCTTTGGTTAAGAAAGTACAAAAACTCGCTGAGTTTCTTACTAAAAATGGATATAAGGTAATTATAATTGGAGAGAGACAACATCCAGAAGTTATAGGTATTATGAGTTATACCCAAGGAAAGGGATGTGTAGTGGAAGATATAGAAGATGCAGAATATGTAAGGTCTTATCCCAATATAGGGATAGTATTTCAGACCACTCAAAGTTGGGAGGGAGTACAGGAAATTTTAAAAATTATCTTGGGAAAGGGAAAGGAGATAAGAATATTTAATACCATATGTCCTGAAACTGAAGAGAGACAAAACAAGGCAAAAACTTTGTCAGAGATGGTTGATATTGCGTTAGTACTTGGTGGGAAAAATAGTGCTAACACGAGAAGACTATATGAGATTCTTCAAAAGAAAGTGATTTCCTACTATGTAGAAAGAGTAGAGGAAATTAAAAAAGATTGGTTTGAAGGAAAAAATAACGTTGGTATTATTACAGGGACTTCAACACCTAATTCCTTTGTAGAGGAGGTATTAAAAGTATTAAGAGAGTGGTATCCCTTAGAGATACATTTGGTTTAGAAAAAGATATTCCTATCATTAGTATAGTAGGAAAACCTAATGTAGGGAAATCTATACTTTTTAATAGGATTGCTGGTGAGGAAAAAGCCATAGTATCGGGTAAACCAGGAGTTACAAGAGATCCTCTAATACATTTGTGTGAATATGAAGGAAAATATTTTTATCTTATAGATTCTGCAGGGTGGGGTTTAGATGATAATCTGAGTCATCTTATAATAGAGAAGATAGAAGAAGTGATAGAAATAAGTGACCTTATATTATTTGTAGTAGATGGTAGAAATGAGCTTACTGCCCTTGATTTTGATTTTGCTGATCTTTTGAGAAATTCAGGTAAAGATATTATTTTAGTGGTAAATAAAATGGAAGGAAGGATAGACTCTGAAGTTTATCTTTCCCCATATACAGTTTTAGGGCTTGGAGATCCTTTTCCTATTTCTGCTTTACATAAGCAAAATATTACAGAGCTTTTAGATAAAGTAGTCTCTTTAATTCCTGAAATAAAGAAAAAAGAAGAAAAAGAGGATATTGTTAAATTTGCATTTGTGGGAAGACCTAATAGTGGTAAATCGTCTCTTATTAATACTTTAATTGGTAAGAATAGAAATATTGTAAGTGAAGTAGCTGGTACTACAAGAGATGTGGTGGATCTTCTCTGGGAATTTGAAGGGAAAAAGTTTATGATTCTTGACACTCCCGGACTTAGACGTCCAGCGAGAGTAGAGAGGGGGCTTGAAGAACTTTCAGTAAGAAGAGCTTTACGAACCATAACGAGAGTGGATGTGGCAATAATGGTAATAGACCTCTCTGTGGGACTAAGAGAGCAAGAAAAAAGGATTCTTCGTTATATAGAAGAAAAAGGTAAATCCTGTTTAATTGTTTTTAACAAAACAGATTTAATTCCTTCTTTAAAACAAAGAAGAGAGTTTGAAAAAGGATTGAAATACTTATTAGCACCCTTTGATTATTTTCCTTATATCTTTACATCTGCAATTACTGGATATAATGTAAAAAAGATAATCTCTTGGGTAGAAAGATTATATCAGGTAAGAAATATGAGAATTCCAACAGCTCAAGTAAATAGAGCTATTCAGGAATCCTTAGAAAAAGTGAATTTTTCAAAAAAAGGAAAAACTCTTAAAATTTACTATGCCACTCAAGTAGATATAGCACCTCCTAAGTTTATATTCTTTGTAAATGAGCCTGAAGCCATGAGTAAAAATGCTCAAAAATATTTTGAGAAATATTTAAGAAATTACTTCTCCTTTACAGGAACACCAATAAAAATAGAAGTTAGAAAAAGGAGTAGCGAAAAATGAAATTTTTTCTAATTCTTCTTTCTTATTTATTAGGCTCTATTCCCAGTGCTTTAATTATAGGCAAAATTTGGGAAAATATAGATGTAAGAAACTATGGAAGTGGTAACTTAGGTGCTACAAATGTATTTAGAGTACTTGGTTGGATTCCTGCTATTCTTGTTGCAGTGATGGATGCAGGAAAAGGAATACTTGCTGTTCATATTGCTAAAACTTATATGCCTAATGATTATATCTTTATTATTCTTTGTATCATTGCGGCAGTAGTAGGACATTCCTTTCCTATATTTGCTAATTTTCACGGAGGAAGAAGTGTAGGTATTTCTTTTGGTATTTTTTTATATCTTTTTCCTAAGGTATCTTTATTAATACTTATAATAGGAGTATTAATTGCAGGTATTACCAAATACAAATCTGTAGCATCTATTACTTGTGCTATTCTCTATCCGGTTTTTTTATATTTCTTTGAAAATCCTCCTCAGGAATTTTTGATAGGAGTCACTCTTATTTGTTTATTTATCATATATCGTCATATTCCAAATATTAAAAGACTCTTAAAAGGAGAGGAGCATAAACTAAATTGGAAGATAAAAAAATAAAGATCTCTGTTTTGGGAGGAGGAAGTTGGGGCACTACTATTGCAGATATCTTACAAGAGAAAGGATATTCTGTATGTCTATGGGTAAGAGATAGAGAGAAAGCAAAAAAATTCTCTGAAACTAAGGAAAATATGTTTTACTTACCAGGATACAAATTAAATTCAGATTTAAAGATTACTTCTGATATAGAAGAAGCCACATATAATCCTCAAATAGCAGTTTTTAGCATTCCTATTCAGGGATTAAGAGAATTTCTAAGAAATTCCAAAGATCATCTAAAAAGCATACCATATTTTGTGAATACAGGTAAAGGTATAGAAATCGGTTCTTTAAAGAGACCTTCCGAAATAATTACTGAAGAATTAAATGTTTCAGAACAGAAAGTAGCTACAATTTCAGGGCCCAGTTTTGCGAAAGAAGTTATTGAAAGACGCCCATGTGCTTTAGTTGTTGCGTCTCAGAACATTGAGGTAGCTAAAAAGTTACAAGCTATTTTTAACCTCAGCTTTATGAGAGTTTATAGAAGTGATGATTTAGTAGGAGTTGAAATTGGGGGTGCTCTTAAAAATGTGATCGCTATTTCTGCAGGTATCTCTGATGGCTTAGACTTTGGATATAATGCTAAAGCTAGTCTTATAACCAGAGGACTTGTGGAAATAAATAGATTTGCAATGTTCTTTGGGGCACATCCTTTTACTATATTAGGGCTTTCTGGCTTAGGCGATCTTATTTTAACTGCGACTAGTCCTTTAAGTAGAAACTGGAGGATAGGAAAACTTATTTCAGAGGGTAAGATTTTAGAGGAAGCTTTAAAAGAGCTTCATGGTATGGTAGCAGAAGGAGTTTATACAGTGAAGTCTGCATACGAGATTTCTAAGAAAAATAAGATCTACATGCCTATAACTGAAGAAGTTTATAAAGTATTATACGAAGGAAAGTCTCCAAAAGAAGGTTTACTTTCTCTCTTATCTCATGAGCTAAAACATGAGATAGATGAAGGGATTCAATTTAACTTGTTATAAATTTTTAGGCTTGATATAATAAGCTAACAAAAATAATGAGGGGTATGAAAATTATGGAGAAAGAAAAAGCTTTAGAAGCTGCCATGCTTCAAATTGAGAAACAATTTGGTAAAGGTTCTATAATGAAACTTGGCAGTAATGAAAGATACGAAGTAGCGGTAATTCCTACTGGTATCCTTACATTAGATTATACTCTTGGAGTTGGAGGAGTCCCGAGAGGAAGAATAATAGAACTTTTTGGTCCAGAAGGATCTGGAAAAACTACTGTAGGTCTTCAAATAATTGCATCTGCTCAGAAAGAAGGTGGGATTGCAGCTTTTATAGATGCGGAACATGCTTTTGATCCTAATTATGCTAAAAAAATAGGAGTAAATCTTGAAAATCTACTTATTTCTCAGCCTGATACAGGAGAACAAGCATTGGAGATAGCAGAAATACTTGTAAGGAGCGGAAGTGTAGATGTTATAGTTGTAGATTCGGTAGCAGCTTTAGTACCAAGAGCAGAGCTTGAAGGTGAAATGGGAGATGCCTTCATCGGGCTTCAAGCACGACTTATGTCTCAGGCTCTGAGAAAGCTTACAGGTGCAATAAGCAAGTCAAAAACTGTAGCTATTTTTATAAATCAGCTTAGAGAGAAAGTAGGAGTATTTTTTGGAAATCCTGAAACAACCCCGGGTGGTAGAGCTCTTAAATTTTATGCTTCAGTGAGGATAGATGTAAGAAAAGCAGAATCAATAAAAGAAGGCAGTGAAATTACGGGAACCAAGGTAAAGGTTAAGATAGTTAAAAATAAAGTAGCTCCACCTTTTAAAGAGGGAGAATTTGAACTTATATATGGCGAAGGAATATCCAGAGAAGGATGTATATTAGATACCGGTGTTGAAACAAAGGTTATTGAAAAAAGTGGAACTTGGTATATCTATAAAGATACAAGATTAGGGCAGGGGAGAGAAAATGCAAAAGCATATTTAAAAGAAAATCCAGAGCTTGCGAAGGAGATAGAAAGAGAAATAAGGAAATTATGGGGTTTTGAGGATAAGGAAACAAGATCTATAGAAAATAATAAAGAAACAAAAGAAGAAAAAGTAGAGAATAAGTCTTCTTCAAAATCTTGACATAAAAAGTATTGATCTATATAATCTATTTCAGAGTATGCCGAGGTGGTGGAATTTGGCAGACACGTAGCATTGAGGGTGCTATGGGCACAAGCTCGTCCGGGTTCAAATCCCGGCCTCGGCACCAAATCTAAGAAATTTTATTATAACTCTTCCATAAAAGGAAGGGTTTTTATTTAAATAAATCGGATGGTGAAATATGAAGGAGAAAGATTTTTTATTACAAATTAGAAAGACTGCTCACCTTGCAAGACTTTATTTAACATCTGAAGAAGAAGAGCTCTATGCAAAACAATTACAAGATGTACTGAACTATTTTGCAAAACTTCAAGAATTAAATACGAGTGATGTAGAGCCTATGGCTCATGTTTTACCCCTTTCTAATATATGGAGAGAAGATGAAGTTTCAGAAAGTATGAATCAAGAGGATGTATTCAAGAATGCTCCTGATTTAGAGGAGAACTGTTTTAAAATTCCAAGAATAATGAAAAGAGATGAGGAATGAAAAGCGTAAAAGATATAAAAAAGCTATATCAAAATAAAGAATTAAAAGTATATGAAGTAGTTGAACATTATCTTAAACAAATTGAAGAATGGGAGCCAAATATTCATGCATTTCTTAATGTCCCTTATAAAGAGATTGAAGCACAACTCACAAGTTTGAAAGAAGAACCTTCTGATCTTCCCCTTTATGGAATTCCTATTGCCATTAAAGATAATATGTTAACCAAGGGAATTACTACTACTTGTGCTTCTAAAATTCTTGAAAACTTCATTCCGCCTTATGATGCTACAGTAGTTAAAAGACTAAAAAAAGCAGGAGCAATAATAATAGGAAAGACAAATCTTGATGAATTTGCTATGGGTTCTTCCACAGAAAATTCTGCTTTTGGTGTTACTAAAAACCCTTGGGATCTTGATAGAGTTCCTGGAGGATCCAGTGGAGGTTCTGCAGCATGTGTTTCTTCTGGGGAAGCCCCTATCTCTTTAGGATCTGATACTGGTGGGTCTATAAGACTTCCCGCATCTTTTACAAGTGTGATCGGACTAAAACCCACTTATGGGCTTGTCTCAAGATATGGACTGGTAGCTTTTGCTTCTTCTTTGGATCAAATTGGTCCTTTTGGAAGAAGAGTAGAAGATGTAGCAGAGGTTTTGCAAGTTATAGCTGGACATGACCCAAAAGATTCCACCTCTTCTCCTTATAATATTCCAAATTATTTAGAAAATCTTGGAAAAACAGTGAAAGGATGGAAAGTAGGTATTCCTAAGGAGCTCTGGCAAAAAGGGGTCTCTGAAGAGGTGCTAAAAGTACTTGAGAAATCTTTTGAAGTGCTCAAAAACTTAGGGATTGAAACTGTAGAAATATCACTTCCATCAGTAGATTATGCTTTATCAGTCTATTATATTATAGCTACCTCTGAGGCAAGTTCAAACCTTGCAAGATATGATGGAGTTAAGTATGGATATAGAGAAAATAATACTGAAGATTTAATCTCTATGTATAAAGCTACTCGTGGAAAAGGTTTTGGAAGTGAGGTAAAAAGAAGAATTATCTTAGGGACATATGCTTTAAGTGCAGGATATTATGATGCCTATTATTTAAAAGCTGCAAAGGTTAGAAATCTTATTAAAATGGAATTTGAAGAAGCATTTAAAAAAGTTGATATTATTGTATCTCCCACGAGTCCCATCCTTCCGTTTAAAATTGGTGAGAAAATCTCAGATCCTCTTCAGATGTATCTCACTGATATTATGACTATACCAGTAAATCTTGCAGGAATTCCAGCAATTTCTATGCCTGCAGGATTTTATAATAGCCTTCCTGTAGGTATTCAATTTATGGGGAACTTTTTCTCTGAAGATAAACTTCTTCAATTTGCTTATGCTTATCAGGAAAATATAGATCTCTCTGATAAATTTCCACCTCTCCCCAAAAAGGAGGAGAAATAACTATGCTAAAACCGGTAATAGGGCTTGAAGTACATGCTCAATTGTCCACTAAGACAAAACTTTTCTGCTCTTGCAGTACAAACCATGATAATGTTCCACCAAATACAAATGTATGTCCTTTATGTATGGGACTTCCAGGAGTGCTTCCTGTATTAAATAAAAAAGCAGTGGAATATGCAATAAAGACAGGTATAGCTTTAAATTGCAAAATTTCTTCTTATTCAAAATTTGATAGAAAGAATTATTTTTACCCTGATCTTCCAAAAGGATATCAAATATCACAATACGATTTACCTATTGCTAAAAATGGTTATTTAGAGCTCTATGTAGATGGAGAAACTAAAAGAATTAGACTTAAAAGAATTCATCTTGAAGAAGATGCAGGGAAGCTTCTTCATATGGGAGTAGGGGATAGGCTTGCTGAATCAGATTATAGCTTTGTGGATTTTAATAGGGCAGGGATACCTCTTATTGAGATTGTTACAGAGCCGGACATAAATTCTCCTAAAGAAGCGAGATTATTCCTTCAAGAATTAAGGTTTATAGTGAGATATCTTGGAATAAGTAGTGGAGATATGGAAAAAGGATCTCTACGATGTGATGCTAATATATCTATTCAAACAGAAGAAGGGATATTAGGTACAAGGACCGAGATAAAAAATATTAATTCTTTTTATTCCTTGGAAAAGGCTTTGGAGTATGAAATAGTAAGACAAAGCGAGATACTAAAAAATGGTGGTGAAATTATACAAGAAACCAGACACTGGGATGAAAAAAATCAGAGAACAGTGAGTTTGCGTGGAAAAGAAGAAGCTGAGGATTATAGATATTTTCCAGAACCTGACCTCCCACCTCTTTTAATATCAGAATCTATGGTGGAAGAGATTAAAAAAGAGATTCCCAGACTTTCTCAAGAAAGAAGGAAATATTATATTACAACCTTAGGACTTTCTCCTCAAGATGCAGAAATTATTGTATCTGAAAGAGAACTCTCAGATTTTTTTGAAGAGACCATCAAAATATATAATAATATCAAAAACCTTGTGAATTGGATCTCTGGGGAGATCTTAAACTATTTAAATGATAACAAATTAGAGTTTAAAAATTTAAAAATAGAACCCTCCAAGTTTGTGAAAATTATAGAGATGGTAGATAGAAATGAAATAACACGTCCTACAGCAAGAGATGTCCTAAGAAAGTATCTTAGTACTCAAGAAGAACCTGAAAAGATTATTGAAAAGGAAGGATTAAGAGTTGTTTCTGATTTTTCTTACTTACAGGAGGTTATTCAGAGAGTCATATCAGATAATGAAAGAGCAGTTTCTGATTGGAAAAAAGGGAAAAAGCAAGTGATAAACTTCTTAGTAGGACAGGTGATGAAGGAGACAAAAGGAAGGGCAAGCCTTGATATAGTAAAAAATCTTCTTGAGGAAACCCTTGAAAAGCTATGAAAGAGAAAAAACCATTAGGTGAATATCTTTTAGAACAAGGACTTATTACAAAAGAGCAACTGGAGAAAGCTCTTGAAGAGCAGAAAAAAACTGGTGCTAAATTAGGGCAGATATTAATTGAAAGAGGATATGTTAAACCTGAAGATATAGGTAAGGTTTTAGAAAGACAGAGTGAGATTCCATATATCTCTCCATCGGAAGTAGAGATAGATGAAAAATTAGTAGAGAGCTTTTCCGAGAGTATTCTTAGGAAATATAATTTCATTCCTATAAA
This sequence comes from Dictyoglomota bacterium, assembly GCA_029776735.1. The sequence goes on from JAKOUL010000011.1 coordinate 70,458, forward strand.
AAGAGAGGGGGGAGTTTTACATATTGCCGTAGTTCCCCCTATTGATCCTGTAATAATTAACGAAATAAGAAGAATTGTAAAAGCTCCAGTAAGAATTTTTATAACTACCGAAAGAGAATTTAACCAGATCATGTCAAAACTTTTTCCTTTAGAAAAAACCACTTTATCTGTAGTACAAGACTTCCAGAGATTAGCACCCTTTGAGCCTATAATTGAAGCTCCAATTACTACTGTAGAGGAAGCACCAATCGTAAAGCTTGTATCCTCTATTCTTAACGAAGCTATACTGAGGAATGCCAGTGATATTCATTTGGATCCTCAAGAAAAAGAGATAAGAGTAAGGTACAGAATACATGGTATTCTGTATGACATAATGAATATCCCTAAGGAGATTCAAGACGCAGTAGTAACAAGAGTAAAAGTAATCTCTGGAATGGATATTGCAGAGAGAAGGCGTCCTCAAGATGGAAGAGCCACATATAGGTACGAAAACAGAGTTTTTGATCTCAGAGTAGCATCTATAGGAACTAATCATGGTGAGATGGTAGTAATAAGGCTTCTTGATAAGACAAAAGTATTAATTGAACTTGATAGATTAGGAATGGGAGATTACGAGCTTAGGGTTTTTGAAAGTCTAATAAAAAGACCCTTAGGAATGCTCCTTGTTACAGGTCCTACAGGAAGTGGAAAAACAACTACCCTTTATTCTGCTTTAAATGTACTTAATAGACCTGAAGAAAATATTATTACCTTGGAAGATCCTGTAGAATATGAGCTTTCTGGGATTAACCAGATTCAAATACAACCAAGAATTGGAGTAGATTTTGCAACAGGTCTAAGAAATATACTGAGACTTGATCCTAATATAATAATGGTGGGAGAGATTAGAGATACCGATACTTTAAATACATCTATAGAAGCAGCTTTAACAGGGCATCTATTATTAAGCACTTTCCATGCTAATGATTCGGTAAGTGCAGTGATAAGACTTATCCAGATGGGTGTAGAACCTTTCCTTATTGCATCTTCCCTTATTGGAATTGTAGCTCAAAGACTTGTGAGAACTATATGCCTCTCATGTAAAGAAGAATATACCCCAAGTAAAGAGGAGATAGAAGAACTGGGACTAAATCGTGAACAAGCTTCAAGGGTTAAGCTCGCAAGAGGTAAGGGTTGTATTTTCTGTAACTATACGGGTTATTCTGGAAGAACTGGTGTTTTTGAGATATTAAAAATTACCAAAGAAATAAGAAATTTAATAAATAATAAGGCATCTATAGATGAAATAAGAGAATATGCATTAAAAGAAGGAATGAGGACTTTATTTCATAATGCTCAAGAAAAGGTCTTAGCAGAAGTCACTACTATTGAGGAGGCGAGGAGAGTTATAGGTTTAGGGGAGGGATAAATTTTGTCCTCTTATAAGTATGTAGCCAAAGATCTTCAGGGGAAAGTTTACAAAGGAACCATAGAAGCATCTTCTGAGAGAGAAGCAAGAAAAAATTTAAGGTCTAAAAAGCTTTATGTGGTATCTATTAAAGAAGCCTCTTCTTTTTTAAAAACACTTACATATAAAAAGACTGTCTCTTTACCTGAACTTGTTGGTTTTACCTCTCAATTTGCAACTCTTCTTCGCTCTGGAATTATTTTAACTGAGTGCCTAACTACTATTGCTAATCAAACTGATAATCCATATTTCAGAGATATTCTAATTGATGTACGGAAAAATGTAGACTCAGGAATAAGTCTTTCTGATGCATTTTCTAAATATCCTAATGTCTTTCCCAAAATATTTATAAGTTTAGTAAGAACAGGTGAGATTACAGGAAGTCTTGATATAATGCTTGAAAAACTCTCAAAATACTTTGATGAGCAACATGAATTAAGGGAGAGAGTAAAATCAGCTATTACCTATCCTACCATTGTAGTTATTGCAGCTATTGGTATAGTGATTTTCCTCCTTGCTTTTGTAGTTCCCACATTTCAGAGAGTATATGGAAGAACAAATGTTCCTCTGCCTCTTCCCACCAGAATACTTTTAAGCATAGGAAATGGTGTAAAAAACAATTTATTACTAATATTTATCTTTATAATAGTTATTATTTTACTTATAAGATTCTCTTTCAATCAACCAAGGGTAAAAAGATGGTGGGATGAGAATAAATTAAAAATTCCCAAAATTGGAAGGCTTTGGAAAGAAGTAATCTTAACGAGATTTGCCAGTACTTTTAACATCCTAATTTCCAGTGGAATTCTTATAACTCAGTCTATTGAGATCTTAGAAGATGTGGTAGGAAATCTCTATTATGCAGAAAGTCTCCAAAAAATTCTATCAGGGGTATTAGAGGGAAGAAATCTCTCAGACCTTATGGAGGAAGAATTATATACTCCTCTTTTAAAAAGGATGGTACTTGTGGGAGAAAGAAGTGGTAGACTTGATGCAATGCTTGATGAATTTGCAAAATTTTCCCAGAGAGAGGTAGAGATTCAGACAAAAAGATTAACTTCAGTCATAGAACCTATGCTTACATTGTTTTTAGGGGGAGTAGTATTCTTTATAGCTCTTTCCATGTACCTTCCCATGTTCAATATGGTAAATCTCTTCAGAAGATAAAATATGTTTACAAAAAGGAAATACCTTATGATATAATTTTAAGCATACTAAGAACTATTTAAATTATATGAAAGGAGGTGAAATAAATGAAAAAGAGTAAGGGTTTTTCCTTATTAGAGCTTTTAGTGGTGGTTGCTATCTTAGGAATTCTTGTGGCTGTTGCTCTTCCCAGATATTTTGATGCAGTAGATGATGCAAAGAGAAATGCACAGAGAACAAATATTGCAATCATAAAGACCAGCTTAGAACTTTACAGAAATAAAAATAACACATATCCTACCACTGTGACTGACTTCAACAGTTTTTTAGCAAGCCAAACTTACTTTTCTGAAATTCCAGTTTGTCCATATAACACTTTGACATATATTGCGGTAGCTACTCAACCAAGTACTTGGACTGCTGGGAATGCTCATGAGCTTTATTATGTGGGTGAAGCAAAAGCCTATACTTTAACCTATACAGCTCCATAAGTGTCTTAATCTATAGCCCCAGAGATTATCCTCTGGGGCTTTTTATTTACCTCATAATCTTTATTAGAATTTTATTAAGGGGTTTATAAATATGATAAAAAATCCGAAGAAAACTTTTAGCCAATAAAAACTTTTTAACAAAACCTAAATGTTTACAAATATTAAAAATTCCCTCTCAAAAATAGAAAGACCATTAATGTATACTTTACTTATAAGTATACTTCTCATTCTTTCGTACATGATTTTTAACCTTTTATTCTGGATGAATACTCAAGCCTTTATTATCTCCAATGAGATTATCATTAATGCTAAATATGCCATGGAGCTTTCTGTAATTAAGAATGAAAGAATAGTATATAATTTTTCTTATTCTCCAAAGACAAAATCCATTCAATTTTATTGGGTATATGGGGAGAATTCCAAAAAAACTTATCTTCTTCCACAGCTCATCCCATCAGGAATAAGATGTACAAGTCCTACAAATACATATACTTTTTATTTTGAAAATGGCAAGATCTATCCTGAAGGGGAGATTCTTCTTTCTACACATTTTTCCAAAAGAATAGTGAAATTCCTGAAAAATGGAGAAGTTTCTTTTTAAGATTATTGTGTAAAATTTAGATTTTCTTTAAAATATAAATTATGAAGAAGGGATTTAGCTTCTTAGAAATCTTAATAGTGATAGGACTCATAGGAGTATTCACATATATTGCTATGATTTCTTTTGCCAGTAAGCCTGATGTAAAAATACAGCTTCAAAATTTTACAACACAGCTTATAGATGATTTAAGATTTGTAAGGCAGAACTCCATAATCTTAAAAAGTGCTAGAAGTCTTACTTTTGTTTCAATTGAGCAATCTGATACTTATACATCTTATAATTTTTCAAATGAGAAAGGGGCTGTGGTAGAAAGAGTATTTCCAGAAGGTCTTACATTAACTCCTTCTACAACAGTTCTCACATTTGATAGAGATGGAAACTTAATAGGGACCGAGGCAACATTAACTTTAACAATGGCTCCATATTCGGCTACTATAAAAATAAATTCCTTAGGATTTATTGAGGTACAAGGTCCATGAGGAAAGGATTCAGTCTTATAGAAGTTTTAGTATCAATTTTAATTTTAGGAGTCTTCATGGCTTCTTTTGGGGTAGGGCTTTCTCATATTCTAATAGCAGATGAAATAGAAAAAGCTGAAAGCAGAGCTATAAATTTTGCAGAAAAAAAATTAGAAGAATACAGAACAGCAGTACTTTCAAATTGGTATACATCCTTTCCATTATCAGGTAATTTTTCCTCAGAAGGGTGGACCTCTTACATTTATAGTCTCTCTGTTAATTCTCTTAACTTGGGAGATTTAAGACAAGTTAAGGTTATGGTATGGAATGATGAAAATAATAATAATACTTGTGATAATTTTGAAAGCAAAAGTATACTTATCACTATTATTTCAAGAAGGAAATAGAAATGAGAAGAGGGCAGATTCTTATTGCAGTAATTTTTATATTTGCTATACTAAGCTTAATTATGGGTGGACTTATAGCCTTTTGGGAGGATAGTTTAAGAAGTGTAGAGGCACAAAAAACAGAAAAACAAGCTCTCTATCTTGCAGAAGGTTCGGCAGAAATTGCTGTTTATAGTGTAATTTGGCTTTCCTCTCCCGCTTCTTTTACAAGATCTGGTTCTATATCAGATACAAATTTTTTAGGGAAATATACAGTGTCTCTTATTTGGTATTCACCAACATTTGAAATAATATCTACAGGTGAAGTAGAAGTAGTATATACAGGTGAAGTTTATACTTATAGAAGGTCTTTAAGATTACAGGGCTCAAGGTTTGGAGATACTTCTCCTTATACTATAAATATTACGTTATGGAGAGAGGAATAAATATGATTGGATTATATTGGAAGAGTGGGAAATTAAAAGTAAGTGAAATATCCTCAAAAGGAGGAAAATTAAGTCTTAAGAATGAAATAGAAATAGATATTCCAGAAGGAGATTTCTGGAATAGGGGTAGGGGAGAAGCAGAAAATATATCTCAGATTCTTGGGTCTGTATTAAAAGAAAATAGCATAAAAGATAAAGAAGTTTATATTACTTTTGAGAGTAAAGATTTTTCTGTAAGAAGTGCCGAATATCCTAAAATGCCATTAAAAGAACTTGAGATGTCAATTTTAGATGATTTAGAAGAATATCAAGCTTTTAGTTTAGAAAATGGTGCTTTTACTTTTTCAACTTTAGAAGAAGTAAAAGAAAGGTTAAGATTACTTATCTTAACCTTGCCTAAGATTATTATCTCTACGTGGGAAAATATCATAGAGAAATTGGGTCTCTCATTAATAGGATTAGAACCCGCATCTTTTTCTGGATTAAGATATATTTTATTTTCAAAAAATCTTTACGATTCAGTAATCTTTATAGGTAATGAGACTACTGATATCTTCTTTTTTAGTGATGATGGAAGATTAAATTCTGTAATAAATTTAAGTGTAGGTGTAAATGACCTATCTTATAATGGGAATTTAAATCTGGAATCTGCAATAGCAAGTTGGAGAGAAGAGATAATTACATATTTAAATAGTGCTTTTTATAATTCTGAAACATTAAATATTGCAATCTTTGGAGAAGATGAAAGATTTAAAACCTTTGCAGAGATACTTTCAGAGAATCTTTCAAGTTATTCTGTGGAAATAATAGATAATCTTGATATTCCTCTTATGGGGTTAGGACTTGTTAAAGAAAAGATTATTCCTGATGTAAACTTTGTAAAAAAGAAAGGTATAAAGATTGATAAAGAGTTAATTACTACATCACTGCTGCTATTTATATTGGCGATATCTCTTTTATTTCCTGTAAATTTTTATTTAAATCTAAAAATAAAAGATCTGAACTCCAAGATTGCAAATTTAGAAACTGAAATTTCTAAATATAACGATGAGGTTTCAAAACTTAGAAAAGACGTAGATGACAGCAATTTATTGTTACAATCGTTAGAATCTTGGCTCCAAAAGAAAGAAACTATAGCTTTTCCTTCTATATTCTTGAGTGATCTTAAAAGCTTCGTGCCTAAAAAAGTATGGCTTTCTTCTGTAGATATCTCTCCGGACAAAAAAATCGTAATAGAAGGATATAGTCTTGATACAGAAGGAGTTGCTGATTTTCTCCTTTCTCTCTCCCAGTATCCTTTGGTAAACAGTGTAAAACTGGAAAGTTCTGTATTTGAACTTATAGGAGACTCTCCCGTTCAAAAATTTAGAATAGTGAGTAATTTGAAATGAGTAAGAAGCAAATATCAATAATAATATTTATTTGTACTCTATTATTAGGTATCTTCTTATTTATTTTTCCAAAAATTTCTGAAGTACAAGCTAAAGAAAGAGTTTATAAAAGCAAAAGATTAGAGCTGGAAAATACTATGGAAAGTCTTCTTATCCTTAGAGATAGTTTAAATAAATTATCTGAGAGAAAGAAATTATTATTTCAGGAGAGAAATCTTTTATTCTTAGAAGAAAAAGAGCTTCCTTTCTTTTATAAAGACTTAAGTACTGTTGTTGAAAATTTAAAGATTACAACCTTTGAATTAAAACCTGGAGAATTTCAAGAGATACCTGATCTTCCTCCAGGTTTTCCATTAAAACTTCAGAGAGTTCCTATAGAACTGAAGCTTGCTGCAAGTTATCAACAATTTATAGATTTCTTTAGAGATATGTATGCCCAAAGTTACCCTATAAGTTTTGATCAAATCATATTAGCGGAAGATAAAAATGGAGATGTATTGGTATTAAATATCTTATTTGATATATATGTATTGAAAGGAGGAGAGTGATGAAATGAAAAAGTATGAACATTTCCTAAGTTCCATGGTAGTCCTATCCATAGGATTAAATACATATTTAGTAGCAAATATGGATAAATTTCTACAAGATAAAGAGGATTTTAAGTATATTCCTGCTGAAACTGTGGTCTTAAAAGAAGTTATAAAAGAAGAAAGAAAAGAGGAAGAACAGAAGATAACAACTCCTAAGATAGATAAAAAGTATAGTTTAGTCCTTGGGAGAGAAGACCCTTTTAAACCACTGGTTAAAGAAAAGAGTACAGCTAATTCTAAACCTGAATTATCACAAATTCCAAAAACTGGAGTAGTAAGTAAAGTAGAACATGATGATTCTCCTACTTTTGAGGTGAAAGGAATACTTCAGGGATATGGGAAGGAACTTATAATTGTAGAAAAAGGGGATAAAGGTTCAGTTTTAGAGAAAAATAGTACCTTTGACGGATATAAACTTGTAAAAGTAGATATGGAAAAAGAAATAATAACTTTCCAAAAAAATGGAAAGAATTACGCAATAAAGATTGTAGGAGGAAGGTAACTTTTTATTAGAATGTAGGAGCTAATGTAATAGTCGCAGTTCTCTCTCTTTGGAAGTTGCCCCATCTTCTTAATGCCCTGAGATATACCTCTACTGATTGGACTCTTACACTGGGAGTGTAGTTTAAAGTAGTTAATTCTACAAAATTTCCCCCAGAGACATAAAAATATTTTACTTTAAATCCATCGCTTGCTAAATAATCAGATAGAACCTTAGGAGGTTCTCCACTTGTAAAGGTGAAACTGGTAACTAAATTTTGAATGTTTCCTTGAGAATAAGTAGGATTCCAAGAAAGATCTTTAGAATAATATAAAAGGATTTTTGCGTCGGGGTTTGTAGATTCATATAAAGAACCTGTCCTCTGTTTTGTTAGATAAATACCAAATCTATATGTATTATTCCCTTTAGGAACTACAACTACCAAGCTTTGGGAGTTTGTAACAAAGTTGTAATTTCCTACCCCGTATACACTTCCCGAATTATCTCTTATAGTTATACTTACCCCTGGCGTATATATGACGGTTGCTTTGAGAATATCAGATCTTAAATTGGATGTTGCTAAGGATATGCCTCTTTCCAATTCGCTATCTATCTTATGAATAAGGGTATCTCTTTGAATAGAAAACCATACAGAACAAATAACAACTAATATTATGGAAAGAACTGTCATAGATATCAAAAGTTCTGTAAGTGACATACCTTTTTCTTTCATATCAGTCCGCCCCTACACTTGGATTTTGGATAATATCGGAGAGCTCTGCCAATGGATTTTCAAATCTCTTTATGCCAGAGCCTGATGGTTCCTTATGCTTTGTGGTATCTATATAGTTACCTTGGGAATTAGCATAGTATATTCTTATGGTAACATTTTTAGCGGCAATTTTAATATTTCCTTTAGAATCTGATAGGGGGAAATTTTTTACTAAGAACTGTTCTGCATACTTAGGCTTTCCATTTACTAATACATTTCCTGCAAAATTAGTATACACCCTTTGAGATGCTGATTCTGCAGGAATAGCGGATAGGACATTAGGAATTGCAGGTCGGGCAGGAATAGAAGCCCAGGTATCAGTTTCTACCAAGCTGTCAAAATTTTCTTTAACTGATGCCCAAGTTTTTAAATTCTCCAATTGATCTCTGATTATTCTATGAGCTTCTGCATTATCGTTTATTCTTTTTTTCAACATATATCCTGTTAATACAGCATTCGTCGCTCCAACAATAACCACCAGAAGAAGGCTCATTAACACAATCAAACTAATTAAAGACTGACCTTTTTCCTTTCCCATTTTATTTCTCCCCCCTTATTCAGTGATAACCTCACCTGGAGGAAGCGTTTCATACATCTTCCTTACTCTCTCTTCATAATTATCTTCTACATTTTGTGGTGTTTCCTCTTGAACTTCAGAGGGAATGTCTATTATTTCTTTATTTAGCATCTCTTCAACTTTAGCCTTTTCAGTACTTGGCGTAGATTCTTTAGACTTCTGATTAACTGCAAAAACCAAAATTAATATCAAAACAATAATTAATACAATATAAGTTTTCTTAATTTTCATTTATTCCCACTTTTCTTCCCATTTATCTATTTTTAGCCACTTTGGATTTGCAACTGTCCCTTCGGTATATATGGTTCTTCCTGTGGTTGGAAAAGATGGTGGTGCATAATCTTCTTTCATACGATAATCATAATAAAATTCTCTTCCATACCCTGTTTTATTTGTATTATTAAAAGTTCCAAAAGCACCATAGTTTTTGGAAATGATTCCTCCTTTAAGAATGACAGATCCTCCTCTAGTACGACTATTATAGTCCTTTACTTGAACTACACCTTTTGGTGACATTAACACAGCATCAATTTCAAAATCAAGATCAGGATCACTTGGATCTGCATCGGTATGAGAAGGATTACCATTCTTATCACGAGGTGGATCTACAATTATATCTCCCTCTTCCGCTAAAATCCCTAAAATATTTTTAGCAGAACGGTTATTTATAGGATCATCTTCATACTTTATGTGATTAGTAATTGTAACACCCTTTCTTCCTACAAGAGTTATTGCTTGATCCTTTTGTATGGTTCCGCTAACACTGGTTATAGTTCCATCTGTTAGATTTCCTTTACTATCTGTAGCTCCATTAACATATATTACCCCATTGGGGATGGCATTTATTTCTATAGTATTTGTTCCAGTCTTCACATAAGTTTTATTTTGAGCTGTATCAATAGTAAATACACTGGTAGTACTTCCTTGAGTAATTGTATAGACTGCCCTACCTTGATTATCCTTTCCAAATTGAATGCTTGCATCTCCCTGAACAAATATACCTCCACCATTTACTATAGTTTGAGTATATATACCATTGGAAGGAGGATTATTGTTTACTGTAAGCCCTAATTTCCGCCTTATATATTGATTTCTTGTATTTTCACTTGTAATGCTACTTAGATCATTCACCGGGTCTCCTCCAAGAGACGATATAAGTTGAGAGTTGGTGCTTTCAGGCAGATTTATTTTTTGAGCTCCTCTTGTGAACCCTGCTTGGAAAGTAGGAACATCAGGTGGGTAGCTGTTTGCAGCTAATGCCGTATTCCCATTATTATAATGATAGAAATAAGCATCATTTTCAGCTGAAGAAACTTCATCACTAAAAAATGGATTATCAGCAAAAGCAAATCTCCCATTAGTATGCACTGGCCCATAAAAACGAGTATCTGATGTGAACCAAACTTTTGTTCCATCCGCCATAGTGTGCTTATCAGTAAATAGGGCATAACGAGCAAAATTTTCTATATATGCAGATCCTTCAATTTTCCCTGTGGCAGTAATAGTTAAGCTTAAATTAGGATTAGAAGTTGTTTTATATCCCTTTGAAGTTATTGTATATACATATGTATAAGAGACTTTTGTAGATAAGAAGAAAAGGTTAGTAGTGTAAGATGCCAAAGAGAAAGAATAATTTAAAATAGTATATGCTGTTGTAGGATCTACTTGTTTTGTCTGATTATATATATTTGAGATGTTTGAGGCTAAACTACTTGAAGAAAGAAGATTTGATAGATAAGTTTGAGTAATCTCCGATACTTTATTCTTTGGAATCTCTCTTTGTAATACAAAATGAGCTACAGAGAGGACATTTTTAACT
>JAKOUL010000044.1 GCA_029776735.1 Dictyoglomota bacterium
CAAAAATTAATATTTTCATCTAATTTTCCATAGCCTGCTTCAGTTTTGGATAGACAAGAAGTACTAAAGGTAAACATATGAAAGTACTTGGAAAAACAACAAACAAGTTATATATAAATGAATACAACCATGCCGCAGTTCCAGGTGGGGTATATTGAGAAAAGAATATAATACCTGATAGAAAATGGGCAAGTAATCTTCCTGCTCCTCCTAAGAGTACTCCTAATTCTATTGGTTCCAGACTTTTTCTCAAATAAGCTCCATATAAAAGAAGACCACCACCTAATATTCCCACAATAAGAATCACAACTTTTGTTATAGGGTACCACTTTATCTTAAATTCTAAATCTTTTATCTCTCCTTGAATCTCATTTTTTTCCTCTTCATTTACTACTGATTCAACTTTTAATTTCAGCTCTTCCAAAGAATTTTTAGCTTGAGGAAGTTCTGAGGATATATTTATATAAAAGAAGACTGATCCTAAAAGGAATAAAATGGCAATTAATGAACTTACTACTCTTGAAACTTTTAAGTTTTTAACAATACCAGCAAGTCCAATTAGACCAAAGGCAATGGGATAGTCTAAGAGATATTGTAGCCAGTGCACCACATAAAGATCTTGCAGTGAATGTAATATTCCGTAAACTACTCCCACAAAAATTCCTGGAACTGTCCCCCATCTAAGAGCAAATATGAAAAGAGGAAGCATTTGAAGACTGATACTTCCTCCTTGGGGCATTTCTCCAATACGGATATACCACAGCAAAAGTGATAAGGCAACACTTAAAGCTCCTTCAGTGAGTATTTGGATAGACTTTTTATTACCCATAGGGTTTATACCTCCTATAAAAATTTAAGGTTCCCTGCCAGCTAAGAGGAGGGAACCTTAAATTAAAAAACCCTTCCCTTCGCTGGCATTACCCAGATCAGGTTCAAAGGGTTAGTAGCTCCTGCTACACTCTCAGCCCCGGATCAGGGGCTCCCCCGGGAACCACTTATTTTTCAGTGTTATTATATCATGAATCTTTAACTCTTTCTTTTATAATTTTTTCTAAATACTCAACTCTACTTTCTAAATATGTAATCTTTGCATTAAGTTCTTCAATAAGTTTTAACCCAGGATCTGGAAAATTTCCATGTTCTAACATATCTTTTGAAGTAAGCTTTTTCCCTTCCTGGGAAATAATTCTTCCTGGTACTCCAACCACTGTACAGTTTGGAGGCACAGATTTTAATACAACGGATCCTGCTCCTATTCTTGAATTATCTCCAATGGTTATTGGTCCAAGAACTTTTACTCCTGCGCCAATCACCACATTATTTCCTATAGTAGGATGTCTTTTTCCCTTCTCCTTTCCAGTACCACCTAAGGTAACACCTTGATACATTAACACGTTGTCTCCAATCTCGGTGGTTTCTCCAATAACTACTCCCATACCATGATCAATAAAAAACCCTTTGCCAATTTTTGCTCCTGGATGTATTTCAATACCTGTAAGAAATCTATTTATCTGAGATATAAGTCTTGGGATGAGTGGAATTTTAAGCTTCCATAAAAAATGGGCTAATCTATGTAAAAGAATAGCATGAAACCCAGGATAACACAAAATTACTTCAAGAAAATTCCTTGCTGCAGGGTCTTTCTCAAAAACAGCTTTATAGTCAGCTATTATAGTCTCTATTGTTTTAAACATTCCGCACCTCAATTTATACCCTTTTGGTGTAAAAATAACATAGAAGTACAAAAATATCAAGTATAAAAATTAGTTTTTTTTTCCAAGATGTTGTTATATAATAGTCCATAATATTGAAAGGGGGAGGTACATATGAGTAAGTTTTGTTTTTACAGAAAGGAGGAATTTCATGCCAGATAAAAGAAAGTTTTTGTTGGATGAATCAAAGTTACCTAAGGATTGGTATAATATTATTTCCGATCTGCCATTTCCACTTCCAGTAGCACTTAATCCTGCTACTTTGAAGCCTATCTCTCCTGAAGATTTAGCTCCTATTTTCCCCATGGAACTTATTAAGCAAGAAGTCAGTCAGGAGAGATATATCCCTATACCAGAAGAGGTTTTGGAAATCTACAGACTTTGGAGACCTACTCCGCTTTTTAGAGCAATTAACTTAGAAAAGTATTTAGATACTCCCGCTCATATATATTACAAGTATGAAGGAGGAAGTCCTCCTGGAAGTCATAAACCAAATACTGCAGTAGCACAAGCTTTTTACAATAAAATGGAGGGAGTAAAAAGATTAACTACTGAAACAGGAGCAGGACAGTGGGGATCTGCACTTGCTATGGCTTGTAACTTTTTTAATTTAGAGTGTAAGGTCTATATGGTAAAGGTTAGCTATTATCAAAAGCCTTATAGAAGATCTCTTATAGAAGTATGGGGTGCTAAGGTAGTACCAAGTCCAAGTCAAGATACAGAGGCAGGTAGAAGAATTTTAGAACAAGATCCTGATTCTCCTGGTGCTTTAGGAGTTGCTATAAGTGAAGCAGTTGAAGATGCTGTAAAAAGGGATGACACAAAATATTCTTTGGGAAGTGTTTTAAACCATGTACTTTTGCATCAAACTATAATAGGAGAAGAGGCATTAATGCAGATGGAAATGGCAGGAGAATTTCCAGATGTGGTGATTGGATGTGTGGGAGGAGGAAGTAATTTTGCAGGAATCTCCTTCCCATTTGTAAGGGAGAAGTTTAAAGGAAAGAAAATAAGATTTATTGCAGTGGAGCCTGAGTCATGCCCCAGCCTTACAAAGGGACTTTATACATATGATTTTGGAGATGTGGCTAAAGCCACACCTCTTCTTAAGATGTATACTTTAGGACATAATTTTATGCCTCCGGCGATACATGCAGGAGGTCTTAGATATCATGGTGTAGCTCCTTTAGTGAGTGCTTTACATCAACAAGGATATATAGAAGCAAGAGCTTGCCCTCAATTAAGAGTCTTTGAGGCAGGCATTACATTTGCAAAGACAGAAGGAATTCTTCCTGCACCAGAAGCTAATCATGCAATAAGGGTAGCTATTGATGAAGCTTTAGATGCAAAAGAAAAAGGAGAAAAGAGAGTTATATTATTTAATCTTAGTGGTAATGGTTTCTTTGACTTATCAGCCTATGATCAATATTTATCTGGGAAATTAGAGGATTATTTCTATCCAAAAGAAAAGATAGAAGAATCTCTCAAGAACCTTCCCAAGGTATAAATAATAGTTAGTACTTGAACTTTCAGAGAGAATAGTTTATAATTCTTTCTGAAAGTTGGGCCCGTAGCTCAGCGGCAGAGCAGCCGGCTCATAACCGGTTGGTTCCAGGTTCGAATCCTGGCGGGCCCACCATCTTTTATATATAGGAAACAAAAAAGGGAGGGCGGATGGCTCAGTGGCAGAGCACCTGCTTCACATGCAGGGGGTCGTAGGTTCAAATCCTGCTCCGCCCACCATTAATTTTAAATCTCTAAAAAAAATCTGAAACTTCAAGGTTGTGTAAATAAGCTAATAAACCTATTGACAAAAACCATGCCCTCTTACTTTATTTAGATATAAGATTAGCACTTTTTGAATTTCTCTTTTTAATTTATTAAAAGTGTGACATAAATCACTTTTTTTAATAAATATAAGTTATAATTTAATTATAGATGGAGGGGTTAAAAGTTAATATTTTTTCCACTATATAGAAAACAAACTTTTGACTCTTCAATCAATAATTAATGGGGGTGATTAGATGAAAAATAAATTTCTTCTCCTCAAGATTTTTACAGTCTCTTTTCTCCTTATTTTTCTTTCTGGTTGTACTCCAAAAGATACAGCTCCACCATCAGTAAGTATTACTTTCCCACCGAATAATGCAACAGTCTCTGGACCTGTAGATATAATTGCTTCAGCAACTGATAATGTAGGAGTTTCAAGAGTAGAGTTCTATATTGATGGAAGTAAGGTAGGAGAAGACACACAAGCACCTTATGAATATAGCTGGGATACAGATACTCTTCAATACAACTCTACTCATAGCATAAAAGCAAAAGCATATGATTCAGCTGGAAATACAGGAGAAAGTCAGATAGTAACAGTAACTATAGGAGATACACAAGCACCTCAAATTACTATTACAAATCCTCATGATGGAGATATTGTTTCTGCAACAGTTTCTATACAAGTTCAAGTAGTAGATAAAACTCCATCAGCAAAGAATAAAAAGGTAGAGAAAGCTCCAAGTGGAGTTTCAAGAGTAGAGTTCTATATTGATGGAAGTAAGGTAGGAGAAGATAAAGAAGCTCCTTATGAATATAGCTGGGATACTACTAAAGTACTAAATGGAACTCATACAATAACAGTAGCAGCTATTGATAATATCAATAATTCTGGAAGTGCAAGTATAGCAGTAAATGTGAACAACTTGGGAGGCACAACTTGGCAAAAGACCTATGGAGGAAACAATGCTGATCAAGCAAAATCCATACAGCAGACAACAGATGGAGGATATATTGTTGCTGGTTGGACAGACTCCTTTGGCACTGGTATTGATGCATATATCTTAAAACTTAAATCAGATGGAACTTTAGATTGGTATGAGACCTATGGAGGAAGTAATGATGATGAAGCATATTCTATACAGCAGACAACAGATGGAGGATATATTGTTGCAGGTTATACAAACTCCTTTGACACTGGTATTGATGTATATATATTAAAGCTTAAATCAGATGGAAGTTTAGATTGGTATAAGACCTATGGAGGAAGTAATGATGATGTAGCAAAATCCATACAGCAGACAACAGATGGAGGATATATTGTTGCAGGGTGCACACATTCCTTTGGTGATGTTGGTAATGTATATATCTTAAAGCTTAAATCAGATGGAAGTTTAGACTGGTATAAGACCTATGGAGGAAGTGGTCATGAATGGGCAAATTCCATACAGCAGACAGTAGATGGAGGGTATATTGTTGCAGGTTGGACAGATTCTCTTGGTGCTGGTTATGATGCATATATATTAAAGCTTAAATCAGATGGAAGTTTAGACTGGTATAAGACTTATGGAGGAAGTGGTCATGATTTTGCAAATTCTATACAGCAGGTAGCAGATGGAGGATATATTGTTGCAGGTTATACATACTTTGGTGCTAGTTATGATGTATATATCTTAAAGCTTAAATCAGATGGGAGTTTAGAATGGCAAAAGACCTATGGAGGAAGTAGTTATGATGAAGCATGGTCTATCCAGCAGGTAGCAGATGGAGGATACATTGTTGCAGGTGATACACGTTCCTTTGGTGCTGGTTATTATGATGTATATGTACTAAAGCTTAAATCAGATGGAAGTTTAGATTGGTATAAGACCTATGGGGGAAGTAATTATGATGCAGCAAATTCCATACAGCAGACAGTAGATGGAGGATATATTGTTGCAGGTATTACAGACTCCTTTGGTGCTGGAAAGACTGATGTATATGTAATAAAAATGGATGCAAATGGAAATACAGAACCTTATCCAGAGTAGTTTTTAATCTTTCCTTTTTTTAAAATAAACAATTTAAACTGTGGGCTTTGGGATTTATCCTAAAGCCCCCTTTTCTTTATGCATCTGAGAAATATCAATGATGAAACTGCCTTTTCTTTTTCTCAATATCGTATATTCCTTTTACTAATTTCCCCTTTTAGCCTTTTTTCTAATATTTATCTCTTTTAAATTTTCTTCGTTTTGTCTAAAATTAAAAGAGAATATAAAATAAAGATGAAGGGATTTAGGTGTATGAAAAGAGAACTTATACCAATATTTCTTGAGATTCAGGATTTAATGTTTCAATTAAAAGAGAAAGAACGAAATTTAAATAATATAGAGTTAGAATTAAACTCCTTTAAGGAAGAAAATTTAAAAACTATCAGTGAAAAAGAGATAGAGTTTGAAAAAATAACAAAAGAAATTAGAGAATTAAAAGATAAGCAAGGAGAAGAAGAAGATAAAGTAGCAATACTAAGAGAAAAACTTCAGCAGGAAGAAAAAAGAATTTTAACTCTCCGAAATCCAAAAGAGTTAATGCATACACAAGAAGAGATAGAAGATCTTAGAAAGCAAGTTAACGTGGTAGAAGATGAGATTTTGGATATGATGGTAATTTTAGAAGAAAAAGGTAATTTTCAGAGGAGTATAGATAGTGAACTTAAAAAATTAAAAGAAGATTTTTCTCAAAAAGAGAAGGAATATTTAGATAAAATTGAAGGAATAAAAAATGAAATAGCAAATCTTAGTAATGAGATATCTGAGAAAAAGACTAATATCCCTTCAGAGGATCTTAAGGAGTTTGAGACTTTACTTAAGCAAAAGAATAATAGAGCAATATCAAGAATAATAAATAAGGAGGTTTGTGAAGGTTGTAAATTGACAATTCCTAAAATTGCCCTTGAAAAAGCAAGAAAAGGTGAACTTGTAAACTGTCCAAACTGTGGTAGAATTTTATGGATGGAGTGAAGATTTTATGGAATTAGTAATATTTTTAGCTGTAGCAGTATTAGTTTTATATCTGATTAACAAAGCAGTAAAATACTTTACTACACCTCGCTGTCCGAAGTGTAAAAAAGTATTATCAGAGAGATATAAGCTGCTTAAGGCTCCTACTCCTATAGAAGACGGATTAGAAGAGAAAACCTTATATTGCGAGTGTGGTTACGAAAAGAAAGTAACTTATTCGGTTCCATATTGGAAACTTGTTAGGAAAGAAGACTCAAGAGGTTTTGAAGTTATACCTTGGACAAAACTCTATGAGGGAGAGAAAGTAGACCAGGCAACCGCAGAATCTGAGAAAGATTCAAAAGATTCTGAGGAAAGTCCGAACACCACAGGGCAAGGTGCTGGGTAACACCCAGTCAGGGGAGACCTGAAGGAAAGTGCCACAGAAAAAATACCGCCTGATCTGCATAAGATCAGGTAAGGGTGAAAAGGCGAGGTAAGAGCTCACCAGCAGAAGGGAGACCTTCTGGCTTGGCAAACCCCACCTGGTGCAAGGCCAAATAGGAGGGGATGAGGTGGCCCACTGACCCTCGGGTTGGCTGCTTGAGGCAAAGAGTAATCTTTGCCGTAGATAGATGGTTGCCACTCTCTTTGAGGAGAGAACAGAATTCGGCTTAAGGTCTACTTTCTCTCCTCAAATTTTTTAATAATCTTGAACAAAAGTTAAACAGCTTTTAACCCAATTTTTAAACCCCTTTAAATTTCTATAAAAATTCCTCTTTTATTTTGTTAAGTGATATGTTATACTGTGGTAAAAAGTGGAAAAAAGTGGTGGATGTTGGAGGTAACTCTTAATGTTTGTGGGGGAATACTATCATTCTTTAGATGAAAAGGGAAGGCTCATAATTCCCACTGTATTTAGACAACTTTTGGGGGATAGTTTTTATATTACTAAGGGTTTTGAGAAATCTATAAACATTTACACTATAGCAGATTGGACTGCCTTTTCAGAGATTATAACCAGTTTTTCTCCTACAGATGATGCTATGAGAAGACTATGCAGATTTTGGTTTTCAGGTTCTCTTCAAGTCTCTGTAGATAAAATGGGAAGAATACTTATTCCGTCTTTTCTTAAAGATTATGCAGAATTAAATAAAGATGTGGTTCTTAATGGTGCAGGAAAGTATATAGAGATCTGGTCAAGGGAAAGATGGGAAGAATTAAATAAAGAAGAGGATATTTTAGCTCAGATGAAAGAAATAAATAATAAGGTAGCAGAATTATGGAAGAAGTAGTGTATATACATAAACCTGTGATGTTAGAAAAGGTAATGGAATACCTCCAGGTAACTCCTGGAAAGATAATAGTTGATGCTACTATTGGACTTGGAGGACATAGTACAGAAATATTAAAAGCCCTTAAGAATGAAGGATTATTAATAGGGATAGATAGAGATGAGGAGAGCTTAAGTATAGCAGAAGAGCGATTAAGAAAGATAGCTAAAAACTTCAAACTTTATTCCACTACTTATGATTATATACCTAAGATTTTAGAAGATTTAAATATCCAAAAAGTAGACGGCATCCTTTTTGATTTAGGATTTTCTTCTTTTCATATAGAAGAAAGCGGAAGAGGGTTTTCCTTCCAGAGATTAGAAGAACCTTTAGATATGAGATTTTCCAAAGGGGTTACAAAAGCTACTGCTGCAGATATTCTTAATAATTTTTCAGAAAAAGAATTGGAAGATATTTTTAAAAATTTTGGTGAGGAACCATATGCAAAAAAAATAGCAAAAGCTGTTGTAGAAAAGAGAAGAGAAAAACCCTTTTCAAAGGTAAATGATTTAGTAGAATTAATTGAGAAAATAGTGCCAAGAAGTAAGAAACATCCAGCTACAAGGGTTTTTCAAGCATTAAGAATTGCGGTTAATGATGAATTAAAGAATCTTGAAAAAGCTTTATCTACTACTCATGAGATACTTAATCTTAGAGGTCGGGTAGTGTTTCTTACTTATCATTCTTTGGAAGATCGTATAGTTAAAACCTTTCTTAAACAAAATCAAGATAAATTTTATATTCTTACTAAGAAGGTTGCAAAACCCTCTTTTGAGGAGGTTAGAAATAATCCAAGAGCAAGGAGCGCAAAGTTGAGAGCGGGGGAGAGGAGGGAAGTTAAATGAAACAAATTTTAGGGGTTATTCTCATCTTTTTGTGTTTCTTAGGAGTGGTACTCTTAAATGTAAAAGTCTCTTATCTAAAAAATGAAGTAATTAGGATAACAAAGGAAATTGATGCTCTTGAGACAGAAAAAGCCTTTTTAGAAAATACTATACAAAAGGAATTAAGTTTTAAAGATTTGGAGGAAAAAGCAACAAAGCTTGGACTTTGCTACCCCCAAAATGTGGTAGAGATTAGGTTAAATAGTGGTAGAATTTCTCAAATTTATAAAGAAAGATACTATGCATCTTCATATAATCAGAAATAATAATGAATCAAAATAGAGCAAAAATTTTCTTTTCCTTATGGATTGTTATTTTAATATTTGCAGAAGGTTTTATAATAAGTCTCCAGTTTAGCGGAGAGAAGAGAGCTTATACAGTCTCAAAAAAGGAGAGAGGCATAATCTTAGATAGGAATGGAGAAGAATTAGTATTTAATGTTACAAGAAAGTCGCTTGCTATGAATCCTAAAAAACTATCTCAGAAAGAAAAAGAAGATCTTTTGGCTTATTTAAATAAAGCACTGGGAATTTCAGCAAAGACTTTAAAAGAAAAAATGAATTCATCTTTGGAATTTGTCTGGATTAAAAGAATCCTTTCAGAGAGTGAGGTTAGTAAGATTAAAAATTATGTGGATGGAGAAAAACTGTTCTTTATAGAGGAACCATTTAGATCCTATCCATTAAAGATTGGAACCTCAAATCTTTTAGGGTTCGTAGGTGTAGATAATCAAGGTCTTTATGGACTTGAAGCCTCCTTAGATGGTTATCTTTCAAATGGAAGTAAGGTATATCTTACATTAGATAAGAATTTACAAGAAATTTCTGCAATTTATTTAAAAGAGTATGTAGAAAAATTTAAAGCTGAGGGGGGTTTTATAGGGATCATAGATCTTAATAGTGGCGAAATTGTAACGTTAGCAAGTTTGCCTGATATTGATATAAATGGAAGTCTTTCTGAAATTATAGAACAAAGTAGCAAAGAAAATGTTCTTTATTCTCTATTTGAACCTGGATCTTTATTCAAGATAGTAACCACAGCTATAGCTTTAGAGGAAAAGATTTTAGATCCTAAAAAAATTATAGAATGTAGGGGGGAAGAGATAATTGATGATTATATAATAAGATGTGTGGAACCTCATGGGAAAGTAAACTTAGAAGAAGCTGTAGTAAGATCATGTAATATTTATTTTTACTATTTAGCTAAAAAGATTAAACCTGAGATTTGGGAGAAGTATTTTAAACTTCTGGGTGTTGATAAACCTGTACCTTTAGATATAACTTTGACTCAAAATGATAGTTTAGTTTCTAATATCAGAGAGAGTGTTGTAAATAGAGGAACCATAGGTTTTGGACATGGGATTGCTTTGACTCCTTTAAAAACTCTATGGATTCTAAGTAGTATTGGTAATAACGGATATTTATTAGAGCCACATATAATTAAAAGAGTAGAGAGCAAAGATGGAAAGGTATTATTAGAGGAGAGAGCTTCTAATCTGAGACAAGTTTTCTCTGAAGAGACATCAAAAGAGGTTTTAAATTATATGAAGGAAGTTGTAAAAAGAGGAACAGCAAGTAATGCGGGTCTTGATGGATATAATGTTGCTGGTAAAACTGGGACTGCTCAAGTTTCAGCACCTTATGGATATACTGAGTTATATAACCATTTTTTCTTAGGATACCTCTTTTTAGAAAATAAAAAATATTGTATTCTGATTATGTTAGAAAAGCCTAAAGTAAGTAGATTTGCAAGAGAAAGTGCTGTGCTTTTGTTTAGAGATTTAACTAAGAAATTGGCTATATATGGGAGGATGATAAATTGAAGAGTTGGAACCAGATTTATTTATATATAAAAGAAGAAATAATAGATATAAAAGGTAAGGTACCCCCCTTTTTAGGCAAGATATCCTTAGATTCACGGAAGATAGAAAGTGGAGATATATTTTTTGCTTTTCCTGGTACAAGAGAAGATGGTAAAAAGTACATTCCTGATGCTATTAATAAAGGCGCTCAAGTAATATTTTATGAAGGAGATTTATCCTCATCTTTTTATGCCGAAGAGATTCTTTTTGTTAAAGTAAAAGATATCTTTAAAAGTTTAGGGATTGTGGCATCAGCTCTATATGATTTTCCTGCTCAGCGATTAAAGATAATAGGTGTTACTGGTACTAATGGTAAAACTACTGTTACTAATCTTTTATACCATTTTTGGAATCAAAAAGGTCTTAAAGCAGGACTTATAGGAACTATAGAGTATAGAATTGATGAGGAAGTTTTTTCATCTAATTTTACTACTCCCCAGCCTCATGAACTTCAAGATCTTCTTAGAAAAATGGTGGATAAAAATATTACTCATGTAGCCATGGAGGTATCCTCTCATGCTCTTTCATTAAAGAGAATTGAGGGGGTAAATTTCTGCGGTACTGTTTTCACTAATCTTACTCAAGATCATCTTGATTTTCATAAAACCATGGAAGATTACTTCCAAGCAAAGTTAAGGATTTTTGATTATTTAATACCCTCAGGGTTTTCTATTTTGAATAAGGATAATGAATGGACTAAAAAAGTTGATTTGAAAGATAAAAAAGTATATTGGGTTTCTCTTTATGATAGTAACATGGAAATCTTTTTGAGAAAAGATATTTCTAACGAAAAAGGGATGTATCTTGAGATAG
>JAKOUL010000022.1 GCA_029776735.1 Dictyoglomota bacterium
TTCTTCTTTTTTCTTAGCCAATCTATCCTTCTGAAAATCTTTATATTTCTTTAAAGACTCTGCAGATAGCCACATTCCATTACATTCATTACAGTAGTAGATAGTTACATCCTTAGGTATAATAGAGTCTTTTAAAATTTCAAGGGGTGTCCCATCTACAGGACACCCCAAAGATGAGCATGTATTTTCTGATGTTTTTGGTGTAATTAAATTATCTACTCCATAGGGATTTGCTGCAATAAGTTCAAATTTGTCAAACCATATTCCTCCACATTGAGGACACTGGTCTACTTCCAAGTATCTACCATAGTGGGCAGGAATTCTCTTAAGAACAAGCTCTTCTTTACAACAAGGACATAGTCTCACTAAAACTCCTCAAAGTTATTTTATTTCCCTTCTATAATGATCTCCTTGATCCTCACATTATCTTGTGCCTCAGGAATAATGTTTAAACTTATTGAATTCTCTCCATCTACTACAAAATAAGAAGTTACATCCCATTTTAGCACAACATATCCATTTTCATCTACAGAAATTGGTAAAGTGATGTTTTTACCATTTATGTATACTATCAGTCTTGGCTCAATTTCTCTTTTATTATTATTTGGGAAAGAAACATTTAATTTAAGGACAATATTCTTAAATCTAAAAGGTCCAGGTACTCTTACTTCAAAAACTCCTGAAGGTCTTGCCGAAAGATTAAAGGTCTTATCTTCATCACTACCTATAAAAACATTTTCTGCTCTTTTAACAAGAAGATTACCCTCATAACCACCTTTACTGAAATTAAGATAGTAAACATTAGTAGGAATTGTTAAAGAGGAAAGGACAAAGAAATAAGAAGACTTACCTTTCTCTACATATATATCATTATTTAGATCTGCATAACCAGAAGAGGTTAAAGTAAGATTATATTTCCCTTCAGGAAGACGCAAAGTAATAGGAGTTACTCCCTGGTACTTTCCATCTATAATAACTTTTGCTCCTTGAGGACGTGAATCTATATATACCTCGGAAGATATAGGATTTAAAGTAATACTAACTTGTCTTACCTCCCCAGGGGAAAGATCAACTCTTGCTCTATATTCCTCGTATCCAGAAAGCACCATTCTCACATCATAAGATCCTGAAGAAAGATCTGAGATAGAAATAGGTGTCTTTCCTTTATAAACTCCATTCAAATATACCTCTGCACCTTGTGGGTTTGAAAAGAAGTTCAAAGTAGCAGAAAGAGGTACTAAAGTAAGATTATAGTAAGAAGTGGTGCCTGAACTAACATCTACAAAACTTACATAATCTTTATATCCATTTAATCTCAACTGAATTTGATATCTACCAGGAGCAAGGTCACTAATAAATGCAGGAGTCTTGCCCCGATAAACTCCATTGAGATATACATCTGCACCTTGGGGATTAGAATTTATATTTAAGCTACCATAGATAGGAAGAAGTGAGTAAGAAACATAGTTAGTTTTATTAGGCTCTACTTCCACTCTTTCCACTCTCTCCTGATATCCAGAATGAGTAATCC
>JAKOUL010000083.1 GCA_029776735.1 Dictyoglomota bacterium
AAGGATAAGCTTTGGGATTAAAAATGAAAAAGTCTATTAAAAAAAGCGCAGCAAGAATTATAATTCCAAGCTCATAATAGGAATTCTGAATAAGATAAACTCCAGAAAAAAGGAAAATTCCATTCATTATAGCAAGTAGAAGCCATAAAAGAACCTTTATAATCTTAGTCAAAGTTTATCCCCTCCTAAATAATATAAAAAGGGTCCAAAGGGGACAATTCCTTTGGACCCTTTCATATTATTACTTACTTTTTGATTTGAGCTTTTATAGTTTTTACTGCATTATTAAGAGCATCTTCTGGGGTTGCTTTTCCATTAATAATTAAGTTCAGAGCATCGTTCATAGCTCCCCAAACTGCTGCCATCTCAGGAACATTGGGCATTGGGATTCCATTAGCGGCACTCTTTGTAAATCCAAGAATATCTGGATTATCTTTTACAAGAGGAAGAACATCTTTTCTTGATGGCAATCTTGGATCTGCTAAATAGATCTTATACATAGTATCTTTTGTGGCTACAAAATTGACAAGAAAATCCCTTGCAAGAACTTTATTTGGGGATTTTGCATTAATCATAAATCCTTGAACTCCTACAAAAGGCTTTGCAGGCTTACCTTTTTCAACTTCAGGAATTGCTGCTACTCCATAATTAATACCTGCATCTTTATAGTCTTTTACTGCCCATGGACCATTTATGATCATTGCTGCTTTTCCTTCCTTGAACATAGAATCCATTATTTGATAATTATCTCCAGAGGTTAAAAGACCTTCATCTATAAATCTCTTCCAAAGTTTTGCCCCTTTTATTGCTCCAGGATTTGCAAGTCCGATATCAGTTACATCAAGTCCCTTTGGAGTATCTTTAAATACATATCCCCCAAAGCCAAATAAAACAGGAGCTACATAATAAAATTCAGCGGCACTTGTTACAAATCCCCTTACTTTTCCCTTATATGCAGTGTTTACTCTCTTAGCATTTGTGATCAATGAATCCATACTTCTTGGAGCAGACTTAACATAATCCTTGTTATAAATTAAAGCAATAGCTTCCATAGAATAAGGTAAGCCATAAAGTTTTCCACCATAAGTAAAAGCGCTGAGAGCTGTATCATAGAAGTTTTTCTGGTCCTTAAATGATGGAATAGGTTCCAAAAGCCCATTAACTGCGAGCTCTCCTACCCAATCATGAGCTCCTACAATTATATCTGCTCCTTTACCTTGAGGAGCTGCAGTCAAAAAATTAGATTTTATAGAGCCAAATTCTACATATTGAACATCCACACTGACGCCATATTTCGCCTTAAACTCTTCACCTAATCTTTGCAGTATCTCTACCTGTTTCTCGGAGCACCAGATAGTAATTTTAGAAGTCTGAGCTACACTTAAACCTATCAAAGTAAGCATTAAAACTAACACAAATACCTTGAATTTTTTCATAAGAATCCCCCTTTCTAAAAATTTAATTGATAGGAAATTTTTAATTACGATTTCACCTCCCTATTTATACCATTTTCAAACCATTTAAATACCATTCTTATTATACACTATTCTTACACCTATTTGTCAACCCCTAAAAAGCTATCTTTTAACAAGAGAATCTCTAACAATTAAGCGAGCCGACAATAATACTCTTTTATTTAAAGTGCTCTTCCCTATATATATATCATTAACTAAATGGATACTCTCTTTAATAATTCCTTCTATATTCCACTTAAAGGTGGTAAGAGAAGGCACAATCTCCTTTGAAAGGGGAATATCATCACAACCTATTATACTAATATCTTCTCCTACTCTAATTCCCCCTTCCCTCAATCTTTGAATCAAGCCGATAGCCATCCAATCATTTGCAGCAAATACCCCTAATGGTTCATTTACATCGTCATATATATCAATAATATTTTTACCCAAAAGATAACCTGAGTTCCAGTTCATTTTTCCTTCTATAATTTGATGCTCCACCCCTTTTTCTTTATTTACACGATCTAAAAATCCAATCTTTCTTAGATAAGGAGCTGTATATTTTTCAGGACCTGCCATATGAATTAAATATCTATACCCATAATTTATTAATGTATCTGCGGCAACCCATCCCATCCGATAATCATCTATTGAGATCTGTATTATCTCATCATGAGTTAAATATTGTTCTATAGATATAAGCGTCTTATATATTTGTCTTAATTTTTCTATAAAAGATTCCTCAATAAGTCCAATCATTATCAATGGAGAATCTTGAGAATCTCCCGGTAAACTTTCCAGATTTAAAAAAGCAATTTTTATCTTCTCTTTTGTAGCAATTCGGGTTAGTTCTAAAAAAAACTTCGTATAAAAAGGATCATCACTTCTTATATCTGGAGAGGTTATAATATTTATATTTTTCTCCTTAGGCTTAGGCGTTATATATGTTCCCTTTCCTTGAAATTGTACTAAAAGTCCTTTATTTATAAATTCCTTTAAAGCAGAACGTATAGTAGTTCTACTCACTCCAAAATTCTCAGAAAGTTCCCTTTCAGATGGCATTTTTACATACTCATCTTTCCTATTTTCCTCTATGAATTTTAATAGTTCTTCTTTCATTTTTTCTTTTCTTAATGGAGAGATCTTCATCATTGTAATACCTTACCCCTATAAAATACCATTTAAAGACCACTTTTTAATAAAGGTATCATAATCATCTTTTAAAGTCAATATTTTATTGACTTAAAATAATTACATTGTTATGATTATTATCAAAAACCATATCATCAGGGAGGTAATATGCAAGTTTTCAAAAAGCAGTATGCAACCAATAATGATCTTATAATATTTAATATTGAACCTGGAGAACTTCTTCTAGAAAGTATTATAACTTATCTTAAAGATAATAGCATAAAAAACACATGTGTAATAAATGGTATAGGTACCCTTAGTAGAATAAGATATCACAGAATTTTAACTACAGAATATAATCCCCAGAATGAATTTATTGTTATTGAAGGTCCCATAGAACTTTCATCTACACAAGGTTTAATCCTTGATTATGAACCACATCTTCACTTTGTAGCATCAGATTTGAAAAATACATATTCAGGACATTTAGAGTATGATTCAGAGGTACTTTACCTTGCAGAGTTTGTACTAATAACATTAAACAATTTTGATTTAAAAAGATATCCTGATGAAAGAAATGTATTTTACATTCAGGAGGTAAAATAAATGAAATTTAATGAGAAAGAGAACCAAGAGTTACTTAAATTTTTTGAGGGATTAAGAGTAGCAGATGTAAGAGATGGACTTGATTATCTACTTTTACACCACTACTGCAGTATACCATATACTATAAAACCTTTATTTAGAACAAGAGTTACAGGGATTGCAAAAACTGTAAGATATCTACCCTATAAAGGGGAGATTCCAAAACTTACCCCAAAGGAATATGCAGAATGGATGGGATATTATTACAACAATATATGTATATATCCATGGATTAGTGAAATACAAAAAGGAGATTTTATCGTTATAGATCAGAGTAGTGTAGATTCAGGACTTATGGGTTCAAATAACTCACTTTCTGGATTTTCAAAGGGCGCAGTAGGATATATGACCAACGGTGGACCAAGAGATACTGATGAATTAATTTTACAAAAAATTCCTTTCTGGTGTAAATTTATCTCTCAGAAAACAGTTATAGGAAGACTTCAGTTTGATGCTATGGATATACCTGTAAATATAGAAGGTGTTATTGTAAATCCTGGAGATGTAATCGTAGCAGACGGAGATGGGGTAGTCGTAGTACCAAGAGAAAAAGCCTATGAAGTAGCTATGTACTCAAAAAAAGAGCTTGAAATGGATAAAGAAGGAAGGAGAAAGCTTTACGATATTATGGGATGGAGCTATGATGACACAGTAAAATAAAAGATTTGGAGAGGGGAGATTTCCCCTCTCCAAAAAGCTATCCTATTATAACCTCGCTTGAAAACTTTCTTTTTTCGGTAATAATCTTTGTTTCTCTCACTTCAAATTCTCCTGTAAGTCTTATATCTTCAGAAGAACTTCCAATTAGCACCTTAAAGGTTCCTTTTTCTACTATAAATCTCATAAACTCATCATAAAAAGCTAATTGTTCTGGATAAAGCTTAAAGACTACCTTCTTTTCTTCTCCAGGATTTAGATGTATCTTTTTAAAACCTTTTAATTCTTTAATAGGTCTTTCAAGACTTGATACTTCATCACGAATATATAACTGTACTACTTCTTCTCCTGCCATTTTACCAGTATTTTTTATCTTAAAGCTTATCTCTATAGGTTCTAAGGCATTTACTTTTTCAGGCGAGATTGCAAGATTACTATATTCAAAAGTAGTATAAGAAAGTCCATGTCCAAAGGGATACAGAGCCTTAGAAGAAGAACTTACATAATCATTAAAGGAAGATGGCTTTCTATTGTAGTAAATAGGCACTTGCCCTAATTCGGCAGGGAAAGATATAGGAAGTTTGCCCGATGGATTATAATCTCCAAAAATAACATCTGCTACTGCATCTCCTCCCTCTTCTCCAGGATACCAGGCTTCTAATATAGCAGAGATATTTTCACTCTCCCATTTAATAGCTTGAGGTCTTCCATTCACAAGAACAAGTACTATTGGTTTATCCAGTTTATGAAGTTCTTTCAAAAGTTCTTCTTGTACACCTGCAAGTTTCAAATCACTTCTATCGTTACCTTCTCCAGAGATTCCTCTATGGAAAAGTCCACTTTCTTCTCCCATTACTGCTACTATCAGTTCTGCCTTTTTAGCGATCTCTATTGCCTCTGTAAAACCATCTTTTGAATCTCCAACAATCTCACATCCTTTTGCATAAAGAACTTCAGTATCTTTTGATACTTTGTTTTTAATACCTTCTAAGATACTTACTGTCTTCACTGCAGTTTCTTCTACTACTCTCTTCCCTTCTAATGTCTGCGCTACTGATGGAATATGTACTGTATAGCTATAATCTCCATGCAAATTTCTTGGATTATCAGCATTAGGTCCTATTATGGCGATAGATTTAAGATTTTTTGAGAGAGGAAGTACACCATTATTCTTAAGAAGTACTATAGATCTTCTTGCTACCTCTCTTGCAAATTCTCTATCCTCTTTTGTATCAAAAAATTCAAACACTTTTTGAGGATCTTTTTCCTCTTCTTCAAATATTCCAAGAAGAATTTTAGCTCTCAAAACTCTTTCTACAGAAGTATTTATAACCTCTTCCGAGATTAAACCCTCTTTTACCGCCTGAAGAAGAGGCTCTCCATAGCAGTCAATCTCAGGAAGTTCAACATCAATGCCAGCCTCAAGAGCAAGCACTGCTGCTTCTTTTGTATCCTTTGCTACCCTATGAAAATTCTCCAGCATTCTCACTGCAGCATAATCAGAAACTACAAATCCTTTAAAACCCCATTCCCATCTTAAAATCTTTGTCAAAAGAAATTTAGAAGAAGCACAAGGAATACCATCTATCTCATGATAAGCATTCATTAGAGATCCTGCCTGTCCCTCTTTCACTGCTACCTCAAAAGGAAAGAGAAAAACTTCTCTTAATTCTCTCTCTCCAATTTTTGCAGGACCAAGGTTTCTTGCTCCTTCAGAAATTCCATACGCAGTAAAATGTTTAATAGTTGCTACAATTCCTTCCTTCCAATCTTTTCCTTGGAGTCCTTTCACATATGCTGTTGCCATTCTGGAGACAAGATAAGGATCTTCTCCAAAAGCTTCCTCTGTCCTTCCCCAGCGAGGATCTCTTGGGATATCTAATACCGGAGAAAGTCCTTGATGCACTCCTACTGCTTTCATCTGTTTTCTTATAATATCAGTTACCTTTTGAATAAGTTCAGGTTCAAAAGTACTTGACATACCTATTGCTTGAGGAAATACAGTGGCATCCTTTGCCAGATATCCACTTAGACACTCTTCATGAATAATTGCAGGAATTCCAAGCCTTGTTTTTTCCTTTAAATACTTCTGGATTTTGTTACGAACCTTCACTGCCTTATCAGGAGTAATACCTCTTTCTCCTGCGAGTCTTGAAATTTGCCCAATACCATGCTTTAAATACTTTTCAGCTTTTTCTTCAGAGAAATCTCCATTTTCATCTAATAACTGTCTCCCTTGAATTGCCTGAAGTTGTGCTATCTTTTCCTCAATGGTCATTTTCTCAAGAACTTCTCTTACCTTTTTGTTGATTACTTTTTCCTCCATGTTTCAACCTCCTTTAAAGAAAACGTTTTTACAAGTAAGATTATACCTTTATAAGAAAGAAAAGTAAAGAAAAAATTTTTAATCTTTTTGAATTTGTAGTATACTACTCAAATTATTTCTATGGAGGTTTATCATGGCTAAAGAAGCAGAATTCAGCGTAGTCACCGATACTACTTCGGATCTTTCTAAAGACATACTTAAAGAATTTGATATCAATGTTATATCTTATTATGTCTATGTTAATGGAAATTCCTATCAAGAGAAGATAGATATAGAACCTGAGGATATATGGAAATCTATGGAAGAGGCTCAAGATGGAAAATATCCAAAAACTGCATGTCCTGGAGTAGGAGAATACTATGAAGCTTTCAAAAAAATTCTTGCTACTGGGAAATCTGTACTGAGCATCCATATGACATCTTGGGGCAGTGGTGCTTTTCAGTCTGCAAATACCGCTAAAAATATTTTAAAAGAGGAAAATCCTAACTATGAAATAGAAGTCTACGATTCCAAAAGTGTTACTCTTGGCACAGGGTTTTTAGCTATAGAAGCAGCAAAAGCAGCTCTAAAGGGATGGAATGTATCACAAACTCTCCAACAGATTAAGAAAATAAGAGAAAATTTATTTCATGCTTTTACTAACGATACCCTTAAGTATCTTGCAGCAGGAGGAAGAATAGGAAAAGCCAAATATTTATTAGCAGAAGTCTTCAACATAAACCCTATTATTTCTATAGATAACAATGGTGTAATTTATGCTCTTGATAAAGAAAGAGGAAGGACAAAAGCATATCAAAAGATCGCTTCTCATACATATGACTTTTTTAAAAATAAATTCCCAATAAATATTGGGTTTGTACATGCAAATGCAATTGAAGAAGTCTCAAAATTAAAAGAAGAGGCCTTAAAACGCTTTAACGTAAAGGAAATCTTAAGTGAAAAACTTGGGGCTGCTTTAAGTGTGCATGCAGGTCCTGGTACTGTAGGCTTAGTAGCCTATCCTTCAGAGCTATCTACTTATTAAATTTTTTGACAAAAATACCTTTGGATGATATATTTTTGAACAAAGTACTGCCTTCAGGGCAGGGTGAGAGAGGCAAATAAAAAGCCTCTCAATTCCCTACCGGCAGTAAAGTATCTTCTAAAAGAGATACAAAGCCTGCGAGCAAGTAAAAGCTTGCCGATCTGGTGAGAATCCAGAGCCGACGGTATAGTCCGGATGAAAGAAGGAGGATTAATAAAGTGCACACAAAAAAATTAGTGACCATTTCTCTACTAACTGCTCTCTCTTTAATCCTTTCAACTACTATATACTTTCCTATTTTACCTCAGGCGCCATATCTTCTTTATGATCCAGGAGATATTCCCCTACTTTTGATATCATTATTTTCAGGAACATATGAAGGAATTCTTGCTACATCAATCGTAGCTATATTAACAGCAGTATTTACAGGACAAGGAGGACCTATAGGAGCTTTAATGCACTTTTTAGCTACAGGAACTTTTATCACTGTAGCAGGTATTTTATTCCGAAAAACAAAAAATATGGCATTACCTTTATTAGCAGGCACAATTAGCATGGCTCTAATCATGGCTATTGCCAATATAATATTTACTCCTTTTTACCTTGGAACACCAAGAAGTACTGTTTTAGCTTTGATTCTTCCTGCAATAATACCTTTCAATCTGATAAAGGCAGGGATAAATTCTATCCTTACCTTTTTACTTTCTTCTACCCTTCCTTTTTCAAAATATCTTGGGAAGGATCGTACATAGAGATAAAGAGTGCAATTAATATAAAAGATGCTCCTATCCATTGAGTTATTTTAAGCTTTTCTGAAAGAAGAAAAATAGCAAAGATTGAAGCAAAAACAGGCTCTAAATTGTAAATAAGAGCAGATTTTGTAGGAGATAAATATTTTTGACCTACCAGTTGAAGGGTAAGAGCAAAAGATGTAGCTATAATACCTAAATACAGTATATGAAAGATAAACTCAGGGAAATAATTAATAGGAAAATTCCTTGATTCTAAAATAAGATAAAAAATAAGAGAAAATATAGAAGTGAATAGAAGTTCTGAAAAAGCAAGATCCAAAGCAGAGTTTTTACTAACCATATAAGCGATGTAAACTATCTGAATAGTATATAAGATAGCACATAGAAAAACTAAAAGATCTCCTAAATTTATAGTGTTAAGCTTAGAAAAATCTACTGTTAAAAGGAGCAAACCTAAAAAGCCTAAAAAAACTCCAAGCCACACATTCCAGTAAATCTTATTTTTCAGAATACACCATTCTAAAAAAGGCACCATAAGCACAGAAAGTCCAGTAATAAAAGCAGTCTTTGTAGCAGTTGTATATTTAAGCCCTATGGTTTGAAGAGCAATAGCAAAGAAATTTATTATCCCCAATAAAAAACCTGGAAGATTAATATTAATTCTTTGTCTCTTTATAAGAAGATAAAATAATAAAGATAGAGCTCCTAAAGAAAAACGTAAGAAAAGAAGTAAAAATGGAGATAGATATAAAAGAACTATCTTAGAAAAAGAAAAAGTACTACCCCAAATAAGAGTTACCAATATTAAGATTAATACACCTTTAAGCTCATCCTTATCTCCCTTCATATAGATTAGAATTATATCACATGAATTTACAAAGGGTAATATTTGGGTTAAGATTAAAGTATACATCTACCAGAAAGAAGGTGAATTTTATGATGGTAGAGGTTTATGTGGTAGGATTAAGCATGGATCCTCAAACTAACCAGTTTGTAGTACTTTTAAAAGAAAAAAAGGAGGGCAAAAGAATTCTCCCCATATGGATAGGACCATTTGAAGCAAATGCTATTGCTGTGGCTATTGAAAAGATTGATATAGGAAGGCCATTAACTCATGATCTTATAAAAAATATATTAGAAGTTTTAAATGCAAAAGTAGATAAAGTATTCATACATTCCTTAAAAGAAAACACTTTCTATGCGACTATCTACCTCATTAGTAATAACAAAGTTTTTGAAATAGATTCTCGTCC
>JAKOUL010000059.1 GCA_029776735.1 Dictyoglomota bacterium
GCCAGGGAGTATAAAGCCCCACACACATTTCAATGCGCAAGTATATGTATTAAAGAAGGAAGAAGGGGGTAGACACACGCCATTTTTCAGTGGATACAAGCCACAATTTTTCTTTAGGACGACAGATGTAACAGGAGAGATAAAGTTACCAGAGGGAGTACAGATGGTAATGCCAGGTGATAATATAGAGATGGAGATAAAGTTAATAAAGCCGGTAGCATTAGAGGAAGGGTTAAGGTTTGCAATAAGAGAAGGTGGCAGGACTGTTGGTGCAGGTGTCGTAACTAAAATTATTGAGTAATATGACGAGAGAGGTGTTATAATAATATGAGAGTGGTAATAACGTTGGCATGTGGTGAATGTAAAAATAGAAATTATACAACAGAAAAAAATAAAAAGAATGATCCTGATCGTTTAGAATTAAAGAAATATTGTCCTGAGTGTAAAAAGCATACTATTCATAGAGAGGTGAAGTAGGCCCGTAGCTCTAATAGGGAGAGCGCCGGACTCCAAATCCGGGGGTTGCAGGTTCAAGCCCTGCCGGGCCTGCCAAAAATTTTCTGTTTAATAAGGAGTGTAATTAGATGGCTGTGAGTACATTAGGTTCGATAAAAAATAAAATAAAAAACTTTTGGGCGGAAGAAAAGGCAGAGCTTAAAAAGGTTTTGTGGCCAGATAGAAAAAAAGTTCTCCAGCTTTCTCTGGCTTTGGGCATAACTCTTATCCTTTTAATAGCGTTAATTTCAGTATATGATCTTATATTTGGTTTTCTCGCAAGTCTCATTTTAGGAAGCTTTACTGGATAATGGAGGTATTTTACGTGTCAGATCCAAAATGGTATGTAGTCCACACATTAGCAGGACATGAACATAAAGTTAGAGCTATTTTAGAAAGACAGGTTAAACTGCTTCACTTAGAAGATAAAATATTTGAGGTTGTTGTCCCAGAAGAGAAAGTAATGACTGTTAAAGGTGGTAAAAAGCGTATACAGGTTAAGAAGGTTTTTCCAGGATACCTTTTTATAAGGATGGTAGATGATGAAGACGTAAAAAGACTGATTAGAAGTACCACAGGAGTCACTGGCTTTGTAGGTACTCCAGCAAAGCCAAGTGTTTTAAATCCTCAAGAAGAACATTGGATAAGAAGATTCTTAGAGCAAAAAGAGATTCATCCTGAGCTTAGGGTTAAAAAGGGAGATAGAGTGTATATTAAATCTGGTCCTTTCATGGGTTATGAGGGACTTGTTGATGAAGTTTATCCTGAGAAAGGTACTGTAAGGGTTCTTTTATCTATTTTTGGTAGAGAAACTCCTACAGAAATAGATCATACTCAGGTAGAAAAGACTGACTAAGAAGGAGGGAAATAAGATTGCCTAAAAAGATTATAGGAAAGGTAAAACTTCAACTTTCGGCAGGAAAGGCTACACCTGCACCACCAGTGGGTCCTGCTTTAGGACAGTACGGCGTAAATATTATGGAATTTTGTAAGGCTTATAATGCAGCTACTAGTGGACAAGAAGGGATGATCATTCCTGCGGAAATAACTATTTACGAAGATAGATCTTTTTCTTTTGTGACTAAAACTCCTCCTGCATCAGATCTTCTTAAGAAAGCTGCAGGAGTAGAAAAAGGATCTGGAGAGCCTAATAAAGTTAAGGTTGGGAGAGTAAATAAAAATAAGGTAAAAGAGATTGCTGAATTAAAGTTGAAAGATCTAAATGCTACAGATATTGAGGCTGCAATAAGAATGATAGAAGGAACAGCACGAAGTATGGGGATTGAAGTTGCAGAAGGATAGAGGTTTGTGGGAGAGGGAATTTCCTCGCTAAAACCACTTAAGAAGGAGGAATAAATTTATGGCAGAAAGAGGGAAAAGATATTTACAAGCGATGTCTTTAATTGAAAGTGGAAAATTATATTCTCCAAGGGAGGCTGTTTCTTTAGTTAAAAAACTATCTACAGCAAAATTTGATGAGACTATAAATCTTGCTGTTGCCTTAGGTGTAGACCCGAAACATGCTGATCAGCAGGTAAGAGGAACTGTTGTACTTCCTTATGGAGCTGGAAAAGAGAAAAAAGTCTTAGTTTTTGCTGAAGGAGAAAAAGCTCAAGAAGCAAAAGAGGCTGGGGCAGATTATGTAGGTGGAGAAGATTTGGTAAAACAAATTGAAAGTGGATGGTTAGACTTTGATATAGCTATAGCTACACCAGATATTATGGGAGCTCTAAAAATACCTTCTAGGTTAGGTAAGATCTTAGGACCTCGTGGATTAATGCCAAACCCTAAGACAGGCACTGTTACTACTGATATTGGGAAAACAGTAAAAGAATATAAAGCAGGAAGAGTTGAATTTAGAACTGATAGATATGGAATTGTACATGTACCTATTGGTAAAGCTTCTTTTACAGAAGAAGGTCTCTATAAAAATTTAATGACGGTATTAGATACTCTTTTGAGATTAAAACCTGCAGCTGCAAAGGGACAGTACTTTAAGAGTGTCTACATATCTCCAAGTATGGGACCGAGTATACCTATAGAAACTAAAAATCTTCCTGATCTTTTGAGACAGGAGGTTGCATAGGCTTATAAAAAAAATAGAGATTTATATGTTAGGCCAAAGACCGTAGGTTTATAAACTTCCTACGTAGGCCTTACTGGTTTTCAAAAGTAAACATAGGAGCAAATTCTATAAGGGAAAGCCAGAAGGCTTTCCCTTATATTTTTAGAACTTAAAAAAGGAGGTGAAAAGTTTGCCAAAACCTGAAAAAGTACAAAAATTAGAAGAGTTGTATCAAATGATGTCAAAAGCAAATGCCCTGATTTTTACAGATTTTAAGGGGCTAACAGTTGCAGATCTTTTTGAACTTAGATCAAAAATAAAAGCTTCTCAAGCAGAATACAGAATAGTAAAAAATACATTGGCATTAAGAGCTATTCAGAAGCTATTTCCAGAAGAAAATTTAGAAAGTTTCTTCATTGGTCCAACAGCAATTACTTATTGCTATGATGATTCATTTTCTGTACTAAAGACTTTAGTAGACTACATGAGAGACCACGAAAATTTAAAATTTAAAGGCGGAATAATTGATAAAGAGATATATTCTGCAGAAGACATAAAGGAACTTGCGAAACTTCCACCTAAGGAAGTTATTCTGTCACAACTTGTCGGGAGTATCTCTGCTCCAGTAAGTTCATTAGTTTGGAGTCTAAATTGGACTATTAACAAACTGGTTTGGGCTTTAGATGCTATTGCTAAAGAGAAAGAGAAAGTCTCAATAAATCAATAAAAGGAGGTAGAAAGATGAATAAAGAGGAAATCATTCAGGCTATTAAAGAAATGAAAGTTTTGGAACTTGTAGAGTTAGTAAAAGCTTTAGAAGAGGAATTTGGAGTAAGTGCTGCTATGCCAGTAGCAGCGGCAGCTACTGCTTCAGCTGGAGCAGTAGCCACACCAGTTGAAGAAAAGACTACTTTTGATGTAATTCTTAAGGATACTGGCGATAATAAAATTAAAGTTCTTAAGGTAGTAAGAGAAATAACAGGACTTGGCTTGAAAGAAGCAAAAGATTTGGTAGACTCTGTTCCAAAACCAATTAAAGAGGGAGTTTCTAAGGAAGAAGCTGAAGATATTAAAGCAAAATTAGAAGCTGAAGGTGCAGTGGTAGAGATAAAGTAAGAATGAGTTTATGGGTGGAGAGGATTATTCCTCTCCACCCAGATTGAATCCATCATGTAATGCTTTTACTGTTTTTTCAACCAAATCTCTTCTTATAATACACGTAATTTTTATTTCAGAAGTAGTAATCATCTCAATATTTATCCCTGCAGAAGCTAAGATTCCAAACATTTTGGCTGCAATTCCAGGAGTACTTTGAATGCCCCATCCTACAATTGATACTTTACCTACATTGTTGTCATAATCTATCTCTTTGGCTCCTATCTCTTCTGCAACTTTTTTGATAACCTCTATAGTTGCTGGTAATTCTTTTTCTGGAACGGTGAAGGATAAATCTGTTATTCCATCCTTACTTATATTTTGAACGATATCATCCACATTTATAGCTAGTTCTTCTAAAGGTGCAAAAATCTTATAGGCAATACCAGGTCTATCTGGTACTCCTATAACTGTTATCTTAGCTATATTTTTATTATGAGCTATTCCTCTGACTTTTTGTTTTGATTCCACTTCTTTTACCTCCCCAATAAGAGTTCCAGAATTATCGTTGAAACTTGATTTTACTACTACAGGTACTTTATACGTAGCAGCAAGATCTACGGAACGAAGTTGCATTACTTGGGCACCTTGTCCTGACATTTCAAGCATCTCTTCATAGGATATAAAATCTAACTTTTTAGCATTAGGCACTATTCTTGGATCAGCAGTACATATTCCGTCTACGTCAGTATACATCTCACATATATCAGCTTTTAAAACAGCTGCAAGAGCCACAGCAGTAGCATTTGACCCACCTCTACCTAAGGTAGTTACATCACCTTTTTCTTCTTCATAGCCTTGAAATCCTGCTACTACTACAACCTTTCCCTTCTCAAGTTCTTCAAATATTCTTTTGGGCTCAATTTTTAATATATTCGCTTTAGTATGGATAGAATCTGTTATTATTCCTGCTTGCCTTCCAGATAGAGCAATAGCTGGAATTCCAAGATTTTGAAGGGCTATAGCTGTTAATGCAGCGGAAGTTCTTTCTCCAGATGAAAGCAAAAAGTCTATTTCTCTCGGATTTGGATTAGGATTCAATTTTTCAGCCATCTCTATAAGGTCATCAGTAGTATCTCCCATAGCTGAAACTACCACTACTAATTTATGGCCTTCTTTATAGTATTTTGCAATTTTCTCTGCGATATTTTTTATTCTTTCTAAGGATCCAACTGAAGTACCGCCATATTTCTGGACAATTAAGCTCACCGTAACTTCCTCCTACATAATTAATCTTTCTAATATTTGTACAGCATTTAATGCAGCACCTTTTCTTATATTATCAGAGACTACCCATATGTTAATAGCTTTGGGCTCAAAAAGATCTTCTCTGAGTCTTCCTACGAAAACATCATCCTTTCCATTGCAATAAAATGGCATAGGATATTTTTTCTCCTTAGGGTTATCAATAACTTTTACGCCAGGTGCCTTTTCTAAAGTTTCATATACTTCTTTTAAAGTAAATTCTCTTTCAAATTCTGCAAGGATGGCTTCAGAATGTCCTCTTATGATAGGAGCTCTCACACATGTTGGAGATACTTTTATGCTTGAGTCATGGAGTATTTTATGGGTCTCTCTGACCATTTTTATCTCTTCTCTTGTATAATTTCCTTCCTCAAAAGAATCAATATGAGGAATTAGATTGAAAGCTATAGGATAAGGAAAGACCGTAGGAGAGATATCTTGCCCTTTTAAATATGCTTCGGTAGACTGTAGGAGTTCGTTTATAGCATCTTTTCCTTTTCCAGAAACAGATTGATAAGTTGCTACAAATATTCTTTTGAGTTTCCATTTTTTATGCAAGGGATTTAAAGCTACAAGCATCTGTATAGTGGAACAATTTGGATTTGCTATTATATTTTTATGGTTATTTAAATCTTCAGGATTAATCTCTGGTATTACTAAAGGAACATTTGGATCCATTCTAAAAGCGTTACTATTATCAATTATTATAGTTCCTTTTTGTGCTACTTTGGGAGCAAGTTCTAAACTAATATCTTCTCCTATAGAGAAAAGGGCAAAATCTGCCTTGGAAATATTTGACACATCGGCTTTTTCAACTTTTATTTTCTCTTCTCCAAAATTTACATGTGTTCCTTCAGATTTTTCCGATGCAAAGGCATAGATTTCTGAAATGGGGATTTTTCTTTCCCATAATATCTTTAACATTTCTTGTCCTACAACTCCTGTGGCACCTACAACTGCAATCTTATATCCCATTCTTTTGTCCTCCCTAAAACACTTAAATTCTTTCTATTTTAACTCCTTGGTGATTTATATTTAAGATTTTAAAATCACCCTCAACCTTATTTTTTAAATTATTTTTCAGTTTTTCAAAAATTTCAAGTGCTTCTTCTCTATTAAAAAATATTGATAAAAGGGATGGTCCAGCCCCACTTAAAACTACTTTTTTATTCCACTTTTTAAGTTCTTCTGAAATTAAGGTATATTCTTTAACAAGTGGGCATCTATAAGGTTCATGAATAGCATCATCTAATCCTAAATTTAGAATTTTTTCTTCTCTTTCTATAAGACCTATAAGAAGAAAACTTAGCTTTTGTAGATTATATACAACTTTTTCTCTTGGATAAACCGTTGGTAATACTTTTCTTGCTTCCGTGGTAGGGAACTGATAATTTGGTATATAAATTACTCCTAAAATCTCACCATTTATAGGAATTTTCTTGATAAAGATTGTCTCCTCATTTTTAGTACATATGGTAATACCACCTTCTAAGGCAGCAGATAGGTTATCTAAATGTCCTTCTAAAGAAAGGGCAAGTTCTATTTTTTCTTCTTTTGAAAGATTCTTCCCTGTTACAATTTCAGCAGAGAATACTCCTCCTAATATAGCAGCAGCACTACTTCCTAATCCCTTTCCCACAGGGATATCCGAAGATACTTCAATTCTATAATTTTTAGGTTTTTCTTTTAAATATTCTAATGTTAAGTTAAATGACTGAGAGAAAAGATTATGCATTGAAAAGATATTATCATTTATAATCTTTTCTCCTTCAACATTTGTTCTTATGACTATTTTTAAAAAAAGATCCCAAGCAATACCTAAGGTATCAAAGCCAGGTCCCAAGTTAGCTGAAGTAGCAGGAACTTTTACGCAATAATTCATAGATCTAACACTTTTTCTAATTCTTCTATTTTGAGATCTATAGTAATGGAAATTTTAGACTGTTTTATAGCAATATCAGGATCTTTAAGACCATTTCCAGTAAGAATGCAGACCACCTCTGTACCTGGAAATCTTTTTTCAGATAGAAGCTTTTTAACTCCAGCCCAGGAAGCTGCAGAAGCAGGCTCTGCGAATATACCTTCTTCTGAGGCAAGCTCTTTTTGAGCTTCTATGATTTCTTCATCAGTTACAGTATCTATTAAGCCATTAGATTCCTTTACTGCATTAAGTGCCTTTTCACCACTTGCTGGATTCCCTATTTTTATAGCTGTAGCAATAGTTTTAGGATCTGGGATAGGATGCCCTTTTACTAAAGGGGCTGCTCCTTCTGCTTGAAATCCTAACATTTTTGGAGTACGGTCTACTTTTCCTAATTTAAAATACTCTTTGAATCCCATCCAGTAAGCAGTAATATTACCTGCATTTCCTACAGGAATTGCTAAATTTTCTGGTGCTTTACCTAAGGTATCGCATACCTCAAAGGCGGCAGTTTTCTGCCCTTCTAATCTGTAAGGATTTACCGAATTTACTAATGTAATAGGTAGTCTTTTAGATGCTTCTCTTACTAAATTTAAAGCATCATCAAAGTTTCCTCTTACGCTAATTACTTTTGCTCCATACATTATAGCCTGGGCTAATTTACCAAGGGCAATGGCATTTTCTGGTAAGACTACAAAAGCTTTAAGTCTTGTGAATGCAGAGTAGGCTGCAGCTGAAGCAGCGGTGTTACCTGTAGATGCACATATTACTGCTTTACTACCTTCCTCTAAAGCCTTTGCCATGGCTACGACCATACCTCTATCTTTGAATGATCCTGTAGGGTTCATTCCTTCGTATTTCAGCCATATATTAATCTTATAATCTTTGCTCAAATTTTGAGCAAAGATTAAAGGTGTATCTCCTTCGTGTAGTGAGATAAGAGGAGTTTTATCGGTGATAGGAAGGAGATCTTTATACTTTAAAAGTACCCCTTTCATTTTTTCACTCCTTACATTCTTATTAGACTTCCCCATTCTTCTATGATGGGAAGTAATTTTATCTGTTCCAAGGCATTTTTAATAGCCTTTTCTGAAGTCTTATGTGTTAAAATGACTATCTCTGCTTTTCCCTCTTTTTCAGAGCCTTCTTTTTGTACTACAGAAGCGATACTGATTTTATTATCACCAAGAACTTTTGCTACCTGAGCTAAAACTCCAGGCTGATCTTTTGCCCAGAATCTTAAATAGTATCTTGTTTCTATTTCTCCCCAGCCTTTAATTTTGGAAGGATAGAGATAGGCAAAAGTATAATGTCTGGGTAAAGAATAAAGAATAGTATAGCAAGACTCAAGAATATCCGATAGGAGTGCCATAGCAGTAGGATAAGGACCTGCTCCTTGTCCATAGAGTAAAATCTCTCCTCTTTTTTCTGATTTAAATAAAACAGCATTATAGACACCTTTTATTGAGGATAAGGGAGAATAAGTAGATAACATAGTAGGATGGACTCTTACTTCTATCTCTCCGTTATCTTCTCTTCCTATAGCAAGAAGTTTAATATGATATCCAAACTCTTTAGCATATTGAATATCTTTTAAAGAAATTTTTTCTATTCCCTCTACAAATATATCTTTTGGTTTTATAGTGGTATGAAAAGCAAAAGAAGAAAGTATTGCTAATTTATATCTGGAGTCTATACCTAAGATATCTTTTGAAGGATCTGGCTCTGCATAACCTAAGTCTTGTGCTTCTTTTAAAGTAGTATCAAAATCTTTCTGTTCTTCTTCCATTTTAGTAAGGATATAGTTTGTAGTTCCGTTTACAATAGCCCATATCTCTTTTATTTTATCTACAGCCATGGATTCTTTTATGGTTTTTATTAACGGTATACCGCCACCTACACTTGCCTCAAACGCTAAGTCTACTCCCTTTTTTCTTGCAATTATAGAAAGCTGTTCTCCATAGAGTGCTATAACTTCCTTATTTGCACTAACTACAAATTTCCCTTCTTCTAAAGCGGTTTTTATAAAAGAATAAGCAGGGTCTTCTCCTCCTAAAACTTCAACGATTAAGCTAATTTCTTTATCAAAGAGGATTTCCGAAGGGTCTATAGTAAGGTATTCCTTAGGAATACCTCTTTTTTTTGTAAGATCTTTTACAAGAATCTTTTTTACCTCTAAAGGTTCTCCTAAAATATTTAAAATATTCTCTTTCTCTGAAAGGATAGTGTCCCAAAGCGCTTGTCCTACTTGTCCTCCACCTAAAATTCCTATCTTCATATTTGACCTCTAAGTAAGTCTTCAAAAGTCTCTCTTCTAACTATCAATTTATCCTTTCCATTTTCTATCATCACGACAGCTGGTCTTAAAGTGGCATTATACCAAGTAAACATAGAGAAGTTATAGGCTCCGGTAGTAAAAACAACTATATACTCTCCAATTTCTGGCCAAGGTAGATTTAGGTCTTTTATCAAAATATCTCCTGACTCGCAATGTTTTCCTGCAAGAGAGTAAGTATTGACTTCTTTTCCAGAATTATTAAGAAGAATAGCGGTATATTTAGCTCCATAGAGAGATGGTCTTATATTGTCAGACATTCCTCCGTCTACTGCTACATATTTTCTAACATCAGGGATTTCTTTCCGACTTTCAATTTTATAAAGGGTTATTCCTGCTCTACCTACCAAGGATCTTCCGGGTTCACATATTAAAGTAAAAGAATGCCCTATACTTTCCTTAAAATAGTTAGAGACAGAAGAAGCTAAATCTTCTATTTTGGGGGGATTATCGTCTTCTGTATAAGCTATTCCCAATCCACCCCCAATACTCATCTCTGATACCTCTAATTTACTTTCTTCTACAATTTTGTATACTTCGCTTAATACTTCGGCAAGTTTTACATAGGCATTTATATCAAATATTTGAGACCCTATATGGGCATGTATTCCTTTAAAAGTTATGTTTTTAGTACTTCTTATCATATCTATGAGTTTAAGGGCTTGAGATATAGGAAGTCCAAACTTAGTATCCATCTGTCCTGTTCTAATAGAATTATGAGTTTTTACTTCAATATTAGGTATGATTCTTACTAATACATTTATTTTTCTGTCCTTTTTCTGTGTAATATATTTTAATTTCTCAAACTCATCAAAATTGTCAAGAATAATAGTACCTACTGCTTCTTTAATAGCATATTCTAATTCTTGAATGGACTTTGCATTTCCATGGAAATATATATTTTGGGGATTGACTCCTGCATTTCTTGCAAGAAATAGCTCTCCTCCTGTAGATACTAAGGTCCCAAGTCCTTCTTCTTTAAAAATTCTAATAACTTCTAACACAGGTAGAGCTTTTAGAGCATAAAGTACTTTATAGTTTCCTTTATAATATTTTCTCCAAGAATTAATATATGCTCTTGCCTGACTTATTAATGTTTGCTTGTCAAGAATATAAAGAGGAGTACCGTATTTATCTCCTAAATAAGAAAGATTAACTCCTCCAATATTCCATTCCTCATTTTCTTTTAAAAAAGTTTCTGGGGAAAAGTTATTTTCCATATACCGGACTACCTGCTACACCGGAGTTTGCATATTCATGAAATATTTGTCTTATTTTACTTGTAATTTCTCCTTGTTTTCCCTTTCCAATTATACGTCCATCAATCTTTACTGCAGATATAATTTCTACAGCAGTCCCTGTCATAAACACTTCATCAGCATTATATAAGTCATACCTTGTAAAAAGTCCTTCAACTACTTGGAGTCCAAGCTCTTTTTTAGCAAGTTCCATAACGGTTGCTCTTGTGATTCCAGGCAAAACTCCAAGGGTTACTGATGGAGAATAAAGAGTTTCATTTTTAACAAAAAATATGTTATCCACAGTAGCTTCTGTAACATATCCCTGTGGGTTTAGCATAATACCTTCTGCGGCTCCTGCAACTCGGGCTTCTATTCTTGCAAGAATATTGCTCATATAATTTAATGATTTTATTCTGGGGTCAAGGACATCGGTAGGAGCTCTTCTTGTAGCAACAGTTACTGCATTGAGACCTGTTTCATAAAATTCTTCAGGAAAAACCTCTATTTTATCAGCGATTATTATTATTGTAGGTTCTTTGCACTCCCAAGGATCAATTCCTAATCCATGGGTGCCTCTTGTAACAATAGGTCTAATATAGGACTCTTTTAAATTGTTTACTTTTACTGTTTCTACTATAGCTTGATGCATCTCTTCCTTAGAAATAGGGATGTCTAACCAGATAGCTTTAGCGGAGGCATATAGTCTTTCTATATGCTCCTTAAGTTTAAAGATGCTTCCATTATAGGCACGTATTCCCTCAAATACACCATCTCCATATAGAAGTCCTCTATTAAATACAGATATTTTTGCTTCTTCTGTGGAAAGAAAATTTCCATTTAAGTATATTAATCCCATTTTTCTTCCTCCTCTTTTTTAAGGTAAGATTATACAATCTAACTGAAAATTTTTCAATTAAAAACGCTTGGTTTTTTGTGAAAATAATAGTATAATTTAAAATTAAATTCCTGCTCCATACCAAAGAGTATGGGGCCAAAAAGTCCAAAGGAGGTAGAAGATGCGTAAATATGAAATTCTATGTCTAATAACTCCAGATCTTGCGGAAGAAGAGGTAGATAGCTTTTCTCAAGAATTGCAATCAGATATTCAAAGTTTTGGAGGCGAAATTCAAAAAGTAGATAACTGGGGAAAGAGAAAGTTGGCTTACCCGGTAAAGAAGTTCAATGAGGGATACTATATATTAATGAACTTTGCCTGTCCCCAAGATCAACTCTCTGAATTTGAAAGAAGATTGAAACTTAGGGAGAAGATTTTAAGATATATGATTACTTTAAAAGAGAAAGAAGAATAGAAATGCTTAATAAAGTTTTATTAATTGGACATTTAGTAAAAGACCCTGAAATGAGATATACCCCTAATGGGGTACCAGTGACCACTTTTCGTATTGCAGTTAATAGACCGAAAAATAGTAAGGGAGAACAAGGAGCAGATTTCATTGATATTGTAGCTTGGAGAAGATTAGCTGAAGTTTGTGGAGATTACCTTAAAAAAGGAAGGTTGGTAGCAGTGGAGGGAAGGCTGAGAACAAGAAGTTATCAAACTGCAGATGGTCAGAGAAGAAGAACTATGGAAGTAGAAGCTATTAATGTACATTTCTTAGGGAAAAAAGAGGAAAATA
This sequence comes from Dictyoglomota bacterium, assembly GCA_029776735.1. The sequence goes on from JAKOUL010000059.1 coordinate 12,095, forward strand.
CAGAAATATCTACCTTGAATGAGCCAATAGAAGAAACCGAAGATACGGAGACAAATGAAGAGGAGATTTTAGACACAATTTTAAAAGAAAGCAAGGAGGAAGAAGAGGATGAGTAGTGGAAGGACTTCTACGAAGAGTCAAAAATTTACTTATAGTCCACCAAGAAGGAGACATTGTATCTTTTGTAATGAAAAAGTTGATTATATAGATTATAAAGATATAGAGAGATTAAGAAGATTTATGACTGATAAGGGAAAAATAATTCCAAGAAGAGTAAGTGGGGTTTGTGCAAGACATCAAAGGCAGTTAAGTACGGCAATAAAAAGGGCTAGATATATGGCCCTTTTACCTTATGTAGTTAAGTAAAAAATTAAGATTTTAATGGTCTTTTGGGGAAGGATCTCCTTCCCCTCTTTTAATTTTAAGAGAGGTATTTTAGTGAGAGAATTAAAAGTACGAAGTATTGTAGAAGGTGGTCTGATAACAGGTTTAAGTATTATTTTCACCTGGCTTACATATTGGTTTTTCCCTTTTTTCTTTGTATGTCCTTTACCTCTTATGTTTCTCTCTTATCGACATGGAGTAAAATTGTCCTTTATCTCCTTAATGATTTCATTACTTTTTTCATTTCTTCTCATTAATCCCGTCTATTCCATATTTGTTTTTCTTCCTTCGTGTTTTTTAGGAGTGTTTCTTGGATATGGTTTAAAAAAGAACTTAAGTTTTACAAAATTATTTTTTATAGGTACTTTAATCTTTTTTGGTATGGAATTATTTTCCATTCTCTTTTCTGTATTAGCTTTAAATATTCCCCTTGAAAAGGCTATAGGAATTGATGTTCTAAAAGAGAGTTGGGGACAATCGTTAAATATGTTAGAGGGACTTGCAAAAAGAACTGGGGGTTTGCAAAACTTAGAGGATCTTAAAAAGATGCAGAATCAAATGTTAGACTCTTTAAGTATGCTTATTCCTTCTCTTCTTTTGTTTTCATCATTTTTGCAAGTGCTTGTTAGCTATTTTATAGCTGAAAAAATTCTTAAGAGATTTGATTTTCCTATAAAGCCCATACCGAATATAGAAACACTAAGAATTTCCAAAAAGCTTTTTATGAGGTTATTAATAGTTTATGTAATAGCCTTAATCTTGAATAACTTTTTCCCAATTCAAGTTTTTAAATATGCTGTTACCAATATCTTTTTCATGATTCAAATTCTAATTTTCTTAGAAGGATGTTTTGTACTTTGGAATTTTATGAAACTTTTTTTGCCCTCTCGTATTTTAAGAGGAATACTTTTTGTTCTTTTAATATTTAATCCTCTTTTAGAGAGTATAATATTTGTTGTTGGCTTAATTGATATTTTTTATCCTCTTAGGGAGAAATTCTTGAATAAGAAGGAGTTAGAGCTATGAAGAAATTAAGAGTACTACTCTTGAAAGATGTTAATGGTTTAGGCAAGAAGGGCGAAGTTGTAGATGTTAATGATGGGTATGCAAGAAATTTTCTTTTTCCAAAAGGACTTGCACAAGAAGTAAGTGAAGGTATGTTAGAACATTTGAATCTTCAAAAGCTTTCTCAGCAAAAGAAAGAAGAGAAAGTTATAGGAAGATTGAAAAGAGAGAAAGAAATTATTGAGAAAGAAGAATTTGTTATGGTAGCAAAGGTTGGTGAAAAGGGAAAATTGTTTGGATCTATAACTAATAAGGATATAGCGGATGTTATAAATCAGAAATTGAAACTAAATATTGAAAAAAAGCAGATTTTATTAGAAGAGCCTATCAAATCTTTAGGAGAGTATGAAGTTGAGATTAGGCTTCATCCTCAGATAACTGCAAAAGTCAAAATAGTAATTCTACCGGAAGAAAGATGAAAAAAGAAGATATATTAGGTAAAATACCTCCTCATAATGAAGAAGCTGAACAGGCCGTCTTGGGGGCTATGTTACTCTCTCGGGATGCTATTGCAAAAGTTGTTGAAATTTTGCATCCAGATAGCTTTTATTATGAGCATCACGGTATGATTTTTAGAGTTATTGTAGATCTTTTTGAAAAAGCACTTCCTGTAGATTTGGTTTCTGTGACAGAAGAATTAAGAAATAGAAATATTTTAGAAAAAGTGGGTGGAAGTGTCTATGTGGCTTCACTTTTGGATGTAGTACCCACAGCTGCGAATGTAGAGTATTATGCTCATATAGTAGCAGAGAAAGCATTACTTAGAAAACTGATAAATGCAGGGACAGAGATTGTATCCTTAGGATATAAAGAGAATGAGACACCAGAACTTTTGGTAGATAAAGCTGAGCAACTTATCTTTGAAATTGCACAATATCATAGATTTAGAGCTCTTGTTCCTTTAAGGGAGATCTTATCTAAAAGTTTTAAAGAGATAGAGAAACTTCATCAGACAGGTAAGCCATATACAGGGGTTCCTACAGGATTTTGGGACTTGGATCGAAAAACCGGAGGACTTCAACCTTCAGATCTTATAATTATAGCGGCAAGACCAGGTATGGGAAAGACTTCCTTCTCTTTAAGTATTGCTCAATATATAGCTTTGGAAGAACATCTACCTGTAGCTATATTTAATTTAGAAATGTCAAGCTTTCAGCTTGCTTTGAGACTCTTAGGCTCTGAAGCTCAAATTGATATTCATAGATTGAGAACTGGACAGATTAAAGAACAGGAGTGGCCTAAACTGGCAAGAGCTTTTGGAAAACTTGCTGAGGCACCTATATATGTGGATGATACTCCAGACCTAAATGTTGTTGAGATGAGAGCAAGAGCAAGAAGATTAAAAGCTGAAAAAGGGTTAGCTCTTATTATAGTTGATTATTTACAATTAATAAGGTTTTTAGATAGAGATAAAAGTGAAAATCAGCAAATATCTGAGATTTCAAGGGGTTTAAAATCTTTAGCGAGAGAGTTAGAAGTACCTGTGATTGCTATCTCACAGCTTTCACGTGCTGTAGAAGCGAGAGCAGAAAGAAGACCACAGCTTTCTGACCTACGTGGCTCTGGTGGTTTAGAACAAGATGCAGATGTAGTAATCTTTATTTATAGAGAAGGATATTATAAGGCTCAAGAGATGGAGATAGATTCAGACACACCGGAAGAAGTGGAAATAATAATTGCAAAACAAAGAAATGGTCCTACAGGTACTGTAAAACTTCTTTTCTTTAAAAGTTCTACATCTTTTAAATCATTGAGTTTAAGAGATGAGAGATAGATTTGACTATAAGTATATATAAGGAATATAATGCTTATGTATAAAGCTAATTGTTAGAGGAGGGTTTTAAATGGATGAAAAAGATGAAAGAGATCAAATTATTTCTTTAGTTATATCTTTAGAAGACCAGGAAGAAATAGAAAGGTATCTTGGTCAGTTCCTTTCAGAGTCAAAAGCAAAGGCTGCCCTTTTAATAGACAAAAGTGGTACAGTAATTGGAGGAAGAGGGACAGCTTCACAATTTGATTTTGTGACCATATCTGCTTTAGCTGCAGGAGCATTTTCAGCCACTCAAGAGTTAGCAAAGCTTTTGGGAGAGGATGAGTTTTCTCTTATATTTCATCAAGGTAAGAGAAATCACCTTCATATCTCGCACATAGAAAAACAGGTACTATTATTGGTAATTTTTGATGATTCTACCACATTGGGAATGGTAAGACTTTTTGCTCAAAAAGCTTGCGAAAATCTTGCACAGATTATTAGAAAGATAAAAGAAAAACAAAAAGATATTCCAAAAGCTGAGTTTAATTTCAGTGATATTGAAGATTTCTTTAAAAAATAATCTTATAGAAAGGCGAGACATATGGCAGTACTAAATTATGCCGCTAGGGAAATAAGCTGCAAAGTTGTTTATTGTGGTCCGGGTTTAAGTGGTAAGACGGTAAATCTTCAGCAGATATATAAAATGATTGTTCCTGAGAGAAGGGGAAATTTAGTTTCTTTGGCGACAGAAACTGAGAGAACCCTTTTCTTTGATTTTTTGCCTTTAGATTTAGGTACGGTACAGGGTTTTAAACTAAGATTTCAGCTCTATACAACTCCAGGTCAAGCTCTCTATGAGGCAAGTAGAAAATTAATTTTAAGAGGAGTGGATGGTTTAGTTTTTGTAGCGGATTCTCAGAGAAGTAGATTGGAGGAGAATGTTAGAATTTTTGAAGCTCTTAAGAGAGAGCTTGCAGTAGTTGGTTATAATTTTCATTCTCTTCCGTTTATTTTCCAGTACAATAAGAGGGATCTCCCTGATATTGCAAGTGTTGAAGAACTTAATGAAAGGCTTAATCCTGATGGTAAATATAAATATTTTGAGGCTGTTGCTATTGAAGGAAAAGGGGTAATGGAGACTCTTAAAGCAATCTCCCAGGAGGTTTTATTAAAACTTACTCGTGGCTAATAAAGTATCTCTTATTAAGATTGGTGGAAATATCCTAAACAAACTCCCCTTATTTTTGTCCCATATTAAGGCTTTATACGAAGATGGGAATAATTTTATTATCATTCATGGTGGAGGGAATGAGGTCTCCTATTGGATGAAAAGATTAGGAGCTGAACCAAAATTTATTAGAGGAAGAAGAATAACAGATGAATCCACATTAAAAATAGTAGAGATGGTACTTTCAGGAGAAATTCAGGGAAGGATAATCTCTGAGATGAAAAGATTTGGTCTTAATACTATAGGTATAAATGGAAAATCTATCTTTTATTGTAAAAAACTTGTATTTGAAGAAGCAGATCTTGGATTTGTTGGTGAAGTTACAGATGTGGAAAAAGAGCCTATTTTAATTCTTCTTGAAAAATGCTACATTCCTGTGATTTCTTCTATAGGTGTAGATAGAGATGGTAATACGTATAATATAAATGCTGATTCAGCTGCCTTAGCATTAGGAATCAGCATTCCTGTGGAGAGAATTATTTTCTGTACCGATGTACCAGGTATTATGGTTAAAAGAAATGGGAAAGATACTCTTCTTCCTAAAACATCAACAGAGGAAGGAAAAAGACTTGTAGAAAGTGGAGAAGTAAGTGAAGGAATGATTCCTAAATTGGAATCTGCTATTTCTGCTATTGAAAATGGAGTAAAATTTGTTCAGATATGGGGTGGAGATGATTTTACAAAGGTATGGAACTTTGAAGAAGGAACTTTATTTTATAGCTAAGGGGGTTATCTATGGAAGAAGAAATTAGCTTAGTTGAATTATCTCATATTATTTGGAAAAGAAGAGGACTTATTATATCCCTTGTTTTAGTTTCTGTTATAGGTGCTTTGATCTTCAGCCTTCTTTCCCCAAAAATTTATGAAGCAAAAACAGTAATTTTATTACCTACACAGGGCAGTTCCTCATCTACTTTAAGTGCTCTTTCTCAAAATCTTCCAGTTTCTATTGGGATTTTAGGGATTTCTACACCCTCAGCTAATATGGTAGCAATTTTAAAGAGTAGGTCTGCTGCAGAGTATGTATTTAATAAGCTGCATTTAGAAAATTATTTTAAAGAGCAAGATTATGAGGAAGCTTTAAATGCGCTAATGAAAAGTATAAATATATCAACTAACGATAAAGAGAATACGATCACTGTGACTGCAGAAAGTCGTGATCCCAAACTCGCTGCAGAGATTGCAAATACATATGTGGAAGCGTTAGAAAAAATAAATGCTTCTTTAAATGTATCTTCTGCAAAAAATACAAAAGACTTTTTAGAAAAACAGATAGAAAGGGTAAAAAAAGACTTAGATGATGCGGAAAATAGGTTAAAAGAATTTCAAAAGAAAAATCTTGTTTTTGATGTAGATTCAGAAGCAAAAGTTGTTATAGAAAATTTAGCGAAGTTAGAGTCTGAAAAAGATCTTGCAGGCATATCTTTAAAGGTGAAAAGAGAGAACTTTGAAAATTTAAAGAAACAACTTGTAAATCAACAGAAAATTCAAGAGAAGGATCTTCTTTCTATAACATCTTTGACAGCCACCTCAACAACTCTTGCCGAATTGAGAAATAAATTAATATCTCAAGAATCTGATCTTGCTCTTTTATCTATAGACTATGGACCTGAACATCCAAAGGTTTTAGCTATGAAGTACGCTATTGAAGAGACAAAAAAGGTTATGAGAGATGAATTAGAAAGAATATATAAAGCTATAAATAATGCATCTCTTTTTGAGCTTTTTAATCTTCAGATGGATATTATTCTTGAGGAGTCTAAAGAGAAAGCTTTAAATAGTGTAATTAAGGAATATCAGCAAAAACTTTCAAGATTGCCAGATCTTGGAATTATTTTATCTGGACTATTAAGAGATGTAAAAGTGCAAGAGACACTTTATACTATGCTTATCTCTCAATATGAACAAGCAAAGATTGATGAGACAAGAGAATCAGTCAATATATCTGTGCTTGATTATGCAAAGCCTCCCACTAAAAAATCTAAGCCTTCTACTACGCTTAATGTTTTAATTGCAGGTGTTGCTAGCCTCTTTTTAGGAATTTTCTTGGTCTTCTTTTTAAATTTCTTAGATAATTTCAAGAAGGAGTGGAAAAAATTAGGAGGGTAGAGATGCAAATTCCTGCTTTTGATTTAAAAAGACAATTTAAAAATCTTTCTTCAGAGCTTGTACCTCTTTTAGAAGAGGTAATGGCAAAGGGACAGTTTATTTTAGGAGAAAATGTACAAGCTTTTGAGAGGGAAATCGCAGAGTACTGTGGAGTAAGGTATGCTGTTTCTGTAGCTTCCGGAACTGATGCCTTACTGTTATCTTTAGAAGCTTTAGGGATAGGAGAAGACGATGAAGTAATAACTACTCCCTTTACTTTTTTTGCCACTTCTGAAGTTATTTCTCTACTTAAGGCAAAACCTATATTTGTAGATATTGATCCCAAAACCTTTAATATTGATCCTAATAAAATAGAAGATACAATTACATCTAAAACTAAAGCAATAATCCCAGTACATCTTTTTGGACAAATGGCAGAAATGGATGATATAGAATATCTTGCTGAAAAATATGATTTTTCTATAGTAGAAGATGCGTGTCAGGCAATAGGCTCTGAGTATAGAGATAAAAAAGCAGGTAGTATTGGAGATACAGGATGTTTTAGTTTTTTCCCAACTAAAAACTTAGGAGCTTATGGCGATGGAGGATTAATTACTACGGATAACGAAGAAACTTATGAGAAATTAAAACTTCTTAGAGCTCATGGTAGCTCTAAGAAATATTATCACGATATAATAGGACATAATAGTAGATTGGACGAGATACAGGCTGTTATATTGAGACTAAAGTTGAAGTATTTAGAGACATGGCTCAATAGAAGAATAGAAATTGCAAATATGTACTCTGAAAGTTTAGAGAAACTTGAGGTTTCTGTTCCTAAAAGTAAACCATATATGAGACATGTATATCATCAATATGTAATAAGGGTTAAAGATAGAGATGATCTTCAGAAATTTCTTAACTCAAGAGGTATAGGAACTACAGTATATTATCCTCTTCCGCTGCACTTGCAGAAATGTTATGAGAATTTAGGGTATAAAGAAGGTGATTTTCCAGAAGCAGAGAAAGCAAGCAAGGAAGCTCTTGCATTACCTATGTGGCCAGAAATGGCTAATGAAGAAGTGGATTATGTTATAGAAAATGTTAAAGAGTTTTATAATAATAGAGGTTAAATAATTATGGATGTTATTTTGGTGACTGGAGGAGCAGGGTATATAGGAAGTCATGTGGTTAAAGATCTTATTAAGAAAAATTACAATGTCTTGATAATAGATAATTTAGAAAAGGGACACAGAGAAGCAGTATTATCTCCTTATTTTGAAGATATAGATCTAAGGGATAAAGATAGAGTAAGAGAGGTTTTTGAAAAATATGCTATTAAAGCTGTGATGCATTTTGCAGCGCTGAGTACTGTGGGAGAATCCATGAAGTATCCTGCAAAATATTATGAGAATAATATCTTGGGTGGATTACACCTTCTTGAAAATATGAAGGATTTTGGTGTTAAATATTTTATCTTTTCTTCCACTGCTGCTATTTATGGTGAACCTCGGATTACGCCAATTCCTGAAGAACATCCTAAAAATCCTACGAATGTATATGGATCTTCAAAACTTATGTTTGAAGAGATTCTAAACTGGTTTGATCGGATACATGGTATAAGATATATTTCTCTTAGATATTTTAATGCTGCTGGAGCAGATATGGAGGGAGAACTTGGAGAAGATCATAGACCTGAAACTCATTTAATCCCAATAGTTTTAAAAACTGCTTTGGGACAAAAAGACTATGTGGAGATATATGGCACTGATTATCTGACCCCTGATGGAACTTGTATAAGAGATTATATTCATGTCTCTGATCTATCACAAGCTCATATCCTTGCTTTAGAATCTTTATTTAATGGGAAAAATTCAGATGTATATAATCTTGGAAACTCGCATGGCTATTCTGTAAGGGAGGTCATAAAGACTGCCGAAAAAATTATAGGTAGAGAGATTGCAACTAAGGAAGGTCCAAGAAGAGCAGGGGATCCTGCTGTTTTAATAGCTAGTTCTGAAAAAATAAAAAAGGATCTTCGTTGGGAACCTAAATATACTGATTTAGAGACTATGATAAAATCTGCTTGGAATTGGATGAAAAACCATCCCTTTGGATATTCTAAATAAATTTGGTATAATTATTAAGGAATGCCTAAGGAAAAGAAAATTGTTGCTGTTAATAGAAAAGCGAAACATGATTTCTTTATCTTAGAGACCTTTGAGGCTGGTATTGTTTTGACAGGTACCGAAGTTAAGTCTCTGAGATTAGGTAGAGTTAGTTTGCAGGATAGTTATGCAGATGTTAAAAATGGCGAAGTTTGGCTTTATAATCTGCATATAAGTCCGTATGAGCATGGAAATATATATAACCATGATCCTAAAAGACCAAGGAAGCTTTTATTGAATGAAGATGAAATTGCATATCTTATAGGCAAAGTAAGAGAAAAAGGCTTGACTTTAATACCAATTTCTATATACTTTAATGAGCGTGGATGGGCAAAGGTTGAGCTTGCATTAGCCAAAGGTAAAAAAATGTACGATAAGAGACGAGACTTGGCAGAAAAGGCTGAGAGAAGAGAGCTTGAAAGACTTTATAAGATGAAATATTAATGGGGGCGATTGGCCTCGACAGGGAGTACAAGGGTTAAAAGCTGCAAGCCGAGGTGCCATTACCTCGTAAAACAATGGCAAAAAAAGTAAGTGCCAACACAAATTTAGCTTTAGCTGCTTAATTTGCAGCTACGTCCTTTTAGCCCGGACTGGCAGGACTAAAAGGGTGTCATAGTAAGCCAGTTGCCCCTCTCAACTCCCCTAAGAGAGGGAAAGAAAATAGGGGATAGGCAATTACAGAATCCTGCGGAAGGGAGTCTGTAAAAGCCGAAAAGTTAAAACTTCCGCTAAGCTTGTAGAGGCTTTTAGTCCTTGCTCTTTGGACGCGGGTTCGACTCCCGCCGCCTCCACCAAATAGGTGATTATAAAATTCAGTAAAACTGCAGAGCAATAGTTGGACAATTGTGATCTAATACCTCTTGTGTATGGCAGTAGAAAAGTTCATACCTCTATGCTATAATTTAGTCTGTATGTTAAGCAGTAATTGATTTGGGAGAATGAAATATGGATTATATTAGAAGTAGTAAATATAATGAGAATCTTATTCATGAAAAAATTATGGGACCAAACCCCATCAAGTTGGCAGAAGAACTTTTGACCAGTCACCAAATTCCAAATCATGCAACTGTTATGGATCTCGGTTGTGGTCGTGGACTGACTTCAGAACAAATAATCCCAATTCATGCTAATGCAACTGATTTGCCTTTTGCGGAAAAGTTCTTTGACACAGTCATCCCCATAGATTTTTATAACTACTTTGGGCGTGATACAGAATATCTTGGGAAGTGTTTGTTACCGCTTATAAAACATGGTGGTTATTTATACATTGCCATTCCTGGTATGACGAAAGATTGCCATGGTTACCTTTCTACCAGAGTTATTACTTTCATGGATATCAGAACAGCTGGACTATATTCATGATATGGATTACTGGACTAATATTATGAAAGCAACCGAAGAAGCAGAGATTGCTTCCATATATGAGATGGAGAGTAACGAGAAATGTTGGAATGACTGGCTTAAATGCGATAACGAATATGCCAAAGGAGACCGCAAATCTATGGAAGCTGGTGCTGGAAAATACTTGAACTTTATAGGAATCATAATAAAAAGAAAATAATTGGTATATTAATATATAGGGGGTGTCATTAGAAGGTTTATACCCCATCTTTAAAGTCTTGTGCCCCTTATGAAATAGGAGCTATTAAATTGTATCAAATACTGAGTTCTTAGACATTATTATGAAGGAGCGTTCTTATTGGGAAGAAATAAGCTTTTATTTTTCATACTCTTTTTGATACTACTAAATATCTTCGTATGTTATGGAGAAGAATTAACTTCTCTTGATATTTACTTTCTAAATGAGAGAAATAAAATTCTAACTACTCTGAAGGTTAAAGATTCTGAAATCTATTTACCATTACCTCTTTTTGCTTCCACATTTAAAGTTGAATATAAAATTGAAGATAAAAAAATTTCTTTTTATTCTAATAACAAAGAATTCTTTTCTAATAGCATAGGAAGTAAAAATTGTATATATAATGATAAATCCTATAATCTTTTAAATCCATTTTTGCAAGAGAATGAAATAATTTATGTTCCTATCACTTCATATTTTAGAATACTGGGATATAGGCTTTACCTAAAAGATAATGCTTTATATATAGTAAATGAACTTTCAGATGTGAGTTTCTCAGATGGAGTTATAAAACTCAATTTTAAAGCTAAAACTCCTGTAGAGTTTAATACTTTAACTCTTAAATCTCCATCAAGACTTGTTTTAGACTTACAAAATGTGGTTTATATAAATAATAAAGGAGAGCTTAATTTAAAAGATTCTAATATAAAAAATGTAAGATTCTCTCAATTTAGTGTAGCTCCTTATGTAGTAAGGCTTGTAGTAGAATTTAACAATGAGTTGATAAATCCTGAAATTGTTAGAGAAGAAGGAAGCATCCTGTTAAAATTTCCCACCAAAGAGGTCAAAAAAGAAGTTAAAGATGAATCTAAAACTTTAGATTCTGACACTTTAACTAAAGACAAGGTTTTAAACAAACTTACTGATATATCTTGGACTGAAGACGATAGCAATTTAACTTTTATGTTAAAATTTGAACGTGCTTTTACATATACCAAAAATATTTTAGATATGCCATCAAGAATTTACTATGATTTTCCTGAAACTACGTTTACTCTTACAAATTCTGAGATTTTAGTAGAAAGATCTCCTGTTAAATCTATAAGAGTAGGAAAAAGAGAAGAAGATACAAATATGATAAGAGTAGTTTTTGATATTTATGCTTCAACTTTAGTTCAAGAAGAGACTTTAACAAATACTTTAAAAGTAGTTTTTCCTAAAAATGAAGTTAAGAAAAAATTTTTGGTTTTTATTGATCCAGGGCATGGAGGCTCTGATCCTGGAGCTATATCTGGTAATATAAAAGAGAAAGATTTGAACTTAAATTTTTCTTTAAAGCTCTCAGAAGCTCTTAAGAAAAATGGATATGAGGTTGTGAATCTCCGGGAAGAAGACAAAACTATCTCTTTGGATGATAGAGTTTCTTTTATTAATAGATATTTAAATACGG
>JAKOUL010000097.1 GCA_029776735.1 Dictyoglomota bacterium
TATTAGCTTGAAAAACTTAGTGATAGTTTGATAAAAACATCCATAGCTATTGCGAGGATTTAGTAAAGAAATTAAAATAGAGCCTATGGGAAAAGAGAGGAAAGATTCAGAAGTTTTTAAATTATTCGGCTTTCTTTTGGGGATAGGTGGAGGAACCCTAAGTTTTCTCTTATATTTTTTTTATAGAATCCCATTCTTTAAGAAAATAAACTTAAGAAAACACTATCTATCCTTATCTTTTATAATTGCATTTTTCCTTTCAGCTCTTTTCTCTCCTTATAGAAGTTTCTCTTTATTGAACTTTATTTTACTATTTCTCCTTTATATTACATATCTATTTTTTATGGAAGAAAAGTTTCCAAAAGATAATTTAGAGGGAATGCTAAATTACTGGATATTAGGAGCTACAATGTTATCCTTTGCAGGGATAAATATCTACTTTTATAAAGGTATATATGCAGAAACATACTTTCTTGGCAAAAATGGGCTTGGTACACTTCTTGCTATGACATTACCTATTGCTCAAATAAAAATTATTAATTCAAAAGAAAAACTTTTATACTATATCTTCAGCTTTATAATCCTTACAGGGCTTATCCTTACCATGTCCCAGGGGGCTATTATAGGACTTATTGTAGGAGAAATTATCCTTTTTATCTTAGGAGATAAAAGGATAAGAAGACAAATTTTAACCTTTGGAATTATAGGAATTTTAATCTTATGTGCATTTATAGGTCACTCTCTCATAGTAAAAGATAATCTTTTCTCTTACTTCCTCACAAGACTTGATATGCAGTCAAGTTCTAAAACTGAGAGGATATATATATGGAAATCTGCATGGAAGATGTTCTTAGACCATCCTATAACAGGTGTAGGTTTTGGCTCTTTCAGCTTAGCATATCCTTATTATAAGCTTCCTCAAGCACGAGGACAGACTATGTCTTTTGCTCATAATCTTCCCCTTAATCTTCTTGCAGAAACAGGTATATTAGGTTTTATTACCTTTACCCTTTTAACCCTGAGCTTTTTCTGGAAGGGGATAAAATCATATCTCAAAAACAAGGATTTAATGCTTATCTCATTAATAGGTGGGTTTACTGCTTATATGGTACATCAGCTATTTGATGGGACTATGTGGTCTCTTCACCTGGGAATTTTCTTCTTTTTACTTGGGGCTATCTTTAATAAATCTTATGAAAGCTAAAATTCTCTACCTTCTTCCATACTTTAATTTAGCAGGTACAGAAACTCATGTGGTAGAACTTGCAAAGGCACTTAAAAAAGATTTTGATATATTAGTCACTGCACCAAAAGGATATAAAAGGTATTTATCTGAATTTACACTTGAAAAGATGGTTGAAAAGACAAAAATTGCCTATAAAAGTCTCTTTAATTCTTCTAAATATACCTTATTTAATACTCCTGAAAGGAATATCTGAGAGAGAGTATAATGCTTTCTCTTTTCAGCCCATCTCCACAATCTTTCTACATTATTCTCATTAATTAACCCAAAAAGCCTTTGAATGACATTTCCTATCTCATATATCTTCCCAAGTTGTATCATCATTCTCACTTCAGGAGTAGGATGCTTCTTATAAAGATAGATGGCAGATCTTGCTCTCTCCCTTTCTTTATTAAGAAGATAAGAAAGATTCTTAAAATCAGGTGGTATAGAAAGATGCCATACTGGAATCTTATCAGAGGTCACCAATTTTATACCCAATTTCTTTAGTCTTATTCCCAGCTCCAAATCTTCCCACCCATAAAAAGAGAAATTCTCATCAAAAAACCCTACCTTAAGAAGAAAATCCTTAGATATACTGACATTACCTGTAGCTAGATAAGCAGAGGACATATCTCTCAATTTATATTTTTCTTTCTCTGGATTTTCCCAGTTATATGTGTTTATTACTGGACCTTGAACCAAAATATTAAAATCATTTTCCTTTTGAATTTCATAATGATTTCTTAAAAAATCCCTTTTGACATATATATCACTATCTATGAAAACTATTAATTTGCCTTGAGAGCTTTCAAGGGCTAAATTTCTTGCATGAGCAGGTCCTTTCCTCTCAGATGAATATATATATTTCAAGTTTGGAAATTTTTTTAAATATTCTTCTATCCATTCTCTTGTCCCATCAGAAGAGCCGTCATCAGAAACAATTATCTCGTAAGATAGAGAGAAATCCTGATCTAAGATCTGTGGAAGAATTATCCCTAAAAGCTTCTTTCTATTATATGTAGGAATGATAACACTTATCTCCATAAATTCTCCTTTTGTTTTTTTCAAGTTTTTCTATTATATCAAACTATCACTTTTTATTTAGTAATTTGGCTCTTAAAAACAGTATTAACTTTTTTATAATAAAATGTTATCGTTAACAATGGTATAAGTTTATCCTTTTCTCACTGTAGTTAAACAATCTGTACAATTCTATAAGAAGATTTTAGAAGGGGGCGTTAAAAAAATGATTCCAGTTTTAAAAGGTGAAAAAAGATTTGTTGAAGATTATCCAAAGATAGGAATAAGACCTATTATTGATGGAAGACGTGGTGGTGTTAGAGAATCTCTTGAGGAACAAACCATAAAATTAGCAAGAGCAGTTGCCCAGCTTATTGAAAATAATATTTATCTTCCTAACGGGGAACGAGTTAAATGTATTTTACCTCAAAGATGTATAGGCGGTGTCGTTGAGGCAAGAATGGCAGATGAACTCTTTAAAAAAGAGGGAGTTGGAGCTTCTATTAGTGTTACTCCATGCTGGTGCTATGGATCTGAGACTATGGATATGACCCTTGATATACCAAAGGCTGTATGGGGATTCAGTGGGACAGAAAGACCTGGTGCTGTCTATCTTGCAGCTGTTTCTGCTGCTCATAACCAAAAGGGGCTACCCATCTTCAAGATTTATGGAAAGGATGTACAAGATAAAGATGATTTTTCAATCCCTCAAGATGTTCAAGAGAAGATATTAAAATTTGTAAAAAGTAGCTTAGCTATCTCTATTATGAAGAACAAATCCTATCTTTCCATTGGAAATGTCGCTATGGGAATTGCAGGCTCTATCGTTAATCCTGACTTTTTTGAAGACTACCTTGGAATGAGGGTAGAGTATGTGGATATGTCAGAAATAATAAGACGTATTGAAGAGAAAATTTATGATGAAGAAGAATTTAAAAAAGCAATGGACTGGGTAAAAAAATATTGCAAAGAAGGAGAAGATCCAAATCCTCCCGAGAAAAGAGCATCTTTAGAAAAGAAAAATAAGGTTTGGGAATTTGTTGTGAAAATGGCTTTAATAGCAAAAGATTTGATGACTGGGAATAAAAAGCTTGAGGAGAAAGGATACCATGAAGAAAGTTTGGGGCATAATGCAATAGTTGGAGGATTTCAAGGACAACGTCAATGGACTGATCATTTTCCAAACGGGGATTTTATGGAGACAATTTTAAATTCCTCCTTTGATTGGAATGGTTTAAGAGAGCCGTATACTTTGGCAACAGAAAATGATAGCCTAAACGCTGTATGTATGCTATTTGGACATCTCCTTACAAATACAGCTCAAATTTTTGCGGATGTAAGAACATATTGGAGTCCTGAGGCAATATATAGAGTAACAGGTTGGAAGCCTGAAGGTCTTGCTCAAAATGGAGTAATTCATTTAATAAATTCTGGATCTGCAGCCCTTGATGGGACAGGGGAGGAAAAGATTAATGGAAAACCAGTAATTAAACCATTCTGGGAGATAACAGAGGAAGAGGTAACAAGATGTTTAGAAGCTACAAAATTTTGCTATGCAAGTTTAGGTTATTTTCGTGGAGGAGGCTTCTCAGCAAAATTTATAACAAAAGGAGAAATGCCTGTTACTATCTCCAGGTTAAATATCGTTAAAGGATTAGGACCTGTCTTACAAATTGCAGAAGGATATACTGTAGAACTTCCCCATGATGTCCATGAAATTCTTGATAGAAGGACAGATCCCACCTGGCCTACAACTTGGTTTGTACCTAAACTCACAGGAAGAGGAGTTTTTAAAGATGTATATTCTGTAATGGAAAATTGGGGAGCTAATCACTGCAGTATATCCTATGGACATGTAGGCGACTTATTCATAACCTTAGCCTCTATATTGAGAATCCCTGTGTGCATGCACAATGTGGAGGAAGAAAGAATATTTAGGCCCAGTGCCTGGAGTATGTTTGGCACAGAAGATTTAGAAGGGGCTGATTTTAGAGCTTGTAAGAATTTTGGTCCTCTCTATAAAAAAGTTTAATTTAAGGATCAAGGTTTTAAGAATAACTCTGGAGGGGGTGAGATTAGAAGAGCTTTATCCTAAATTTTTAAAAACTTGCAGAAAGTATAAATCTTGATATCATATTAAAAAGTAACTGGGAGCACATCATAAAAAATAATTTGAATATTATGAAAAACTTAAAAGGGAAGAGATTAAATAAAAAAGTATTTTGGTACTTAGCTATTACACTTCTTATATCAATTTTATTCTTATCAGGATGTGCCAGGACTGTAACCCCAAAAACTAAAGGTATGATGGATATAATTCTAACATTAACTAGAAATGTATATACCCAAGAAGGAAATGTATTTATTGTGGTTTTTAGTGATGAGGTAATCACTACTGATACTTTAACATGGAAATATTTCATATGGTATAATGGAGACTTTACCTGGGGAACCAATGGAGTGTTAGATCTCCAAACACCACCTAATTTTAAGCCTGATTATGATCTTCCAAATAATAAATTTAGCTTCAAGGAAATACCTTTAGGTCTTTTTCGTCAAGAGTCAGGAGTATATCCTGAGAATCTTCATATGAGAGTCTTCTATTATTATTTTTATCAGGGAAAGTTAGAAACTCTTATTTGGAGTAGCCAAGATATATCCTTTAGTATTGAGCCACAAGAGTCTTATCCAGAGTTAAAAGATGAGAATGAAATTCCATTAGGAGATTGTAAAATATGGATCTATTAAAAAAATATAAAAGTTTAATACTTCTTTTCATTGGGATAATTCTATATGTACTTTCATATCCACCTTTTAATCTTTCTTTTCTTATCTTTTTTTCCTTAGTACCTTTATTCCTTCTTATTCCTGAGATTAATACAAAGGAGGCTTTTATCTTTGGATTTCTGTATGGATTTGGCTTTAACGGGGTAAATTTTTACTGGATACCAAATCTTATATCCCATTTTACTCCTGTAATCATAGGCGTTTTAGTAAATCTTCTTCTTATATCTTACCTCTCCCTTTATTATGGGATATTTCTCTGGGCAGTAAAGAAAAAAGAAGATTCTATACTTTTTCCTGCCTTTCTTATGGTACTTCTCCAGTGGATAAGGGCTCATGGACCTTTGGCTTTTAATTGGGGATCCTTTGGAGAACCATTAGTACATATACCTTCTCTTTTACAGTGGGCAAGTGTATTTGGAGAGTTAGGACTTACCTTTTTAGTAGTGATTGTTAATGTGCTTATTGCAAGGCATAGATCTTTAAATATTACAAAAAAGGTCTTAGGAATCATTTCACTCCTTCTCATATTTCTTATAGGGAACTTTATGATAGAAAAAGAAGAAGATATTTACTGGAGGGTAGGGGCTGTACAAGGAAATTATGATAGCTTTTCAAAGGTATATTATCCAAATATTGAAGAGCAATTTGAAGTCCACCGAGATCTTACTCTGAAACTTCCCAAAAATTTAGATCTTATTGTATGGGCAGAAAGTGTCATCTTTTATCCATTAAATCAAGCTCCTAATTATATGAAAGAGATTAGAGAGCTTACCGAAGAGATGGATTCACCTATATTACTTGGTGCATTAGAGACTAGAGGTACAGATACATACAATTCTGCTTATCTTTTTAAAAAGAATGGGGAATATGAGATTCATAGAAAATCACAGCTTGTACCTTTTGTTGAAGAGATACCATTTCCTTTTAACTATATAGTACCAGAGTATTTTAAGAGACTTATTGGAAACTATGGAAAGGATTCAAAATATTATTCCTTAAGCTTAGAAGATAAAAAAATAGGAGTGCTTATCTGTTTTGAGTCTCTATTTTCTGATTTAGGAAGGGCTCTTTCTCAAGATAAAAGCGATCTTTTAGTAGTTATAACTAATGACGGATGGTTTCAAGGAACACCTGCGGTGTACCAACACAAAAATCAATCTCTTATTAGGGCAGTAGAAAATAGATTACCATTAGTACAAGTAGCAAATACTGGGATAACCTTTTTTGCAGATCCATATGGTAGAATTATAAATGAAAGTAAAGAGGGAGAAAAAAATGTATATGTGGGACTTCTTCCCAAGAAAGGTTCTTCCATATATAGTGTAGTGGGAGATCTACCTATATTTTTAGCATTTATCATTTTCCTCCTTTTTAAGGTAAAAAGACCATGAAGAGGACTCTCATAGCAGGAATATTAATATTTGTTTTTCTTGTCCTCTGGGGAGCAAGTTACTATGTATTTCCTCCTGAAAATGTTGTGGAAACTCCTACTAAGCTGCAAAAGCCAGGGGTGTTTGCTACAAAAACCCATTTCAAAGGAAGAGATCAGGGGAATTTAAGTTGGGAGATTTCTTCTGACAAATTAAATATTGATATATCATACAAGCATTTTACCTTTGAAGGAAATGTGGAAGGCAAAGTATTTAGAAACAACAAATTATCCCTAAAAGTAAAATCAGAGAAGATGGAGATTGATACTGACAAAGAAATATTAAAGATACCTACAAAATTAAGCTTTACTACCGAAGATGGATTTGTAGGAGAGGCACCTCAAGGTGTTTGGTATTTTGATTCTGGAGAATTTATCTCAGAAAATGGCAGAGTAACATTTGAAAAGATTGGTGAATTTAAAGCAGAAGCAGATATATTTAGATTTTCCACTCAAGAAGGGAGAGCAGATTTTGAAGGAAATGTGGTTATTGAAACTTCATTTTGAGGAGGTACTTTGATATGAAAAGGATCATATCACTTTTTATGATTATACTTTTTATCTTTTCCATAAGCTTTTCTCAAACCAAGAAGAATTCTGTAAAGATCACTGCCCAAAAGATATCCTATGATTATGGAAAGAAAACTACAAGAGCAGAGGGAAATGTATTAGTAATATATAAACCAGGAGAAGAGGATGAGACAAGAATTACAGCTACATTGGTTTTTTATAACCAAGATACCAATGTGGTGGAAGTTCCTGGAAAGGTTAATATCTCTCAAAAAGATCTCTCTATCACGGGTGAAAATCTAAAGGCTGATTTGAAAAAAGAAGTCTTAGACCTTAAAAAAGATGTAAATGTTATTCTTCAGCGGAAAACCGGGGAAAAGACT
Organism: Dictyoglomota bacterium; assembly: GCA_029776735.1. The sequence continues at coordinate 7,355 of JAKOUL010000097.1, forward strand.
GAAACAACTAAGCTCTCTGCCCAGAGCATGAACTACTCTCTAAAGACAAACTCTGGGACTCTAATAGGAGGAGTAAAGATTGAAAGAGAAGACTTAATGGTT
>JAKOUL010000098.1 GCA_029776735.1 Dictyoglomota bacterium
TATTAGCTTGAAAAACTTAGTGATAGTTTGATAAAAACATCCATAGCTATTGCGAGGATTTAGTAAAGAAATTAAAATAGAGCCTATGGGAAAAGAGAGGAAAGATTCAGAAGTTTTTAAATTATTCGGCTTTCTTTTGGGGATAGGTGGAGGAACCCTAAGTTTTCTCTTATATTTTTTTTATAGAATCCCATTCTTTAAAAAAATAAACTTAAGAAAACACTATCTATCCTTATCTTTTATAATTGCATTTTTCCTTTCAGCTCTTTTCTCTCCTTATAGAAGCTTCTCCTTACTAAACTTTATTTTATTATTCCTCCTCTATATTTCATATCTATTCTTTATGGAGGAAAAATTCCCACAGAATGATTTAAAGATGATGCTAAATTACTGGATATTAGGAGCTACGATGTTATCCTTTGCAGGAATAAATACCTACTTTTATAAAGGTATATATGCAGAAACATACTTTCTTGGCAAAAATGGGCTTGGGACACTTCTTGCCATGACATTACCTATTGCCCAAATGAAAATTATCAATTCAAAAGAAAAACTTTTATACTATATCTTCAGCTTTATAATCCTCACAGGGCTTATCCTTACTATGTCCCAGGGAGCTATTATAGGGCTTATTGTAGGAGAGATTATCCTTTTTATCTTAGGAGACAAAAGGATAAAAAGACAGATTTTAACCTTTGGAATTATAGGAATTTTAATCTTATGTGCATTTATAGGTCACTCTCTCATGGTAAAGGATAATCTTTTCTCCTACTTCCTCACAAGACTTGATATGCAATCAAGTTCCAAAACTGAGCGGATATATATATGGAAATCTGCATGGAAGATGTTCTTAGACCATCCTATAACAGGCGTAGGTTTTGGATCTTTTAGTTTAGCATATCCTTATTATAAACTTCCTCAAGCACGAGGACAGACTATGTCTTTTGCTCATAATCTTCCCCTTAATCTTCTTGCAGAAACAGGTATATTAGGTTTTATTACCTTCACCCTTTTAACCCTGAGCTTTTTCTGGAAGGGAATAAAATCATATCTCAAAAACAAGGATCTAATGCTCATCTCATTAATAGGTGGGTTCACTGCTTATATGGTACATCAGTTATTTGATGGGACTATGTGGTCTCTTCACTTAGGGATTTTCTTCTTTCTACTTGGGGCTATCTTTAACAAGTCCTATGAAAGTTAAAGTTCTCTATCTTCTCCCGTACTTTAATTTAGCAGGTACAGAAACTCATGTGGTAGAACTTGCGAAGGCACTCAAAAAAGATTTTGATATATTAGTCACTGCACCAAAAGGAGAAGGAGTCATTCTATTAGAAGAGAATTCTATCCCTTATAGAGAAATCCCATATCTAACACCATTTAATATAAAGAGATATAAAGAAGCATTGAGAGAAATCACTAACGAATTTAATCCAGATATTATACATGTCCATGGAGCCCATGAACTTGTTTATATTACAAAAGGGGTTTCTCCTAAAACTTCTGTAGTCTTCACTTGTCATGGGTATGCATCAAACATTCCTTATATTGACTATAAGATCTCCACATTTATAAATCAAAGATGGGCTGATTTAGTAATATGTGTCTCTGATTATGATAGAAGGATTTTTAAAAAGATGGGTCTTTGTCAAGATAAAGTTCTTTTAATATACAATGGTATCTCAGAGATTAAAGAGGAATATCCTCTTCCCATAAATATCGATGGATTTATAATAGGTACTGCTGCAAGACTCACAAAGAAAAAAGGTATAAACTATCTTATAGAAGCCTTTAGTCTCATTGCTCCCAAATACAAGGATTTAAAATTAGTAATAATAGGAGATGGGGAGGAAAGGAAAAACTTAGAAGCTCTTTCTCAGAGATTAAACATAAAGGAAAAGGTATTTTTTCTTGGTGCTCTCCCTAATGCTAAATATTACTTTAAAAACTTTGATATTTTTGTACTTCCCTCTCTCTCTGAGGTTTTTGGTATAGTTATATTAGAAGCTATATCCCAAAAAATACCAGTCATTGCCACAAATGTGGGAGGAATACCTGAGATCATAGAAGATGGGAAAAATGGCATTCTTGTAAAGCCTAAGGATTCAAAGTCTCTTTCCACAGCCTTAGAGATGCTTATCATAGATAAAGATTTAAGGATTAAAATAGGAGAGGAAGGATATAAAAGGTATTTATCTGAATTTACATTTGAAAAAATGGTGGAAAAGACAAAAATTGCCTATGAAAGTCTCCTTAATTCTTCTAAATATGCCTTATTTAACACTCCCGTAAGAAATATCTGAGAGAGGGTATAATGCTTTCTCTTTTCAGCCCATCTCCACAATCTCTCTACATTATTCTCATTAATTAATCCAAATAGCCTCTGAATGACATTTCCTATCTCATATATCTTTCCAAGTTGTATCATCATTCTCACTTCAGGAGTAGGATGTTTCTTATAAAAATAGATGGCAGATCTTGCTCTCTCCCTCTCTTTATTAAGAAGATAAGAAAGATTTTTAAAATCAGGTGGTATAGAAAGATGCCATACCGTAACTTTATCAGAAGTCACCAATTTTATACCCAATTTCTTTAGTCTTATTCCAAGCTCCAAATCTTCCCACCCATAAAAAGAGAAATTCTCATCAAAAAATCCTACCTTAAGAAGAAAATCCTTAGGTATACTGACATTACCTGTAGCTAAATAAGCAGAGGACATATCTCTTAATTTATATTTTTCTTCCTCTGGATTTTCCCAGTTATATGTGTTTATTACTGGACCTTGGATCAAAACATTAAAATTATTTTCCTTTTGAATTTCATAATGATTCCTCAAAAAATCCTTTTTGACATATATATCACTATCTATAAAAACTATTAATTTACCTTGAGAAATCTCAAGAGCTAAATTTCTTGCATGAGCAGGACCCTTTCTCTCAGATGAGTATATATATCTTAAGTTTGAAAACTTTTTTGAATATTCTTCTATCCATTCTCTTGTCCCATCAGAAGAGCCATCATCAGAAATAATTATCTCGTAAGGTAGAGAGAAATCCTGATCTAAGATCTGCGGAAGAATTATTTCCAAAAGTTTTTTTCTATTATAGGTAGGAATAATAACAGTTATCTCCATAAATTCTCCTTTTGTTCTTTTTTCTAAGTTTTTCTATTATATCAAACTCTCTTAAAATTGAAGCTGAAGAACTTTTTGTTTAGTAATTTGGATCTTAAAAAGTATTAACTTTTTTATAATAAAATGTTATCGTTAGCAATAGTATAAGTTTATTCTTTTCTCACTGTAGTTAAACAACCTGCATATTCTATAGGGGTTCTTGCTACAGAACTTCTTAAAAACAACTAAAAGATTTAAAGGGGGTATTAAGAAATGATTCCAGTTTTAAAAGGTGAAAAAAGATTTGTTGAAGATTATCCAAAGATAGGAATAAGACCAATTATTGATGGAAGACGTGGTGGTGTTAGAGAATCTCTTGAGGAACAAACTATGAAATTAGCAAGAGCAGTTTCCCAGCTTATTGAAAGTAATATTTACCTTCCTAATGGGGAAAAGGTTAAATGTATTTTACCTCAAAGATGTATAGGTGGTGTCGTTGAGGCAAGAATGGCAGATGAACTATTTAAAAAAGAGGGAGTTGGAGCTTCTATTAGTGTTACTCCATGCTGGTGCTACGGATCTGAGACTATAGATATGACCCTTGATATACCAAAGGCTGTATGGGGATTCAGTGGGACAGAAAGACCTGGTGCTGTTTATCTTGCAGCTGTTTCTGCTGCTCATAACCAAAAGGGACTACCTATTTTCAAGATTTATGGAAAAGATATACAGGATAAAGATGATTTTTCTATTCCCCAAGATGTTCAAGAGAAGATATTAAAATTTGCAAAAAGTAGTTTAGCTATCTCCATTATGAAGAACAAATCCTATCTTTCTATTGGAAATGTCGCTATGGGAATTGCAGGCTCTATTGTTGATCCTGACTTCTTTGAAGACTACCTTGGAATGAGGGTAGAGTATGTGGATATGTCTGAAATAATAAGACGTATTGCAGAAAAAATTTATGATGAAGAAGAATTTAAAAAGGCAATGGACTGGGTAAAAAGATATTGTAAGGAGGGAGAAGACTCAAATCCTCCTGAAAAAAGAGCATCTTTAGAAAAGAAAAATGAAGTTTGGGAATTTGTTGTGAAAATGGCTTTAATAGCAAAAGATTTGATGACTGGAAATAAAAAGCTTGAAGAGAAAGGATACCATGAAGAAAGTTTGGGGCATAATGCAATAGTTGGCGGATTTCAAGGACAACGTCAATGGACTGATCATTTTCCAAATGGAGATTTTATGGAGACAATTTTAAATTCCTCCTTTGATTGGAATGGTTTAAGAGAGCCATATACTTTGGCAACAGAAAATGATAGCCTAAACGCTGTATGTATGCTATTTGGACATCTCCTTACAAATACAGCTCAAATTTTTGCGGATGTAAGAACCTATTGGAGTCCTGAGGCAATATATAGAGTAACAGATTGGAAGCCTGAAGGTCTTGCTCAAAATGGAGTAATTCATTTAATAAATTCTGGATCTGCAGCTCTTGATGGAACAGGGGAGGAAAAGATTAATGGGAAGCCAGTAATTAAACCATTCTGGGAGATAACAGAGGAAGAAGTAACAAAATGTTTGGAAGCTACAAAATTTTGCTATGCAAATTTAGGTTATTTTCGTGGAGGAGGTTTCTCAGCAAAATTTGTAACAAAAGGAGATATGCCTGTTACCATCTCAAGGTTAAATATCGTTAAAGGGTTAGGACCTGTCTTACAAATTGCAGAAGGATACACTGTAGAACTTCCCCCTGATGTCCATGAAATTCTTGATAGAAGAACAGATCCCACCTGGCCTACAACTTGGTTTGTGCCTAAACTCACAGGAATAGGAGTTTTTAAAGATGTATATTCTGTGATGGAAAATTGGGGAGCTAATCACTGCAGTATAGCCTATGGACATATAGGTGACTTATTTATAACCTTAGCCTCTATATTGAGAATCCCTGTATGTATGCACAATGTGGAAGAAGAAAGAATATTTAGACCCAGTGCATGGAGTATGTTTGGCACAGAAGATTTAGAAGGAGCTGATTTTAGAGCTTGTAAGAATTTTGGTCCTCTCTATAAAAAAGTTTAATTCAGGGTTAAGAACGGAGTAGGAGGTAGAATTATTAGAGCTTTATCCTAAATTTTAAAAAACTTGCAGAAAGTATAAATCTTGATATCATATAAAAAGTAAAATAGGAGAATATCGTAAAAAATAATTTAAGTGTTATGAAAAACTTAAAAGGGAAGAGACTAACTAAAAAAGTATTTCGGTGCTTAGCCATTACACTTCTTATATCCATTTTATTTTTATCAGGATGTGCCAGAACTGTAACACAAAAAACTAAAGGTATTATGGATATAACTCTAACATTAACTAGAAATGTATATACCCAAGAAGGAAATGTATTTATTGTGGTTTTTAGTGATTCAGAAATTACTAATGATACTTCAACATGGAAATATCTCATATGGTATGATGGAAACTTTACCTGGGGGACTAATGGAGAATTAGATCCCCAAACATCACCTAATTTTAGTTGTAGTTATGATTCTTCAAATAATAAATTTAGCTTTACAAGCATACCATTAAATCTTTTCCAAGTGTCAGGAGTATATCCTGAGAATCTTCATATGAGAGTTTTCTATTATTATTTTTACTCAGGGGAGTTAGAAACCCTATACTGGAGTAGCCAAGAGAGATCTTTTAGCATTGAGCCTAAACAATCCCCTCTAGAGTTAAAAGATGAGAATGAAACTCCATTAGGAAATTGTGAGATATGGATCAAATAAAAAAATATAGAAGTTTAATACTTCTTTTTATTGGGATAATCCTATATGTACTTTCATATCCCCCTTTTAATCTTTCCTTCCTTATCTTTTTTTCCTTAGTGCCTTTATTCCTTCTTATTCCTGAGATCAATACAAAAGAGGCTTTTATCTTTGGATTCCTATATGGATTTGGATTCAACGGAATAAATTTTTACTGGATACCAAGTCTTATATCCCATTTTACTCCTTTAATCGTCGGCATTTTAGTAAATCTTCTTCTTATATCTTACCTCTCCCTTTATTATGGGATATTTCTCTGGGCAGTAAAGAAAAAAGAAGATTCTATACTCTTTCCCGCCTTTCTTATGGTATTGATCCAGTGGATAAGGGCTCATGGACCCTTGGCTTTCAATTGGGGATCCTTTGGGGAACCATTGGTACACATACCCTCTCTTTTACAGTGGGCAAGTATATTTGGAGAGTTAGGACTTACCTTCTTAGTAGTGATTGTTAATGTGCTTATTGCAAGGCATAGATCTTTAAATAATACAAAAAAGGTTTTAGGAATCATTTCACTCCTTCTCATATTTCTTATAGGGAACTTTATGATAGAAAAAGAAGAAGATATTTACTGGAGAGTAGGAGCTGTACAAGGAAATTATGATAGCTTTTCAAAGGTATTTGACCTAAATATTGCAGAACAGCTTGAAGTCCACCGAGATCTTACTCTAAAACTTCCAAAAAATTTAGATCTTATTGTATGGGCAGAAAGTGTCCTCTTTTATCCATTAAATCAAGCCCCTAATTATATAAAAGAGATCAGAGTACTTACAGAAGAGATGAACTCACCTATATTGCTTGGTGCCTTAGAGACCAGAGGTACAAATACATACAATTCTGCTTATCTTTTCAAAAAGAATGGGGAATATGAGATTCACAGAAAATCACAGCTTGTACCCTTTGTTGAAGAGATACCATTTCCTTTTAACTATATATTACCAGAGTATTTCAAAAGACTTATTGGAAACTATGGAAAGGATTCAAAATATTATTCCTTAAGCTTAGAAGATAGAAAAATAGGAGTGCTTATATGTTTTGAATCTCTATTCTCTGATTTAGGAAGGGCTCTTTCCCAAGATAAAAGTGACCTTTTAGTAGTTATAACTAATGATGGATGGTTTCAGGGAACACCTGCAGTGTACCAGCACAAAAACCAGTCTCTTATTCGGGCAGTAGAAAATAGACTACCATTGGTACAAGTAGCAAATACCGGAATAACCTTTTTTGCAGATCCATATGGTAGAATTATAAATGAAAGTAAAGAGGGAGAAAAAGACGTATATGTGGGCTTTCTTCCCAAGAAAGGTTCTTCCATATATAGTGTAGTGGGAGATCTGCCTATATTTTTAGCATTTATCATTTTTCTTCTTTTTAAGATAAGGAGACCATGAAGAAGACTCTTATAGCAGGAATATTAGTATTTGTTTTTCTTGCCCTTTGGGGAGCAAGTTACTATGTATTTCCTCCTGAAAAGGTTGTGGAAACTCCTACTACGCTGCAAAAACCAGGAGTATTTGCCACAAAAACCCATTTTAAAGGAAGAGATCAGGGGAATTTGAGTTGGGAGCTTTCCTCTGATAAATTAAATATTGATCTATCATACAAACATTTTAACTTTGAAGGAAATGTAGAAGGTAAAGTATTTAGAAATAACAAATTATCCCTACAAGTGAAATCAGAAAAGATGGAGATTGATACTACTAAACAAGTATTAAAGATACCTACAAAACTAAGCTTTACTACCGAAGATGGATTTGTGGGAGAGGCACCTCAAGGGGTTTGGTACTTTGATTCTGGAGAATTTATTGCGGAAAATGGTAGAGTAAAATTTGAAAAGATAGGTGAATTCAAAGCAGAAGCAGATATATTTAGATTTTCTACCCAAGAAGGGAGAGCAGACTTTGAAGGAAATGTGGTTATTGAAACTTCATTTTGAGGAGGTATTTTGATATGAAAAATATGAAAAGGATCATATCACTTTTTATAGTTATACTTTTTATCTTTTCCATGAGCTTTTCCCAGACCAAGAAAAGCTCTGTGAAAATCACTGCTCAAAAGATATCCTATGACTACGGAAAAAAGACCACAAGGGCAGAGGGAAATGTATTAGTAATATATAAACCAGGAGAAGAGGATGAGACAAGAATTACAGCTACATTGGTTTTTTATAACCAAGATACTAATGTGGTAGAAGTACCTGGAAAGGTTAATATCGTTCAAAAAGATCTCTCCATCACGGGTGAAAATCTAAAGGCTGATTTGAAAAAAGAAGTCTTAGACCTTAAAAAAGATGTAAATGTTATTCTTCAGCGGAAAACCGGGGAAAAGACTGAAACAACTAAGCTCTCTGCCCAGAGCATGAACTACTCTCTAAAGACAAACTCTGGGACTCTAATAGGAGGAGTAAAGATTGAAAGAGAAGACTTAATGGTT
>JAKOUL010000101.1 GCA_029776735.1 Dictyoglomota bacterium
GGAATATACCGCAATTTTTTTAAAGGGAGGATTTACTTTATCCTCTTTGTTTTCTTCTATGATAGGTCCATTCCAATATAAAACAGATATCTCTTCTTCAAATCCAAAGGTTATAGGATTTTTCTCTTTTATCTTAATGTTTGCAACCCCCATTCCTAAATGCCATGGATTCTGATTTTTAGCTATTCCTTTTACAAAGGATATCTGTGCGGTGATAGAATTTGTTCCTTTTAATGGGACATAGGCTCCTGCACAGATCCCGATATATCCCCCGCCACCTTTTATAAATGAGACTAATTTATCCCCGCCATCTTTTCCAAGAGATTTTTCAATATTGTAAGCAACTCCAGGAGGGAAAATGATAAGGTCATACTTTTCATTCTTTAAAGCGCCTTTTTTTAACGCTTCTGGAGAGATCTTTGTAAAGCTAAAACCCATCTCCTTTAAAGTACTATGGAGAGGAAGACTTTCACCCGTATCAAGGACTGCAATACTTGGTGGCGATGGCGCATATGTTTTTAGCGCTATAGTCTCCTTATAGGGGAATTTTCTTTTGGAGAGCTCATTTTTAATATTATTTAGCTCTTCCTTAGGACCCGAGATCTTTAGAGATCCTGGAGGGATACTTTTTATATCATCATATATAATTTGTAGCTTCACTTTTCCCGAATAATATCTCTTATTCAAGAGGGATAAGACTTCAACTGTCTCGTTCTCTCTGCCCTCAGGTGTTTTTAGAGGAAGAGGCACAATTAAATATGTATCCTTACTCTGAGAAGGAGCGCTATATGTAAAAAGAGTTATAGATATTAAAATTAAAAAGAAACTTAGAAATCTTTTCATTTTTATCTTATAAAAGTATATAATAAAATTATGAGAATTTTAATTACCGGAGCAAAGGGATTTATAGGGCAGTATTTTTTGAATGGGCTTAAGGATTTTGATACCATCACACTTTCTCATAGCGATTTAAATTTAGAGGATAAATCTACTATTGAAAGGATCCTATCTTTAAAACCTGATATGGTAATTCATCCTGCTGCTATTCGCTCCCCAGATGTTTGTGAGGAGAATCCTCATAAAGCTTTTCAGGTTAATGCTCTTGGGGCAAAGCATATAGCAATTGCCTGTGCTATTCTTGATATACCTATGGTTTATATAAGTACTGATTATGTCTTCTCCGGAGAGAAGAAGGACCCTTATACAGAGTTTGATAGTCCTAATCCTTTAAATGTCTATGGAAGGACAAAACTTTGGGGAGAGATTTTTACTAAGGAGTTTTGTAAGAAACATTTTATCATCCGCACTTCCTATGTTTTTGGGGAGTATGGAGATAATGCCTTGAATCAAATATATGCTGCATTGAAAGAAGGAAAAGAATTAAGATTGAGCAATTTCCATATTGCATCAGCAACCTATGCAGGGGATTTAGTAAGAAAGGTAAGGGAGATTACGGAAACAAAACTTTATGGGGTTTATCATGTGGTAAATAAGGGAATTGTTACTCGTTATGATTTTGCCTGCAAGGTGGCAGAGATATCTGGTTTTTCTAAGGATAAAATTATACCCTTAACTCCTGAAAATTTTAATAATCCTGCTCCAAGACCGCTCTATTCTGTATTAGATAATTATATACTTAAACTTTATGGGATAGATGATCTCTCTTCTTATGAAGATCGTCTTAAAAAATGTATAGACGTATTGAAATCTCATATATAATAAATATGAGAAACTATTTATAGGAGGTATGTAAATGTTTTTTGATCTTCCTCTCTCAGAACTTTATAAATATCTTCCTGAAAGGGAAGAGCCTAAGGATTTTGATGAATTCTGGAAAAAGACATTAGAAGAGTCGTCCCAGTATCCTCTAAATCCTGTTTTTGATAAGGTAAATTTTGGGCTGGATTTTGTGGAGACCTACGATGTGACCTTTTCTGGATATAAGGGGCAGAGGGTTAAGGGTTGGCTTATTGTCCCTAAGGAAAGAAAAGATAAAATTCCAGGTATGGTGGAATATGTAGGATATGGCGGTGGAAGAAGTTTTCCTTATGATTTTCTACTTTGGGCAAATGTAGGTTTTGCCCATCTGGTAATGGATACAAGAGGACAGGGAAGTTCCTGGAGTCCGGGAGATACTCCTGATTATGATGATGATCCTTTTGATCCAGAATATCCTGGATTTATGACCAGAGGCATCTTAGATCCTAAGAAATATTACTATCGTAGAGTTTTTACCGATGCCGTAAGGGCAGTGGAAACTATTATGGCATTTCCTGATGTGGATAAGAATAAGATAGGAATTACTGGTGGAAGTCAAGGTGGAGGAATAACCTTAGCTGTAGCGGGTCTTTCTCCTCATTTGAAACTTGCAATGCCTGATGTACCTTTCCTTTGTCATTATAGGAGAGCTATGGAAATAACTGATGGTTATCCATATCAAGAGATTGTACAATATCTAAAGACTCATAGAGATCATGTAGATAAAGTATTTAAAACATTATCCTATTTTGATGGGGTAAATTTTGCAGCACGTGCTAAGGCTCCTGTTCTTTTTTCAGTGGGACTTATGGATATGATATGTCCTCCTTCTACGGTTTTTGCAGCCTATAACCATTACAAAGGTGGGAAGGAGATAAAAATATATCCATTTAATGGTCATGAAGGGGGAGGAACATTTCATACCTTAGAGAAGGTAAAATTTGCAAGTAGGATTTTAAAAGGTTCCTTCTAAGAGTTTCTTTATCATATTTATATTATAAAGATCTGCCATAGGAGAGTCTTTTGGAGTCTCAAGAATAAGAGGGATTTTATGGAGCTCTTCAATCTTAAATAGATTTTGAAATCCTCTTATTCCAATGGCTCCTTTTCCTATATGAGCGTGTTGATCTCTCCTTGATCCTAAAGGAAAATAGGAGTCATTTATATGAAGGAGAGCAAGCTTTTCTAAGGGTATCTTCTCTAAAAAAGAGTAAAAGAATGCTTTGCATTTTCTCTCGTTTTTCAGATTATATCCTGCAGCAAAAAGGTGGCAAGTATCAATGCAAAAATATATGTTAGGGAATTCTTTGTATACATCATAAAGGTTCTCTATAGTAGATCCCCATCCATCTCCTTCTCCTGCATTGTTTTCCATAATGAGCTTTGCTTTTATTCCATTATCATCAAAGATTTTTTCTAAGGAATTTAAGAAGTTTTCCTCTGCGATTTCTTTTCCCATTTTTTTACTACTTCCAGGATGTATAATAACTCCCTCCCATCCTAAACGTTCTGCAAGTTTTAACTCTTCTATAACTTTTTTAATGGATAGATTACATATTCTCTCATCAGGAGATGCAAGATTAACTACGTAAGGTGCATGAATAAAGATAGGAGTGAAAGGAAAAACAGGGAGTTTCTCCGATGAAGATCTATAACTCCTTGGATTTCCTGAAAAAAGTTGAGCAGTATTTATGCCAAGGAGCCTTATATCTTCAAAGATCTCTCGGGAACCTCTAAAAAGATGTACACCTAACTTATATGCTTTTTTCATGAGAGGATAAAGCTCTCCTCCTTTAAAGGAGGAGAGCTTATACCTTTACTTATTTGTTGCTTCCTCCATTCTTAGTAGTCTATCCCATTCATCCTGAACATCTTTCTTGAATTCTTCTAAAATATTAGCATTCTCAGGCTTAAGAAGATGGGAGAATCTTCCTTGAACTTTGAGAAATTCCTCTACTGGTTTAAATCCTTTAGCAGGTTTGTAATTTATCTTATATTTTCCATCTTCTACCTCATAAAGAGGCCATACTCCAGTTTCCACAGCAAGTTTTGCTATACTTATGGCAGAGTTATCAGGAGTCCTCCATCCTCTTGGGCAAGTGGAATATATATTTAAAAATGCAGGTCCATCGGTAGCTACTGCCTTTTTTACCTTTTCCATAAGGTCT
>JAKOUL010000121.1 GCA_029776735.1 Dictyoglomota bacterium
ATTCATAAAGAAGTATTGAGGTGCAAAAACTTCTAAAGCCCTTCCCCCTGTAAATTGCATATCCACTATTCCTTTAGCACATTTCTCATTTGCCTCTTCCTCGGTATCTTGAGCAATCAGAAGTTCTACCTTAATTCTTCCTCTCGTCTCCTCTTCAACAATGCTCTTAAAATTCTCCATTGCTTCGGTAATAATATGTCCTTTTGGGAAAGGCGAAGATGCTTTTATTGTGATATTAGATTGGGCAGGAGAAATAACAGACACAAAGAGAATAAGAAGAAGTAATACTGATAACTTTTTAATATATCCCCCCATTTTAAAACCTCCTTTTGGGAAGAATTTATATCTTAACTATATCATGTGTTATATCAAATATCAAATATCAGATAATTTAAAAAAATTTATATAATTTACAAAGAAATAACTCTCTTTTCCAAAAAAGATCTTCTTATAGCCTCAATAAGTTCCACTGCTCTTCTTCCTTCCTTTCCATCAAGCATAGGTTTTCTATTCTCTTTAATTGCATCTACAAAATCCTGTATCATTCTTGTAATAGGCTTTATATCTACCGCACTTGGGTCAGTAGCACCTGTAGCTCCTACACTTCCTCTTTCTATTTGTGGAAGATCTGGATTCGTAGTTTTAAGAAAGACTAAATTTCCTCCTTCAATTATGGCACTCCCTTTTTCAAAATGAAGCTCTAATCTTTCAGGAAATCCAGGATAAGTAGATGTGCTTGCTTCTATACCACCTAAAGCACCATTTTCAAATTCAATAGATGCTACAGCTATGTCTTCTACTTCTATACCTTTATGAGTAGCAATATTTAAGAATCCAAACACCTCTTTTGGTTTTCCCAAATACCAAAGAAGAAGATCCATAGTATGAGAAGCCTGAAGAGCTAACACTCCACCACCTGCATCCATAACATTCTTTCTCCAAGGTCTTCCATCATAATACTCTTGACTTCTATACCACTTCACATAAACACTCCCCAAAATAACTTTTCCTAAAAGATTTTTATCTTGATATTCTTTTATTTGAAGAGATGCATCATCATACCTATGTTGAAAAACAGACCCTAAAATAACCCCTTCCTTTTCGCATATCTCAATAAGTTCATCAGTCCTTGCTAAGTTACTTTCCAATGGTTTTTCCACAAGCAAATGCTTTTTGTAAGGGGCAATCTTTTTCACATAGTCTAAATGGGTGCCTGTAGGAGTTGCAATAATAAAAGCATCTATATCATCTCTTTTTAATGCCTCCTCTAAGGAAAGAGCAGGAACATTATACTCCTTTGCAAGTCCTTGGGCTTTTTCTAAATTCCTCCCTATAAATGCCTTAAGTTTTGCTCCTTTTACCTCTTTTAATCCTTTAGCATGTAATGATGCTCCAACTCCATAGCCCACAATAGCAATTCCAATATCTTGCATCTTTTTACCTCCTAAATTATCAAAAGATCTGGCTTTTTAAATGTTATCCCTCCAACTTCAAGCTCTATTACAGGATACCTTTTTGGATATGTTATAAATAGAGGTCCAGAAGATGTAGCAATAAATCCATCTTCTGATTTAGTCCCTGCTATAGATGGGTTATAGCAAAAAGCTTGACTTTCAAGGATTACTTCCTGTGAATTAAAATCAACCCTATAATCTCTTGGGAAATATCCCATAGCTCCTCCTTGATGATGCCTCTTCCATTCATCTTTATATCCCAACTTTTCATACATCTCTACTGCTTTTTTAAGAGGAGTAACTGCCTTCTCACCAGGTTTTGTCGCTGCAATCATCTCACACTCAATTCTTATGGTATCTCTATACTGCTTTAGATATTCTGGAGATGG
>JAKOUL010000128.1 GCA_029776735.1 Dictyoglomota bacterium
TGCACCATGACCAGGACCTGCAATAAAGATACAGTTTAAATCATACTTATTAATTACTCTATTTCCATGCACATATGTAAAGGAAAGTCCAGGGCTTGCTCCCCAATGTCCCAGAAGTCTCTCTTTAATATGCTCTGGTTTAAGAGGTTCTTTAAGAAGAGGATTATCTTTTAGATAAATCATTCCTGCGGAGATAAAGCAGCAAGCTTTCCAGTATTCATTTAGCCTTTCAAACACATTAATCACTCCTTTCTTTCTCTATACGTATATATTTTAACATAATTAATTCTCTGCAAGTTTTTTATTAGGAATAAGATAATTATAAAAGGGGTCCTTGTTTAAGAAATTTATAACTGTTATAATTTCTATAAAAACGAAAAAGGAGGTAGGGAGTTATGAAGAAGATGACAGAAAAATTTCTTCATGAAGCTTTTGCAGGAGAAAGTATGGCTCATATGAAATATACTATTTTTGCCGAGGAGGCAGAGAAGAATGGTCTTCCTAAGCTGGCAAATCTTTTTAAAGCTATAGCCTACGCAGAGTTTGTCCATGCAAGAAACCACTATAGGGAGCTTGGTCTTATTCAAGATATGTCTCACAATGTGCAGCAAGGTATAGATGGAGAAACCTTTGAGATTGAGGAGATGTATCCTGTATATAATAATACTGCTATCTATCAGAATGAAAAGGGAGCAGAGAGAAGTACAAAATTTGCATGGGAAGCAGAGAAAATCCATGCAGGTATGTATAAGAAGGCTAAGGAACTTGTGGATAAAAATGAGGACTACTCTGAAGGGACAGTTTATATATGTCCTATATGTGGATATACTGTAGAGGGAGAGGCACCTGATAAGTGTCCTATATGTGGTGCTCCTAAAAGTTCCTTTAAGAAATTCTCTGTGTAGATTTCATATAAAAATTTTAAGAATCTTATAGGGGCAAGATCCATCTTGCCCCTTTTCATTTGTAAGTGATAGTTTATAATTCCCAAGGAAGATGATATATTAAGGTATAAAATACTTTACCGATTCAATCATATTTATCCTTTTTAAAATAATATTATTATGGATCTTGAAGAAGAAAAAGAGAGAATTTTAAACTTTTTAAGGGAAAAGCTCCAAGAAGAGAATAAAGATGGATATATAGTTGGAGTAAGTGGTGGTATTGATTCTGCTGTGGTTTCTTACCTTTTGAGAGATGCTGTAGGAGAAGATAAGATCTTTGCTCTTATTATGCCTGAGATGGATTCTGACCCCTCATCAGAAAAAGATGCACTACTCGTAGTACAAAACCTTAGAATTCCATATAAAAAATTATCTTTAACAAAAGCATTGTGGACCTTAGGAGTTTATAGAAGTATCCCTTTATGGCTTATCCCATTTAGATCCTTGAAGAAAAAAGCAGTAAAATATTTATATGGTGAGTATACAAAAAATTTAGATAAGCCTGTATTCTTTGCACAAAGGGAAAAGGTTGAGCTGAAATGGTTCTATGATGGAATTGCATACTATAGGATAAAACATAGATTAAGAATGATACTTTTATACTACTTTGCTGAAAAGAAGAATTATTTGGTGGTAGGATGTGAGAATCTAACAGAAAGTCTCATTGGATATTATGTAAGATATGGGGATGATTCTTGTGATGTGGCTCCCATATCTCATCTTTATAAAACAAATGTGAGAAAGTTAGGAGAATTTTTAGGT
>JAKOUL010000067.1 GCA_029776735.1 Dictyoglomota bacterium
ACTTTCATCTCCACTTTTATAAAGCTTTGTTAAATCCAAATTAAAAGTTTGCTTCTTTTCAGTTATAAATCTTTCCAAAACTATGTTACTCAAATCCGCTCTCACCGTGAATCCTCCTGCAAGTTCAATGAGATCTTTAATCTTCTCTCCAGATTTAACCTCATATGTTCCTGGAGCTTTTACCTCTCCAAGAATCTTTACCACTTTCTCAGCCAGTGGTACATATACAATATCCCCAGGAAGAAGTTGAATATTTTCTTCTTCTATCTGTCCTTTTGTTAGGACATTAAAAAGATCCACCTCTTTTATAACTTTTCCATCTCTTACAACCCTAATTCTTCTTTGACTTCCTTGAGGAAGTATGCCACCTACTTTACTAATCAATTCGCTAATTTTTATTCCTTCTCCTACCTCACTTCCTTTGGCAATAGTGAAAACTTGAGGTTTAACTACATATCCAGACACATAAATCTTATCAGCTTTGGTAGGAATATTTAAGGTATCTCCATTCTTTAAAGGTATATTTACACTTTCATCATTATCATAAATCAACTTTCCAAGATCTATATTATAGATCTCTCTTTTTTCAGAGATTCTTCTTTCCAAAGTACATCCTAAAAGATCAGCAAAGGCAGTAACTCCACCTGCAATATCAACTAAGTCCTTTAACTTCTCTCCTTCCTTTATCTCATACATACCTGGATCCTTTACTTCTCCTAAGACCTTTACAGATTTTACAATAGGTGGAACATATATCACATCTCCTGGAAATACATTTATATCCTGTTCACTCTCTTCTCCTAAAACTAGTACCCTATATAGATCTACTACTACTTTATTCTCTGGATTTCCTCTTCTTCTTACCTCTATACTCCTTGTACTTCCATTGGGAAGTACACCTCCTGCTCTATTTATTAGTTCACTGATCTTAGCTCCCATAATACTTTCCCCTAAAACTTCTGTCCCTTCAGCCGTTATCTTTGGCTCCTCTACTATCTGAATCGGTCCTGGATTCCTTACAAATCCTAATACTTGTACCCTCTTTATCTCTGTAAGTATGGTTACTGTATCTCCTTCTTGAAGTAGAATGTTCACTTCCTCTTTTTCTTTCTCCTTCCCATATATTAAATTGTATAAGTTTAGTTCCATCCTTTTCCCATCTACTCTATCAAGAATAGCTCCATATAAAGATGCCGTATTAGTAAGTCCTCCTGCCATGTCAATTAAGTCCTTTAATCTCTCTCCTTCCTTTATCTCATACATACCTGGATTCTTCACTTGACCAGCTATTTTTACACTCTTTCCCATTAGTGGTACATATATTGCATCTCCCTCTTCTAAGTATGGATTCTGTTCCATATCTCCATACTTCAAAAACCTTAAATAATCTATCTCTATATTTTTATCCTTCCTTTTTATTAATACCCTTCTACTTGATGCTGAAGATTTTAATCCTCCTGCCACCTTTATAGCTTCATCTAACGTGCTTACTGCTGATATTAAATATGTACCTGGACTTGTTACCTCACCTGTTATCATAATCTTCATACTCCTTGGTGATATCAAGTCTACTTGAATATTACTCTTAGGATAAAACTTCATTAACTGCCTTGTTATCTCTCTACTTGCTTCTGTTAAACTCATATTTAATATCTTCAAGCTCCCTGCAAGAGGAAGTAAAACATTCCCAGTAGACGAAACTATTAAGTCCAGAGTTTCACTTTGATTATTCTCCATAATGATAAAAACCCTTATTCTATCTCCTGGGCCAAGAATATATTTATTAGGATCTATGACTTTCCCAAAATAACCTCCCTCGGTGCCTGTGGGAGATACTCCCTGAGCATAGGAAACAATCAAAAGAGAAAATAAAAGAACCACTAAAAATAACGTTAAGTGTGAATTTCTTCTCTTCATTTTAAAATCCTCCTTTTAACAATTCTTCAGCCATAATTTTTAACAAACTTCCCGAAATATCCTCACTATACTCCCAAAACATAACTCCACCAAGATTCATTTTCTTAACAAATTTACATTTTTCTTTTATAGAATCTTCGTCATCGTAAGATATAAAGATATTACCATTAAAAAGATAAGGTGCACAAGCACTATTATCCCAATATCTTATAAAATCTTCTTTTCCAATCAGCTCTTTAATTTTATTATATGGAATAGAAAAAGCTTCTTGAGCCTTTTGATATAAACCATTATTTGCATTCTCTACCCCATTCCATCCTTTACCATAAAAGGCACATCCCAAAACAATCTTTTCAGGAGGAACTCCTGCATCTATAAAAATTCTTACTGCCTTTTCAGCACTAATACTCTCTGGATCATAGGAAGAGGCATATAAATTTGTATGATGCCCTGTTATTCTATTCCATTCTCCACGAAAATCATATGTCATTAGATTACAATAATCAATATACTCTGATACTTTCCCAATTTCTGTATTCTCAATAAAAGCCTTATTAGCACCTGCTGCTATAGTAAGAAGATAACTATTTTCTAATTTTTCTCTAATTTTTTTGATAAGAAGAGTAAAATTTTCCTTATCCTCGGGTCCATAAGGATTCCCAGCTCCAATTTGCCCTGGATACTCCCAATCAATATCAATCCCATCAAAGCCATATTCTTTTACTAATCTCAATGCACTCTCTGCAAACTTCTCTCTATTTTCTTTTGTAAGTGCTGCCTCATGAAATCCAGAAGACCAAGTCCATCCCCCTACTGAAAGAAGAATTTTTAAGTGAGGATACTTC
>JAKOUL010000030.1 GCA_029776735.1 Dictyoglomota bacterium
TGTTATTTCTTGGGCTGAAAGATAGGTATTTAATACTTCTAAATATTCTGGATGGACACCTTCAGATACTATAACTTCCTTTTTGGAGTTGATTCTTGTAGACATTAGGGCAGCTTCTGCTATTCCAGAACCTCCTTCATATAGTGATGCATTTGCCACATCCATTCCTGTGAGATCACATATAAGACTTTGGTATTCAAAGATTGCTTCTAATACCCCTTGACTTATTTCAGGCTGATAGGGAGTATAAGAGGTATAAAATCCTGGATATGATATTATGTGTTTAACTACACTTGGGATATAGTGTCGGTAAGCTCCTCCTCCAAGGAAAGAGATATAACCCTTTCCAATATTTTTTTTAGCTATCGTCTCAATCTCTCTTATAAGGTCAATCTCTGAAATAGGAGGAGGAAGTTTAATTTTTTCTTTAGCTGAATTCCTGATCTCTTCTGGTATGTCTTTAAAAAGTTCCTCTACATCTTCTATTCCTAAAAATTCAAGCATTTCTTGGATTTCTTTTGGTGTGTGAGGGATATAAGCCATCTACTATGCTCCTATGAAGTTTTTATATTCCTCGGCAGAGAGCAGATTATTATACTCATTTATGTCTGTGATCTCTAATTTTACAATCCATCCCTCATTGTAAGGATCTTCATTTATAATCTCAGGTTTTTCTTTTAGTTTTTCATTTACTTCAATTACTTTTCCTGAAAGGGGTGAGTAAACATCTGAGGCAGATTTTACAGACTCAATAGTTGCTAATACTTCTCCTTGTTTTAGTTCTTTCCCTACCTCTGGAAGATCAATATATACAATATCTCCTAATTCTTCTTGAGCATGATAAGAGATTCCAACTATTGCGATTTTCCCTTCTAATTTTGTCCACTCATGCTCTTTGGAATATTTTCTATCTTCAGGATACATTTTTTCTCTCTCCTCTCTTTAAAGATGTATTTTTAATAAAAGGAGTTTTAACTACTTTTGCCTTTAATAATTTTTCTCTAATCTTTATTTTTATCTCATCTGAATCTATCTCTCTATATATATATCCCATTCCTATGCCTTTTTTAAGTACAGGGGAGAAATTACCACTTGTTACATATCCAATTTTTTCTTCTTTATTATTGTAGATCTCGTATCCTTGTCTTGGAATACTATTTTCTAAAAGTTCAAAAGCTATTAAAAATTTTTCTTTTCTATCCTTCTTCTCTATTAAGGCATCCTTTCCTATAAAATCTCTATTTTTATTGAGCTTTACTACCCAATCTAAATTAGCTTCCCATGGAGTAGTATTCTCATCTATTTCATGTCCATATAGTGGATAGCCCATTTCTAATCTTAAGGTATCCCTTGCTCCTAAACCACAAGGTACAACATTTTCTTCTTTTACAAGATAAATAAAGATCTCTCCTGCTTTTTTAGAAGAAATAACAATCTCAAAACCATCTTCTCCAGTATAGCCTGTTCTTGAGATAATGGCTTCTTCGCCAAATATCTTTCCTGTAGAAAAATGATAATAATTTATAGAGTTTAAAAAGATGTCAGTAATCTTTTGAAGAATCTCTTCTGATTTAGGACCTTGTAATGCCATAAGCATTAATGAGGAGGTTATATCTTTAATCTCAATATTATCAGGTTTATATTTATTTAACCATGAAAGGATCTTCTCTGTGTTGATGGCATTTACTACTAAGAAGAAGTTCTCTTCGCTAAGCATATATACAATAATATCATCCGTGATAGTACCATTCGGAGTTAATATAAGAGAATACTGAGCCTTTCCAGGATATAGTTTGTAAACATCATTAGAAGTTATATATTGAAGAAAGTCATGAGCATTTTTCCCTGAAATAAGGATTCTTCCCATATGGGAGATATCAAATATACCCGCTAAATTTCTTACTGCAAGATGCTCTTTTAGAATACCAGAATACTCTAAAGGCATCCACCAGTTTGCGAATTCAAAAAATTTTGCACCTACACTTTTATGTTCCTCTTCTAAAGGAAGCACCTTTAGCATGCTTATAAACTCCTTACACAAAAATGTTCCGGGCTAGAAGAATCTCTTCCAGCCCGGCTTTTTAGTCTGTCCTTACTTCTTTACAGCCTCACGAAGGTCTTTTCCAGCACGAAATACTGGGACTTTTGTGGCTGGAATCTTTATTACTTGTTGTGTACGAGGATTTCTTCCTGATCTAGCTGCTCTTTTTCTTACAGAGAAGGTTCCAAACCCCACAAATTGTACTGTATCCCCCTTAGACAAAGCCTCAGTGATAGTTTCAAGTACTGCATTGACGACTTTTGTTGCTTCTTTTTTCGTGATTTTTGACTTTTCGGCTACTTTGGCAATGAATTCTGACTTCTTCATCCTTCTTCACCCCCTTTCTTTAATAGGGTATATTTTA
>JAKOUL010000045.1 GCA_029776735.1 Dictyoglomota bacterium
TTCCAAAAAATAAAGTATTGCCTTTACTTTTTCCCTCTTAATAGTTTTTTCTGCTACCTCTGATTCTTTCCACTCTTCCAGATAAAAATTAAAGTATTCTCTACCTTGATATCCTTCCTTTTCTATTCTTAGTATGATATCCACTGTTTGAGGTGACTCCCTTAAAGCTTCTTCTCCGATTCCTAAAGAGAATATAGGAGTTGATAGAATCCTACCTGAGACATCTCCAATCTTTATTTTATATCTTCTTCCATTGCCAATTTTCTCAAAATTAGCAAAAGTAGTAGAGTTTATTTTAAATCTTGGCTCTTCATTACCAGGTCCAAAAGGAGAAAGAAGATCTATCTCGGATAGAAATCCTGTAATAAAATCGTTATTTATCGTTTCCAGAGAGATCTCAGCATCAATTTTTATCTTAGGAGTAAAGTCCACATCTTTCCAAAGAGTATTAGCAAGTTCTAAAGCCTTTTGCTTAAATTCATCCCAGTTTTCTTTCAGCAAAGAAAATCCTACTGCTCCTTTATGCCCTCCAAAATTAGTAAGATAAGAAGAAAGCCTTGAAATAAAATCAAAAAGATGAACATCCTCTACGCCTCTTCCGGATCCTATAATAATATTTCCTTCTCTTCTTCCTAAAAAGAATGGGAGATTATATTTATCTGCAAGCATAGAAGCTACAACTCCAATAATACCTCCAGTCTCCTTCCCCAAATCTTCATGGTATAAAAATACTGCTCTATTTTTCTCAATATCCTCATTTTTTAATAACTCTTCTGCTATTTCATAGACCTTTTCTACTTCCTCTTTTCTTTTTCTATTAAAATCTTCTAATCTTTCTGAAAGCTCCTCTGCCTCATTCATATTATCTGTAACAAGTAATCTTACTGCTTCTCCTACTTCTTTAAATCTTCCTATAGCATTAATTCTTGGAATAATAGAAAAGGATAAGTCCTTTGAGCTTATAAAAGTATTATGGTCAAGTCCTACTTTCTTCATTAAAGTCTTTATACCAACAGAATTTGAATTTAAAAGATTTCCAAGTCCATATTTCACAAGAATTCTATTCTCATCTTTCAACTCCATCATATCCCCTAAGGTTCCTAAAGTAACCAGCTCCAATATTCCCTCTTCCTTAAAAATATCTTGACCTATAGCATCTCCAAGCACTTTTAGGAATTTAAAGGCAACACCTACCCCAGCCATATATGGAAAAGGATACTCATTTAGATAAGAATCAAAAACTAAAAGTCCTTGAGGAATATCTTCTTTTTCAGGAATATGATGGTCTGTTACGATTACTTCAATACCGCTATCTCTCAAAAATTCAACTTCTCTTTTACTTCTTATACCACAGTCAGCAGTAATAAGAAGTTTTACGTCTTTATTCCTTTCAAGTGCCCTCTTTAGACTTTTTTCCTTTAAACCATAACCCTCTTCTAACCTATGGGGAATATAATATGCTACATTCCAACCCCAATGAGAAAGAACTTTGTAAAGTAATGCAGTAGCAGTAATTCCATCAGCATCATAATCTCCAAAAATAAGAATTTTTTCTTTTTTATCACGAAGATTAATTAAATAAGAAATTGCTTTTTCAAAATCAGGAAAATAAAAAGTAGGATCGTAGAGATCCTCTATCTTAGGAGTTAAGAATTTTTTTGCCTGTTCCCCATCAAAAATTCCCCTATTTAAAAGTAAACGGGCAAGAAAAGGAGAGACTCCAATTTTTTTTGCCAACTCCTCTTCTTGCCCTTTATTCTCTTCAAATAGAAA
>JAKOUL010000047.1 GCA_029776735.1 Dictyoglomota bacterium
TTCCAAAAAATAAAGTATTGCCTTTACTTTTTCCCTCTTAATAGTTTTTTCTGCTACCTCTGATTCTTTCCACTCTTCCAGATAAAAATTAAAGTATTCTCTACCTTGATATCCTTCCTTTTCTATTCTTAGTATGATATCCACTGTTTGAGGTGACTCCCTTAAAGCTTCTTCTCCGATTCCTAAAGAGAATATAGGAGTAGATAAAACCCTACCTGACACATCCCCAATCTTTATTTTATATCTTCTTCCATTGCCAATTTTCTCAAAATTAGCAAAAGTGGTAGAATTTATTTTGAATCTTGGTTCCTCATTCCCAGGTCCAAAAGGAGAAAGAAGATCTATCTCGGAGAGAAAGCCTGTAATAAAATCATTATTTATCGTTTCCAGAGAAAGCTCAGCATCAATTTTTATCTTAGGAGTAAAGTCCACATCTTTCCAAAGAGTATTGGCAATTTCTAAAGCTTTTTGCTTAAATTCATCCCAGTTTTCTTTTAGTAAAGAAAATCCTACTGCTCCTTTATGCCCTCCAAAATTAGTAAGGTAAGGAGAAAGACTTGAAATAAAATTAAAAAGATGAACGTCCTCTACACCTCTTCCAGATCCTATAATGAGATCTCCATCTCCTCTTCCTAAAAAGAAGGGGAGATTATATTTATCTGCAAGCATAGAAGCTACAACTCCAATAATACCTCCAGCTTCCTTCCCCCAGTCCTCATGGTATAAAAATACTGCTCTATTTTTTTCAATATCCTCATTTTTTAATAACTCTTCTGCCATTTCATAGACCCTCTCTACTTCCTCTTTCCTTTTTCTATTAAAATCTTCTAATCTTTCTGAAAGCTCCTCTGCCTCATTCACATCATCTGTAATAAGTAGTCTTACTGCTTCTCCAACTTCTTTAAATCTTCCTATAGCATTAATTCTTGGAATAATAGAAAAGGATAAATCCTTTGAACTTATAAAAGTATTATGGTCAAGTCCTACTTTTTTTATTAAAGCCTTTATACCAATAGAATTTGAATTTAAAAGATTCTCAAGTCCATATTTCACAAGAATTCTATTCTCATCTTTTAACTCCATCATGTCTCCTAAGGTTCCTAAAGTAACCAACTCTAATATTCCCTCTTCTTTAAAAATATCTTGACCTATAGCATCTCCAAGCACTTTTAGGAATTTAAAAGCAACACCTACCCCAGCCATATACGGAAAAGGATATCCGCTTAGATAAGAATCAAAAACTAACAGTCCTTGAGGAATATCTTCTTTTTCAGGAATATGATGGTCCGTTACGATTACTTCAATACCATTATTTCTTAAGAATTCAACTTCTTTTTTACTTCTTATACCACAATCAGCAGTAATAACAAGTTTGACATCTCTGTTCTTTTCAAGTGCCCTCTTTAGACTTTTTTCCTTTAAACCATAACCTTCTTCTAATCTATGAGGAATGTAATATGCTATATTCCAACCCCAATGAGAAAGGACTTTGTAAAGTAATGCCGTTGCAGTAATTCCATCTGCATCATAATCTCCAAAGATAAGAATTTTTTCTTTTTTATCACGAAGATCAATTAAATAAGAAATTGCTTTTTCAAAATCAGGAAAATAAAAAGTAGGATCGTAGAGATCCTCTATCTTAGGAGTTAAGAATTTTTTTGCCTGTTCCCCATCAAAAATTCCCCTATTTAAAAGTAAACGGGCAAGAAAAGGAGAGACTCCAATTTTTTTTGCCAACTCCTCTTCTTGCCCTTTATTCTCTTCAAATAGAAA
>JAKOUL010000110.1 GCA_029776735.1 Dictyoglomota bacterium
AAGGATAAGCTTTGGGATTAAAAATGAAAAAGTCTATTAAAAAAAGCGCAGCAAGAATTATAATTCCAAGCTCATAATAGGAATTCTGAATAAGATAAACTCCAGAAAAAAGGAAAATTCCATTCATTATAGCAAGTAGAAGCCATAAAAGAACCTTTATAATCTTAGTCAAAGTTTATCCCCTCCTAAATAATATAAAAAAAGGGTCCAAAGGGGACAATTCCTTTGGACCCTTTCATATTATTACTTACTTTTTAATTTGAGCTTTTATGGTTTTTACTGCATTATTAAGAGCATCCTCTGGAGTTGCTTTTCCATTAATAATCAAGTTCAGAGCATCATTCATAGCTCCCCAAACTGCTGCCATCTCAGGAACATTAGGCATTGGAATTCCATTAGAAGCACTCTTTGTAAATCCAAGAATGTCTGGATTATCTTTTACAAGAGAAAGAACATCTTTTCTTGATGGCAATCTTGGATCTGCTAAATATATCTTGTACATAGTATCCTTTGTAGCTACAAAATTAGTAAGAAAATCTCTTGCGAGAACTTTATTTGGAGATTTTGCATTAATCATAAATCCTTGAACTCCTACAAAAGGCTTCGCAGGCTTACCTTTTTCAACTTCAGGAATTACTGCCACTCCGTAATTAATACCTGCATCCTTATAGTCCTTTACCGCCCATGGACCATTTATGATCATTGCTGCCTTTCCTTGTTTGAACATAGAATCCATTATCTCATAATTATCTCCAGAGGTTAAAAGACCCTCATCTATAAATCTCTTCCAAAGTTTTGCTCCTTTTATTGCTCCAGGATTTGCAAGTCCAATATCACTTACATCAAGTCCCTTTGGGGTATCTTTAAATACATATCCACCAAATCCAAATATAACTGGAGCTGTATAATAAAATTCAGCAGCACTTGTTACAAATCCCCTTACTTTCCCTTTATATGCAGTATTTACTCTCTTAGCAGTTGTAATTAATGAATCCATACTTCTTGGAGCAGATTTAACATAATCCTTGTTATAAATTAAAGCAATAGCTTCCATAGAGTAAGGTAGACCATAAAGTTTTCCACCATAAGTAAAAGCGCTAAGAGCTGTATCATAGAAGTTTTTCTGCTCTTTAAATGATGGGATAGGTTCCAAAAGTCCGTTAACCACCAGTTCTCCTACCCAATCATGAGCTCCTACAATTATATCTGCTCCTTTACCTTGAGGAGCTGCAGTCAAAAAATTAGGTTTTATAGATCCAAATTCTACATATTGAACATCTACACTGACGCCATATTTCGCCTTAAATTCTTCACCTAATCTTTGGAGTATTTCTACTTGTTTCTCGGAACACCAGATAGTAATTTTGGAAGTCTGAGCTACACTTAAACCTATTAAAGTAAGCATTAAGACTAAAAGAAATACCTTAAATTTTTTCATAAGAATCCCCCTTTCTAAAATTTAGTTCAATGGAAAATTTTTAATTACGATTTCACCTCCCTATTATACCATTTTAAACCATTTAAATACCATTCTTATTATACACTCTCATTCCATCTATTTGTCAACCCTAAAAACTATCTTTTAACGAGAGAATCTCTAACAATTAAGCGGGCAGGTAGTAATACTCTTTTGTTTAAAGTGCTCTTCCCTATATAGATATCATTAACCAAATGGCTAATTTCTTTGATAATCCCTTCTATATTCCACTTAAAGGTAGCAAGAGAGGGCACAATCTCTTTTGAAAGGGGAATATCATCACAACCTATTATACTAATATTTTCTCCCACTTTAATTCCTCCCTCTCTCAATCTTTGGATCAAACCAATAGCCATCCAATCATTTGCAGCAAAAATTCCTAATGGTTCCTTTACATCTTTATAAATATCAATAATATCTTTACCAATGAAATAACCTGAGTTCCAATTCATTTTCCCTTCTATAATTTGATGTTCTAATCCTCTCTCTTTCTTTACACGATCTAAAAATCCAATCTTTCTTAAATAAGGAGCTGTATATTTTTCAGGACCTGCCATATGGACTAAATATCTATAACCATAATTTATTAATATATCTGCAGCAACCCATCCTATCCGATAATCATCTATTGAAATCTGTATTATCTCATCATGAGTTAAATATTGTTCTATAGATATGAGTATCTTATATATCTGTCCCAATTTTTCTATAAAAGATTCCTCAAGAAGCCCAATCATGATCAATGGAGAATCTTGCAGATCTTTCGGTAAATTTTCCAGATTTATAAAAGTAATTTTTATCTTCTCTTTTGTAGCAATTCGGGTTAGCTCTAAAAAGAACTTTGTATAAAAAGGATCATCACTTCTTATATCTGGAGAGGTTATAATATTTATATTTTTCTCCTTAGGCTTAGGTGTTATATATGTTCCCTTCCCTTGAAATTGTACTAAAAGTCCCCTGTTTATAAACTCCTTTAAAGCAGAACGTATAGTAGTTCTACTTACTCTAAAATTTTCAGAAAGTTCCCTTTCAGATGGCATTTTTACATAGTCATCTCTCCTATTTTCCTCTATAAATTTTAACAGTTCTTCTTTCATTTTTTCTTTTCTCAATGGAGAGATCTTCATCATACGCAATACCTTTATCCCCTATAAAATACCATTTAAAGACCACTTTTAATAAAGGTATCATAATCATCTTTAGAAGTCAATATTTATTGACTTAAAATGGTTACATTGTTATGATTATTATCAAAACCATATTATCAGGGAGGGAATATGCGCGTTTTTAAAAAGCAGTATACAGACCATGATGTTCTTATAATCTTTAATGTTGAACCTGGAGAACTTCTTCTGGAAAGTATTATAAATTATCTTAAAGATAATAGTATAAAAAATACATGTGTAATAAGTGGGATAGGTACCCTTAGCAAACTAACATATCACAGGATTTTAACAACAGACTATGACCCCCAAAATGAATTTATTGTTACTGAAGGTCCTATAGAACTTTCATCTACACAAGGTCTAATACTTGATTATGAACCACACCTTCACTTTGTAGCATCAGATTTAAAGAATACATATTCAGGACATTTAGAGTATGACTCAGCAGTACTTTATCTTGCAGAGTTTGTATTAATAACATTAAATAATTTTGATTTAAAAAGATACCCTGATGAAAGAAATGTATTTTACATTCAGGAGGTAAAATAGATGAAATTTAATGAGAAAGAAAATCAGGAGTTACTTAAATTTTTTGAAGGGCTAAGAGTAGCAGATGTGAGAGATGGACTTGATTATCTACTTTTGCACCACTACTGTAGTATACCATATACTATAAAACCTTTATTTAGAACAAGAGTTATAGGGATTGCAAAAACTGTAAGATATCTACCTTATAAAGGGGAAATTCCAAAACTTACTCCTAAAGAATATGCAGAATGGATGGGATATTATTACAACAACATATGTCCATATCCATGGGTTGACGAAATACAAAAGGGAGATTTTATTGTTATAGACCAGAGTAGTGTGGATTCAGGACTTATGGGCTCAAATAATTCTCTTAGCGGATTTTCAAGAGGTGCAGTAGGATATGTAACCAACGGTGGACCAAGGGATACTGATGAATTAATCTTACAAAAAATTCCTTTCTGGTGTAAATTTATCTCTCAGAAGACAGTTATAGGAAGACTTCAGTTTGATGCTATGGATATATCTGTAAATATAGAAGGCATTATAGTAAATCCTGGAGACATAATCGTGGCAGACGGAGATGGAGTAGTTGTGGTACCAAGAGAAAAAGCCCATGATGTGGCTATGTACTCAAGAAAGGAGCTTGAAATGGACAAAGAAGGAAGAAGAAAACTTTACGATATTATGGGATGGAACTATGATGACACAGTAAAATAAAATTGGAGAGGGGAATGTTCCCCTCTCCAAGAGCTATCCTACTATAACCTCACTTGAAAACTTTCTTTTTTCTGTAATAATTTTTGTTTCCTTTACTTCAAATTCCCCTGTAAGTCTTATATCCTCAGAAGAACTTCCAATTAGCACTTTAAATGCTCCTTTTTCTACTACAAATCTCATAAATTCATCATAAAAAGCTAATTGTTCTGGGTAAAGTCTAAAGACTACCTTCTTCTCTTCTCCAGGATTTAGAGGTATCTTTTTAAAACCTTTTAATTCTTTAACAGGTCTTTCAAGACTTGATACTTCATCACGAATATATAACTGTACTACTTCTTCTCCTGCTATCTTACCAGTATTTTTTATCTTAAAGCTTATCTCTATAGGTTCTAATGCATTTACTTTTTCAGGCGAAATCTTAAGATTACTATATTCAAAAGTAGTATAAGAAAGCCCATGTCCAAATGGATACAGAGCCTTAGCAGAAGACTCTACATAATCATTAAAGGAAGATGGCTTTCTATTATAATAAACAGGTACTTGCCCTAATTCGGCAGGGAAAGATATAGGAAGCTTGCCCGATGGATTATAATCACCAAAAATAACGTCTGCTACTGCATTTCCTCCCTCTTCCCCGGGATACCAAGCTTCTAATATAGCAGAGATATTTTCACTTTCCCATTTAAGAGCTTGAGGCCTTCCATTCACAAGAACAAGTACTATTGGTTTACCAAGTTTATGAAGTTCTTTTAAAAGTTCTTCTTGTACACCTGCAAGTTTCAAATCAATTCTATCGTTACCTTCTCCAGAGATTCCTCTATGGAAAAGTCCACTTTCTTCTCCCATTACTGCCACTATTAACTCTGCCTTTTTGGCAATTTCTATTGCTTCTGTAAAACCATCTTTTGAATCTCCAACAATATCACATCCCTTTGCATAAAGAACTTCAGTATTTTTAGACACTTTGTTCTTAATGCCTTCTAAAATACTTATTGTCTTTACTGCAGTTTCTTCTATTACTTTTTCTCCTTCTAATGTTTCTGCTACTGATGGAATATGCACTGTATAGCTATAATCTCCATGTAAATTTCTTAGATTATCAGCATTAGGTCCTATTACAGCAATAGACTTAATATTTTTTGAAATAGGGAGTACACCATCATTCTTAAGAAGCACCATAGATCTTTTTGCTACTTCTCTTGCAAATTCTCTATCCTCTCTTGTATCAAAGAATTCAAATACTCTTTGAGGATCTTTTTCCTCTTCTTCAAATACCCCAAGAAGAAATTTTGCTCTTAAAACTCTTTCCACTGAAGTATTTATAACCTCTTCCGAGATTAAACCCTCTTTTACCGCCTGAAGGAGAGGCTCTCCATAACAGTCAATTTCTGGAAGTTCAACATCAATACCAGCCTCAAGAGCAAGCACTGCTGCCTCTTTTGCATCCTTTGCCACTCTATGGAAATTCTCAAGCATTCTCACTGCAGCATAATCAGAAACTACAAATCCTTTAAAACCCCATTCCCATCTTAGAATTTTCGTCAAAAGAAATTTAGAAGAAGCACAAGGTATACCGTCTATCTCATGGTAAGCATTCATTAGAGATCCTGCCTGTGCTTCTTTTACTGCTACTTCAAAAGGAAAGAGAAAGGCTTCTCTTAATTCTCTCTCTCCAATTTTTGCAGGGCCAAGGTTTCTTGCTCCTTCTGAAATTCCATATGCAGTAAAATGCTTAATAGTTGCTACAATTCCTTCTTTCCAATCTTTTCCTTGGAGTCCTTTCACATATGCAGCTGCCATTCTGGAAACAAGATAAGGATCTTCTCCAAAAGTTTCCTCTGTCCTTCCCCAGCGAGGATCTCTGGGAATATCTAATACAGGAGAAAGTCCTTGATGTACTCCCACTGCTTTCATCTGTTTTCTTATAACATCAGTTACTTTTTGAATAAGTTCAGGTTCAAAAGTACTTGACATACCTATTGCTTGAGGAAATACAGTAGCATCTTTTGCCAGATAGCCACTCAGACACTCCTCATGAATAATTGCAGGAATTCCAAGCCTTGTTTTTTCTTTCAAATACTTCTGAATTTTATTGCGAAGTTCCGCTGCCTTGTTAGGAGTAATATCTCTTTCTCCCGCAAGTCTTGAAATTTGTCCAATACCATGCTTTAAATACTTTTCAGCCTTTTCTTCAGAGAAATCTCCATTCTCATCTAATAGCTGTCTTCCTTGAACTGCTTGAAGTTGTGCTATCTTTTCTTCAATAGTCATTTTCTCAAGAATTTCTCTCACCTTTTTGTTAACCACTTTTTCCTCCATATCTCAACCTCCTTTAAAGAAAACGTTTTTACAAATAAGATTATACCTTTATAAAAAAGAAAAGTAAAGGAAAAATTTTTAATCCTTTTGAATTTATAGTATAATACTCAAATAATTTTTTATGGAGGTTTATTAATGACTAAAGAAGCAGAATTCAGTGTAGTCACCGATACCACTTCAGATCTTTCTGAAGACATACTCAAAGAACTTGGTATTAGTCTTATATCTTATTATGTCTATGTTAATGGAGATTCCTATCAAGAGAAGATAGATATAGAACCTGAGGATATATGGAAATCTATGATTGAGGCTCAAGATGGAAAATATCCAAAGACTGCATGCCCTGGAGTGGGAGAATACTATGAAGTTTTCAAAAAAATTCTTGAGAGTGGAAAATCTGTACTTAGCATCCATATGACATCTTGGGGTAGTGGTGCTTTTCAATCTGCAACTGCCGCTAAAAATATATTGAAAGAAGAAAATCCTAATTATGAGATAGAAGTTTATGACTCTAAAAGTGCCACTCTTGGTACAGGGTTTTTAGCTATGGAAGCAGCAAAAGCAGCTTTAAAAGGATGGAGTGTATCGCAAGCTCTTCAACAGATCAAAAAAATAAGAGAAAATTTATTCCATGCCTTTACTAACGACACCCTTAAGTATCTTGCAGCAGGAGGAAGAATAGGAAAAGCCAAATATTTATTAGCAGAAGTCTTTAACATAAATCCTATTATTTCCATAGATAGTGATGGCGTAATTTATGCTCTTGATAAAGAAAGAGGAAGGAAAAGAGCATATCAAAAAATTGCTTCTCACACACACGACTTCTTTAAGAATAAGTTTCCTATAAATATTGGGTTTGTACATGCAAATGCAGTTGAAGAAGTTTCAAAATTAAAAGAAGAGGTTTTAAAACGCTTTAACGTAAAAGAAATCCTAAGTGAAAAGCTTGGGGCTGCTCTAAGCGTGCATGCAGGTCCAGGTACTGTAGGTCTAGTAGCCTATCCTTCAGAACTATCAGTTTATTAAATCTTTTTGACAAAAGTACCTTTGTAGTGATATATTTTTGAGCAAAATATTACCTTCAGGGCAGGGTGAGAGAGGCAAACTAAAAAGCCTCTCAATTCCCTACCGGCAGTGAAGTATCTCCTAAAAGAGATACAAAGCCTGCGAGCAAGCAAAAGGCTTGCCGATCTGGTGGAAATCCAGAGCCGACGGTATAGTCCGGATGGGAGAAGGAGGATAAAAAAAATGCGAACACAAAAATTAGTGACTATTTCTTTACTAACTGCTCTATCTTTAATCCTTTCAACCACCATCTACTTTCCTATTTTACCTCAGGCACCATATCTTCTTTACGATCCAGGAGATATCCCATTACTTTTGATATCATTATTTTCAGGAACATATGAGGGAATTCTTGCTACATCAATAGTAGCTATATTAACGGCAGTATTTACAGGACAAGGAGGACCTATAGGAGCTCTTATGCACTTTTTGGCTACTGGAACTTTTATAACTGTAGCAGGTATTTTATTCCGAAGGACAAAAAATATGGTTCTACCTTTATTAGTAGGTACAATTAGTATGGCTCTAATCATGGCTATTGCCAATATAATATTTACTCCTGTTTTCCTTGGAGCACCAAGAAATACTGTTTTACCATTGATTCTTCCTGTAATAATACCTTTCAATCTTATAAAGGCAGGGACAAATTCTATCCTTACTTTTCTACTCTCTTCTACTATTCCTTTTTCAAAATATCTTGGGAAGGAGCAGACATAGAAATAAAGAGTGCAATTAATATAAAAGATGCCCCTATCCATTGAATCATTTTAAGCTTCTCTGAAAGGAGAACAATGGCAAAGATTGAAGCAAAAAGAGGCTCTAAATTGTAAATAAGAGTAGATTTTGTAGGAGATAAATATTTTTGACCTATCAGTTGGAGAGTAAGAGCAAAGGATGTGGCTACAATACCTAAATACACCATATGAAAGATACATTCAGGGAAATAATTAATAGGAAAATTCCCTGATTCTAAAACAAGATAAAAAATAAACGAAAATATAGAAGTAAAGAAAAGTTCTGAAAAAGCAAGATCTAAAGTAGAGTTTTTGCCAACCATATAAGCTATATAAACTATCTGGATAGCATATAAGACGGCACATAGAAAAACCAAAAGATCTCCTATATTTATAGCATTGAGCTCAGAAAAATCTACTGTTAAAAGAAGCAACCCTAAAAAGCCTAAAAAAACTCCAAGCCATATATTCCAGTAAATCTTATTTTTCAGAATCCACCATTCCAAAAATGGTACTATAAGCACAGAAAGTCCAGTAATAAAGGCAGTTTTTGTAGCAGTAGTATATTTAAGTCCTATAGTTTGAAGAGCAATAGCAAGAAAATTTATCATCCCTAATAAAAAACCTGGAAGATTGATATCAATTCTCTGTCTCTTTATAAGAAGATAAAATAACAAAGATAAAGTTCCTAAAGAAAAACGTAAAAAAAGAAGTAAAAATGGAGATAGATATGAAAGAGCTATTTTAGAAAAAGAAAAAGTACTACCCCAAATAAGAGTTACCAATAGCAAGATTAATACACCTTTAAGCTCATTCTTTTCTTCTCTCATTATGGATTAGAATTATATCACATGAATTTACAAAGGGTAATATTTGGGTTAAGATTAAAGTATACATCTACCAGAAAGAAGGTGAATTTTATGATGGTAGAGGTTTATGTGGTAGGGTTAAGCATGGATCCTCAGACCAACCAGTTTGTAGTGCTTTTAAAAGAAAAAAAGGAAGGCAAAAGAATTCTTCCTATATGGATAGGACCCTTTGAAGCAAACGCTATTGCTGTTGCTATTGAAAAGATTGATATAGGAAGACCTCTAACTCATGACCTTATAAAAAATATTTTAGAAGTTTTAAATGTTAAAGTAGATAAAGTATTTATTCATTCTTTAAAAGAAAATACTTTCTATGCAACTATCTACCTCATTAGTAATGATAAAGTCTTTGAAATAGATTCTCGTCCTTCTGATGCTATGGCACTCGCTCTTAGGACAGATTCTCCCATATTTGTAGACTCTCAAATTTTAGAAAATGCTGGATTTATTGAGGAATACAGTGCTGAAGAGGAACTTACAAAACTTCTACAGGAATTAAATCCTGAAGAATTTAAAAAGCAATAAAATAAGGAGGTTTTTATTAGATGCCTTTCGCCCTTGTCAGTGTCTATGACAAAAATAACATAGAAGATCTCTGCGAAGAATTAAAAAACCAAGGATTTAATATTCTTGCCACCTCTTCTACAGCTAAATATTTAAAAGAAAAGGGATTTGATGTTACTGAAGTATCTGAATATACCGGATTCAAAGAATTAATTGGGGGAAGAGTAAAAACTCTTCATCCTAAAATCTTTGCAGGAATTTTAGCAAGAAGAGATAAAAAGGAGGATTTAGAAGAGTTAAAAAAAGAGAATATTCCTCTTATAGATATTGTGGTTTGTAATTTATATCCCTTTTCAAAAGTAATCTCTAAAAAAGAAGTTAATTTAGAAGAAGCATTAGAAAATATAGATATTGGTGGTGTTAGTCTCCTTCGTGCTGCAGCCAAAAATTTCCCTTGGGTACTTGTAGTGTCATCCCCCGAAGATTATGCAAGAGTAATTGAATATTTAAAATCAGGTAAAGATGATGTAAATTTTAGAAGAAAAATGGCAATAAAAGCTTTCTCTATAACAAATGAGTATGATGGAATCATAAGCTCGTACCTTTTAGAAGGCGTACAGGAAAATATAAATCTAAATCTTATAAAAAGATTAGATCTAAGATATGGAGAAAATCCCCAACAAAAAGCAGGTTTTTATACTCTTCCTTGTCAAGATATCCCTTGGATAAAGCTACAAGGGAAAGAGTTATCTTTTAACAACCTTACAGATATGGATTCTGCTTGGAATTTAGTAGAAGAATTTTCGGAACCTACAGTAGCAATAATAAAACACAATAATCCTTGTGGTGTAGCGTCTGATAACGAGCCTCAAAATGCATTCTTAAAAGCTTTTGAAAGTGATCCTGTATCAGCATATGGAGGAATTATAGCCTGCAACTTTAAACTTGATGAGGAAACTGCAAAAGAAATAACAAAATCTTTTTTTGAGGTGGTAATAGCACCTGATATAACTGATGAAGCAAAAGAACTACTAAGTAAAAAAAAGAACTTGAGAGTACTTATATCTAAAGAAAATGCACAAGAAAATTCCTTTGAGATAAAAACTTTAAGAAGAGGGTTTTTAGTACAAGATTTCAATAAAATACTATTAGATAAATACGAGGTGAAGACTTCTCATAAACCTGATGAAAAGGATTTAGAAGAACTCCTTTTTGCTCTCAAAGTAGTAAAACATACAAAATCCAATGCGATTGTGGTAACTAAGAACAAACAGACACTGGGCATTGGTGCAGGACAGATGAATAGAGTTCAATCAGTAAGAATTGCTTTAGAACAAGCAGGGGAGAAAGCTAAAGGGGCATATCTTGCTTCCGATGCCTTTTTCCCTTTTTCAGATTCCATAGAACTTGCAGCAAAGTATGGAATAAAAGCAGTAATTCAACCTGGCGGATCTATTAGAGATAATGAAGTAATAGAAGCTGCGGAAAAGAATGGCATAATTTTAGTAATGATAGATGTAAGACACTTCCGACATTGAATATTATTGAGGAAATTTTTAAGTTACTCTTTTATAGATATGGACCTCAATATTGGTGGCCAGCAGAAACCTCATTTGAAGTAATCGTAGGAGCTATTTTAACTCAAGCTACAAACTGGAGAAACGTAGAAAAAGCCATTGAAAATCTAAAAAGGGAATCTCTCCTTTCACCCGAGAGCATTTTTGAGATCTCCGAAGAAGATCTTGCCTATTTTATTCGTCCATGCGGATTTTACAAAATCAAAGCAAAAAGATTAAAGAATTTTGTCTTTTTTTTATTTGGAAATTTTGATGGAAAAATAGAGATAATGAATTTATATCCCACAAATTACCTTAGAAAGTCTCTTTTAAGTATTACAGGACTTGGAATGGAAAGCGTAGATTCTATTCTCCTTTATGTCTTAAACAGACCCATCTTCGTTATTGATAAATACACAAAAAGTATCTTCTCATGTTTAAATATCGCAGATTTCTCTCTATCCTATGAGAAATGGCAGGAAATCTTTCATAATTCTTTATTTCCTATATACCAAATGTTCCAAGAATATCATGCTCTGATTGTAGAACATGGGAAGAGAGATTGTAAAAAATGCAAAGGAGTCTGTTTCTTAAAAAGATTTGTAAATAATTAAGTTAAGATGTCCTAATTCCTAATAGTAGTTTCTATAAAAGTTTTTAAAGAAGAATAAGGAACATCCCCTATTAAAAGATAAAACTTATTTCCATCTCTCCAAGAAACAGATTTCCATAATATATTGGCATCGTATAGTACTTCGAAATCTCCTATCTCAGTTGGTTTTCCTGGAAATCTAAAAGGATAATCACTTACAAATAGAGAAAGATCATTTAAACCATCTGTATATTTATAATAGTATGTTATGTTTCTCTCTTCTAAAACTATATAAATTTTGGCTAATGTATAACCAAGAGGAAGATTTACAGGAGCATCAATCTTCTTTGGCTTTTTTTCCTCCTTTAACCTCATTTCTTCTATCTTTATGTTCCTGTCTTTTAGGAATTCCAATTCAAAAAAAGAATCTGAAATTTTTGCATCAAAGTTTATTTCCATAAACATGGTCTTTCCTATGAGATTTCCATCACTATTAAATTTATCTTTTCTCAACGGTAAATATTTTTCTCCGTCAATCCACATCCTAAGAACTGGCTTTTTGGTATATTTGGAGATTACAAGAATAACATGAGTCTTTCTCCCAAGGAATATTTCTTCTCTCTCTGAATTAATAAGAAAATTCTTTTTTACGAGTTCCCATCTTTTATCTATCTCTTCTTTATTAGCTCCAAAAAATTGTGTTGGGGAGATCATTACCATTCTTTTCTCAGGGTCAAAGTCATATTGGTATTTTCCATTATCCACTATTATCCTACCAAAAAGAGAAGGTGGAGAAAGATACTCTTTCCTTATATTAAGTTTTCCATTAGAAAAAACCTTATAAATACTTATATTAGGAAAATCTGGTTTATCATAAAGAATAGAGACTTCTATTCCTGAAAAAGCAACCTTTCCATCATTTAACAAAAAATTTTTCAAAACTTCTAAAGAATCTCCAGCGACAATAGGGATTAATAAAAATAGCATTATTAAGATTAAGATACACCTTTTCATTATTCATTTCCTGTCCTATTATAGAGAACAAAATCTACAAAGGAACTATCTTGTATAAAAGAACTGGTTTTAATGTGAATTTCATAATAAGAGTAAACATCTTGAGAGGGTTTGAACATTTCGTTAATAATTCTTTCACCAACAAAGAGTATATTAAAGAATAAGACTGCAAAGCCCAAAACAAGAAATAGCTTTTTATAATTTCTTGTCCTTTTCTCTTCTTCAAGAAGATACTTCGCCCAAACAACTTCTGAGAAATTTTCTGAAGGCGAGATCTCAGGAAGTCTATGAAGATTCTTAAGTAGATCTTCCATAATCAAAAGCTCTTTTTTACAACTTATACATTTCTCTAAATGTTCTTCAAGCTCCCTCTTCTTTAAAGAGGATATCTCTCCATCTATATAAGATGACATTAATCTCTTTGCCTCTTTACATTTCATACTCTGTTCTCTTCCCTCAAAAATCTTTTTTTCAATTCCTCTCTTGCTCTAAAGAGTCTTGATTCTACAGTACCCACTGGACAATTTAATATCTTTGCTATCTCCTCATAAGAGAGTCCTTCATATTCCCTAAGGATCAAAACTTCTTGATATTCTTGTGATAAACCTTGTATAATCTTTCTCAATTTTTCCTGAAGATCCCTTTTCTCAACTTCCTCTAAGGGATCCTTTCCATCATCAAGAATAAACTTTTCAAAAGTGCCGTCCTCTTCATCATTTAAGGGAGTGTCCAGTGAATAAACTTGTTTGTTTTTTCTTCTATAGTCATAGGATACATTTATTGTTAT
Source organism: Dictyoglomota bacterium (assembly GCA_029776735.1). The sequence continues at coordinate 13,332 of JAKOUL010000110.1, forward strand.
ACGATATAACCATGTGGAAAATTTCGCTTCCCCTCTAAAATTCTTTAAATTTTTAAACACTTTTATAAATACTTCTTGAGCTAAATCTTCAAGCTCCGGAATACTCCCAAGCTGCAAAAACAAAATATTTAAAACTTTCTTTTCATATCTTTTTACAAGTACAGTAAAAGCATCTTTATCTCCATTTTTTATAAGAGATATCAGAGCCTGATCTGAAAGCTTATCTTTCTCCTCCCAGCCCAGGGGGGATAGCTGGGAGGAATGAGTTGAAAGGGGGTATTTTCCTTTTACCACATTAGTTATCTCTTTATCCATAATTTCATCCTTCCAGGTATAATAATTTTAAAACCATATCTATTATACCCTGATAAAATACTATCAAGTTTTTTAATCTGATCCCTATCAAGCATTTCTCTTATTTCTTTCCACATATTTTTCTGAACTTTTCTTATTTCATTCCTAATTCCTTTAATCTCATCTTTAAGCTGATCTGCTTTATCACTTTCTTCTACTTTTAAAGCTCTCATCTCTAAATTTTTTTCTCTAAGATTATTCCTCAGATTCCTTATTTGTTCTAAGTTATTTTCAAGTATTACCTGAACTTTCTCCTTTTGCTCCTTTGTAAGAGAAAGGCTTTTTTCTAAAGCATTCATTAAATTATTCTTTTTCTGTAAAAATATTTTTTCTTCAACTTCTTTTAATGCTTTTAGCTTTCCCTGGAGATTTTCAGTATTAACTTCTTCTTCTCTCAAAAGAAGTTGCATTTCTGCAGTAATTCTATCCCTCTCCCTCAAAAGATCCTGTAATTCCTGAGATATTTTTACTCTTCTTTGAACCATTAACCTATCTTTCTCTTGAAGCATTATCCTATTTCTTTCTGGGTAAGACCTCTGTAATGTCCCCCCTTGATAAGCAAAAGTTAAGGATAACAAAATAAGAAGGATTACTGTAAGAGCTCCAACATATTTAACTACCTTCATAATCTCCTACCCTCCCATTTTATCCCTTCATCATTTTCTTTTTTAGACGGAGATCATCTTTTTATTATTCCAAATCATTTTTTCTTAAGATACTCTATTAAATCTGTAAGTTGTTTTTTATACATATTCAAATGGAAGAATGGATTCAAAGGCTTCCCCTTACTCCATTCTTCCATAAACTTCTGAAACTCCTCCATCTCTTTCTGAGAAATATTTGAAGGCTGCTGATTTCTCCATTGTTGATTTGATTGGGTCTGATTCTGTCCTTGAATCCTATTTTGCCCTTGAGTTCTATTTTTATTCATCTCTTCCATTTTTTTCTGCCTTTCTATTTGAAGCTTATCAAGATAAATAATCTGTGCATCTGTTAAAACTCCTTCTATTCTATTAATAAATTTATCTGCTTCCTTTTTAGGAAGAGAATTCGTTTTAGCAAGTTCTTGCAAGATAGGAATTAGCTTTTGAGCTTGAGCTTTCGTAATAGCAACTTTTTTATCTTTATCAAGCTCTCTTATATCTCTTATTAGCCTTGTCAGGTATTGCACTTCTTCCGACATAAAACTTCTCCTCTGAGGAGTTTGAGCCTGAGTCTGTACCAAAGAAAAAGAAAATAAGAAAAGAGAAAATATTAAAAGACCAGAAAGTGTAATGTATCTTTTCATTTTATTTCCCTCCTACTCATATCTTAAAGCCTCTATAGGATTTAATTTAGAAGCTCTTTGAGCAGGATAATATCCAAAAAATACTCCCACTAAAACTGATACTGAAAAAGCAAGAACTATTGGAGACATAGTTATCACAGCAGAAAGTCCAGATAAAGCTTTAATCAATTGAGTAAGAGTAATCCCCAAAACTATTCCAGCAAGTCCTCCTGCCACAGAGACAATTATAGATTCAATAAGAAATTGAAAAAGTATATATTTTGATTTTGCCCCTATTGCTTTTTTTATTCCTATCTCTTTTATTCTTTCTGTTACATTTACCAGCATAATATTCATAATTCCTATACCACCCACAAGAAGAGAGATTGCTGCAATACCTGCAAGAAACAAAGTTAAAGTCTGCATAGAAGTATTAAGGGAGGACAGAATTGTAAGCTGGTTTTGTACCTCAAAGTCATCCCTCTCTGGATCAGTAATTTTATGGTTTCTTCTTATAATTTCCTCTATTTGAGTTTGCAAGTCATTCATAACATCAGAACTTACTGCAGATATATATATATTATTTAAATATCTTCCTCCTTGAATTTTCCTTTGAAAAGTAGTGAGAGGAATAAAGACCATATCATCAAGATTAGCAAAACCTCCAAGTTGCCCTTGAGATTCCAATACTCCCATAACCTTAAAACTAATTCCTGCAATTTTTATTTTCTGCCCTATGGGGTCACTCTCTCCAAATAATGTTTCAGCTACTGAGGATCCTAAAACAGCAACTTTTGTCTTATCTCTATACTCTTCTTCGGTAAAAAATGAGCCATTTGCAACTTTCATTTCCCTAACCTTTAAATATTCAGGAGAAGTTCCAACAACTTGCGTATTGGTATTATTTGCAAGATATTTAACCTGTACATTCCTTGAGGCATAAGGGACAATAGCAACTACTTTATTTGGATCAATCTCTTCAACTAAAGCATCATAATCATCATTAGTTAAAGAACTTCCTGGGGCTCCTCTAACAAGTCCCACATTCCTACCACGCCTTGGGAAAACTGTCAACAAATTTGACCCAAGAGAGGTAAATTGTTTTTCAATAGAAACCTTAGTACCTTCTCCCAAAGCCATTAACGTCACAACTGCTGCAACTCCTATAATAATACCTAAGGTAGTTAAAAAAGTCCTTAACTTATCTGTTGAAAAGCTATGAATAGCCATTTTTACTATTTCTACAAACATTCCCTACCACCTACCTCCTAGGAGCAGGACCTACGCCAGGAATTGTAACTCTTATTTGAGCATTACCACTTGTAGTTTTATTAGTAGAAGAGCTATAAGACAAAACAACTTGGTCTCCCTCAGAAAGTCCGCTTTCCACTATAACATTTATACCATCATCCTCTCCTAAAGTAACCCTGACAAGTTCTATCTCTCCATTTTGTTTCAATACTTCTACGTAACTTCTTCTTTCGGTACTTCTCACTACTTTAAGAGGTACTAAAAGAACATTTTTTCTTTCAAGAAGAACAATATCTCCATCAGCGCTCATACCTACCTTTAATTTAAGGTCAGGATTTGGGATTCTTACTCTCACTTTAAAGATAGGAATATTGTTTGAGATAGTAGCTGTAGGAGAAATTCTTATAACCTTACCTTCAAATTCATCGTCGGGAAAGGCATCTAAAGTAACCTTAACTGGAAGTCCCACAGAGACCTTCCCAATATCGGTTTCGTCTACTTCTAAGCTAAGCTCTACATTTTTAGCATCAAGGAGCGTCAGGAGAGATTTACTTGCAGAAATATACTCTCCAACTACTACACTTACATTGGACACTATTCCTGAGAATGGTGCCTTAATAACAGTATTATCTAAATTGGCTTTTGCATTTGACAATTCAAGTTTTGCTTTATCTAAAGAAAGCTTAGCAGCTTCTAAATTCTTATTTAGGGTTTTCAAGTTGGCATCATAATTTGATTTTGCAAGTTGATAATTTGCCTCTGCTTGAGAATATGAATTTTTTGCCTTTTCAAAGGTGACTTCAGCAGTATCAAGATCACTCTGAGAAGCTACACCTTTTTTAAATAGTTCTTGGGTTCTATTCAAATTTTTCTCTGCCTGTTTATACTCAATAAGAGCATTATCCTTAGTAATTTGAGCATCCTTAAGATTCTGCTCCAGTTGCCTCTTCTGAGTCTCATAGTCTAATTTTGCTTGCTCATAATTAATCTCTGCATTTTTATAGGTTATATAAGCTTGATCATAACTATTTTTATAATCAGAAGGATCTATTTTCACTAAAACTTCCCCTTCTTTAACTTGTTTTCCCTCTTCCACTACAAATATGACAGTTCCAGAGACTTTACTCAAAATTTCAAGACTTTTCTGAGCCTCTAATGTTCCATTTCCAGACACAGTTATAAGTAAATCACCTCTTTTTACTGTATATGTGGAAAGTGTCTCCTTTACAGTATCATTCTTTGTCCTACCTACAAAAACCCATACCAAAAAGAAAACTATAATTATACCAAGGATCAAAAATATTAGTTTTTTCCTCATTTTTTAGCCTCTCCTCCTTCATAAAGAGCCTTTCCTACAGCAATGGAAAGGGTATCCAGGTTTTTCCAGTAATTATGTAATGCAGAGTAACAGGCATTCTCCGCACTTATTATATTGATCTCGGTATTCATAAGGTCAATCTTAGTAATGAGCCCAGCATCAAATCTTATCTGAGCAATTTTGTAGTTTTCTTGAGCCAGATCAAGATTTTTCTGCTGTATTTCAATATTTTTAAGACTTAAATTTAATTGATCCAAGCTTTGAGAAATACTAAGCTTTGTACTATTCAAAGTCTGTTCTAATGTCATTTTGGCACTGTCCAGAGAATTCTTTGCAGAGATGAGATCTGCCTTAGGTGTATAGTCATTGTCATAAAGTTTTACCTGAAGTTCATAAAGTTCCACATTATTCTTAGCTTGAACAATACTGGGAAGATTCTCTTGAGCTATATTAAATAACTCATCTAAGTTAAAATTGAAGGTCACTAAAGAAGGTTCTTGTAATTGAATGTTTTCAATAGGTGAGATCCCCAATACTTGCCAAAATTGACTCCAAGCATTGCTTAAAGAATTCTCTCCGGACACTAAGCTGTTCTGAGCAGAGAGATAGTTTAGCTCAGCTTCTTGTACATCTACTGCTGTAGCATT
>JAKOUL010000111.1 GCA_029776735.1 Dictyoglomota bacterium
TGCACCATGACCAGGACCTGCAATAAAGATACAGTTTAAATCATACTTATTAATTACTCTATTTCCATGCACATATGTAAAGGAAAGTCCAGGGCTTGCTCCCCAATGTCCCAGAAGTCTCTCTTTAATATGCTCTGGTTTAAGAGGTTCTTTAAGAAGAGGATTATCTTTTAGATAAATCATTCCTGCGGAGATAAAGCAACAAGCCTTCCAGTACTCATTTAGCTTTTCAAACACATTAATCACTCCTTTCTTTTTCCATACTATATTTTAACATAATTAATACTTTGTAAGTTTTTTATTAGGAATAAGATAACTTATAGAAGTGGTCCTTGTTTAAGAAATTTATAACTGTTATAATTTCTATAAAAACAATAAAGGAGGTAGGGAGTTATGAGGAAGATGACAGAGAAATTTCTCCATGATGCTTTTGCAGGAGAAAGTATGGCTCATATGAAATATACTATTTTTGCCGAGGAGGCAGAGAAGAAAGGTCTTTCCAAGCTTGCAAATCTTTTTAGGGCTATAGCCTATGCAGAGTTTGTCCATGCAAGAAACCATTATAGAGAGCTTGGTCTTATCCAAGATATGTCTCACAATGTGCAGCAGTGTATAGAGGGAGAGACCTTTGAGATTGAGGAGATGTATCCTGTATATAATAATACTGCCATTTATCAGAATGAAAAGGGAGCAGAGAGAAGTACAAAATTTGCATGGGAAGCGGAGAAAATCCATGCAGAGATGTATAAGAAGGCTAAGGAACTTGTAAGTAAAAATGAAGACTATCCTGCAGAAACAGTTTATATATGCCCTATATGTGGATATACTGTAGAGGGAGAGGCACCTGAGAAGTGTCCTATATGTGGTGCTCCTAAAAGTTCCTTTAAGAAATTCTCTGTATAATTTCATATAAAAGTTTTAAGAGTCTTGTAGGGGGCAAGATATATCTTGCCCTTTTTATTTGTAAGTGATGGTTTATAATTCCCAAATAAGATGATATATTAGAGTATAAAAACTTCAGGGGCTCAATTATATTTATCCTTTTAAAATAATATTATTATGGATCTTGAAGAAGAAAAAGAGAGAATTTTAAACTTTTTAAGGGAAAAACTCCAAGAAGAAAACAAAGATGGATATATAGTTGGAGTAAGTGGTGGTATTGATTCTGCTGTGGTTTCTTACCTTTTGAGAGATGCCGTGGGGGAAGAGAAGATCTTTGCTCTTATTATGCCTGAGATGGATTCTGACCCCTCATCAGAAAAAGACGCAATTCTTGTATTACAAAACCTTAAAATCCCATATAAAAAAATATCTTTAACAAAAGCATTGTGGACATTAGGAGTTTATAGAAATATTCCTTTATGGCTTATACCATTTAGATCCTTGAAGAAAAAGGCAGTAAAATATTTATATAGTGAATATACAAAAAATTTAGGTAAGCCTGTATTCTTTGCACAAAGGGAAAAGGTTGATCTGAAATGGTTCTATGATGGAATTGCATACTATAGGATAAAACATAGATTAAGAATGGTACTTTTATACTACTTTGCTGAAAAGAAGAATTACTTAGTGGTGGGATGTGAGAATTTAACAGAAAGTCTCATTGGATATTATGTGAGGTATGGAGATGATTCTTGTGATGTGGCTCCTATATCTCATCTTTATAAAACAAATGTGAGGAAGTTAGGAGAATTTTTAGGTGTACCTAAGAAGATTTTAGAGAAAGCTCCCTCGCCTGATCTTTTGCCAGGGATAACCGATGAATTCTCTCTGGGCATAGATTATGGAAGCTTAGATCAGATATTAATAGCATTTGAAGAGGGGAAAGATCCATCACAGATTGAGGGATTTGATCAGAATATATTAAAACTCATCTATGATCAGTATCTATGGGCAAAGAAAGAATGTAAAAAGCCATT
>JAKOUL010000126.1 GCA_029776735.1 Dictyoglomota bacterium
ACTCAATTCTTATGGTATCTCTATACTGCTTTAGATATTCTGGAGATGGAGTTCCAAAGTGAACCATACGAGTTATAGTGGTCACAAGCCCCCATTTTCTTGCCATAATGCTGATAAGAAGGTGCTTTCTTACAGGATTCATCTTAGGAATTGGATGTCTATAAAGAAAAACTCTATCATCAGCTGCCACCTGAAAACCTATGGGATCAATTCTCTCCTTCCATAATTTTCTTGCAATTTCCCCCGCAATCTCTGATTCATAAAGACCAGGATGAGAAGAACAAGCAACTTCTTCTATAATATCAGATACCCTTTCCCCTAAGTTAAGGTATCTCTCAATTTCAGGTTCTAATAATTGATACCGACATCTATTTATTTCAGAAGAAACATCTTTAAAAGGAGACATAGTTATATCACACCCAATATTTTCCAAATCTCCAACAATCTCTCTTATCACATTATTCTCGTTTCCTTCATACCATGGATACTCTACAATTTCAAAACCCTTCTTTTTCATCTCCTCATCTATTTCCATGCGAGGGTATTCTATATTACTTGTGATAACATAATCTTTTTTAGGCGTAATAAGTAAAGTAGTAACTCCCGTATCTTGAGCTGTGCATAGAATATTTATTCCCCCTGCAGTAAGCCAGCTAAAATTTGCATGTCTCTTAAGCACTAAAGCCTTTAAATTATTCTCCTCCAATAAAGATATAAGCTTATCTCTTTTAATTTTTATCTCTTCCTTAATATCCATCCACCCTTTCCTCCTTATTATTTTTGTTCTTTCCTCCCCTTAAAGGCATAAAAGACAAATACCACTGAAAGTACCAAGAAAATTAAGGAGATAGGTCTTGTAAAGAGAACACTCCAATCTCCTCTGGAGATAAGAAGAGTCCTTCCTAATTCCCCCTCAGCAATAGGACATAGAATCATACTAATTAAAAGAGGTGTTACTGAAAATCCAAATTTTTCCATAAAATACCCCAAAACTCCAAATAGAATAGCAATCCATACATCATATAAACTATTATTTAAAGAATAGGCACCTATAATACAGAAAATAAGAACAATGGGAGTTAAGTATCTCTTAGGGATATTTAAAAGTTTAGGACTGTACTTTGCTGAAATTAGACCAAATATAAGGATTAAAAAGGCTATCACAAACATAGATGCAAAAATTTCATTTACAAACTCAGGTTGTTCTCTGAAAAGTAGAGGTCCAGGTCTTAATCCAAAAAGAATTAATATACCAAGAAGAACAGCAGTTACTATATCCCCAGGAACTCCAAGGGTAAGAAGAGGAATTAAAGCTCCACCTGTAGTAGCATTATTTGAAGACTCTGGCACTGCAACCCCTTCAAGAACCCCTTCTCCAAAATGTTTCCCCTTTTTGGAGATCCTCTTATACTGTCCATAGGCAACATAGGTAGCTACGGAACCTCCAATACCAGGTATTATTCCTATGATTATCCCAACAAGACTTCCAAATAGAGCAGCAAGAATTATACCTTTCATTTCTTCCTTAGGAGGGATGATCCTTTTAACATTCCGCTCAATTATTTGTCCCTTTTCCTCTCCAAGTAGATCTCTAAAAACCTGAGCAATCGCAAAAACTCCAATCATAACAGGAAGAAGAGGAATACCACTCTCTAAATATAAAGAACCAAAAGAAAATCTTGTATATCCCATAATAGGATCCAGCCCTATGGTCGCTAAAAAGAGCCCTATAAAAGCCGAAATAAAGCCCTTAACTATGTCATCTCCTGTTACTGTAGCGATAGCAGTAAGTCCAAAAACTACTAAGGCAAAAAATTCAGGTGGCCCAAATTTTAGTGCCATTTTTGCCAGTTGAGGAGCAATAATCACTAAAGCAATAGTACTTAAAAGACTTCCAATAGCTGATGCAATAGCAGATGTCCCTAAGGCAAGTCCTGCCTTCCCTTTTTGAGCTAATGTATAGCCATCAAGTACAGTTGCACCTGCTGATGGAGTCCCAGGAGTTCTTATAAGGATAGCCGGAATAGAACCTCCAAACATTGATCCTCCATATATTCCAAGCATTACAATAAATGCTTCTGCAGCAGGCATTTTATAAGCAATAGGGAGGAATAATATTATTCCTGTAGATGCTGAAAGACCAGGAATTGCTCCTACAATAATACCTGCTATTGTTCCTGCTATAAGGTAAAATAGTAGATTAGGTTGAAATATCAATTTAAATCCTTCTAACAAACTTATTTCCATATATAAATTCCTCCTTTTTTAGAAAGGATAAGGCAAAGGCCAAATAGGTTTAGGAAATAGAACTAAAAAGATTCTCCCAAAGAGATAATACATGAAAAAACTTACTGCAAAAGAGAAAATTATAGATTTAAACCAAGGTTTAACCCCTGCAATAAGAGAAATTAGGAATAAAAGAATTGTAGAAGCATAAAGAAAACCTATATAATTTATGGAAACCACAAAAATTATTAAGGAAACTACTGATAGAATGAGCACCTTAAACTCTTTTTTTGTAAACTTTACTACTTTAGGATTTCCCTTTAAGAGAGCTCTTACAATTAAAACTATACTAAGAAAAATAATTCCACAAAAAGCAATGATAGGAAATGTTCCTGGATTTAAACCAGTATGGCTTTCAGGAAAACCTAAAGCTTCTTTTAGAAAAAACAAGGAGAATAAAATCAAAATTATTCCAATTAGTATATCCGCCTTTTTCAAGAAGCTCCCTCCTTTTAAGCCCCCTCTTTAGTGAGGGGGCTTCTAAAATTATTTATAGAAATCTCCTAAG
>JAKOUL010000010.1 GCA_029776735.1 Dictyoglomota bacterium
GACTGCATCTACAGTATGCAATGTGGCCATAACTAAGTGACCTGTTTCTGCAGCAGTAATAGCAATAGCAGTAGTCTCTAAGTCTCTCATCTCACCTACCAAAATTACATCAGGATCTTCTCTTAAAGCAGATCTTAGAGCATTAGCGAAGGAAAAAGTATCACTTCCTACCTCTCTTTGATTCACCACAGATTTTTTATGGGTATGGAGATATTCAATAGGATCTTCAATGGTTATGATATGAGAACTGACATTTGTATTTATATAATCAACCATAGATGCTAAGGTTGTTGACTTACCACTTCCTGTAGGTCCTGTAACAAGGATAAAACCTCTTGGAAGAGATGCAAGATCCTTAAGTATCAATGGAAGTCTTAGTTCTTCTATAGTAGGAATCTTCCAAGGGATTAATCTAAATACTGCTGCAATACTTCCCCTTTGCCAAAAAGCATTTACTCTGAATCTTCCCTCTCCACTTATACCTATGGAGAAGTCTAATTCTTTATTCTCCTGAAGTTTTTGCTTCTGTTCCTCAGTAAGAAGACTGAATATTAGTTTATAAGTAAGCTGAGGAGTAAGCATAGGATAGTGAGTTTGAGGAGTAAGGCGCCCCTTAATACGAAAAATAGGAGGAACTCCTGTGGTTATATGTACATCAGAAGCCTCTTTCTGTAAAGCATTTTTAAGAATCTCAATTATAGAAATATCATCCATTTTTTTAACCTCCTTTAATCAGCCGCAGTCACTCTCATAACTTCTTCTATAGTAGTAATTCCTTTAAGGACCTTTTCCATGCCATCTTCTCTCAAAGTTACCATACCATATTTCCTTGCTGCTTCTCTTATAACTTCTCTTGATGATTTCTTTAAAATAAGTTCTCTTATCTCATCATTCATAAGCATAATTTCGTGTATTGCAGTCCTACCTTTATAACCTCTATTATTACATCTGGGACAACCCTGCCCCTTATAAAAGGTAATATTAGAAACATCAAAGTCTTCTCCTAAGGTCGCCTTTAAGGCAGTCATTTCCTCTTTTGTAGGTTCATACGGTGCTTTACAATAAGGACATATGGTTCGCACAAGTCTCTGAGCTACAGCTCCCAGTAGAGAAGAACTGATAAGGAAAGGCTCAATCCCCATATCAATAAGTCTTGTAAATGCAGAAGGAGCATCATTGGTGTGTAATGTGGAGAGTACTAAGTGACCTGTAAGAGCTGCCTGAATAGCAATTCTTGCAGTTTCTTCGTCTCGGATCTCTCCTACAAGTACCACATCAGGGTCCTGACGAAGAATAGATCTCAATGCTGATGCAAAGGTAAGACCAGCCTTAGGATTTACTTGTACCTGATGAATACCAGTAAGCTGATACTCTACTGGATCTTCTACTGTTACAATATTTATATCAGGAGAATTGATCATATTCAAAGAGGCATACAAAGTTGTTGATTTACCACTTCCTGTAGGTCCTGTAAGAAGGATTATACCATACGGGGTTTTTAACATTTTTAAGTATCTTTCATAGTTATGTTCAGAGAATCCAAGACTTTCAAGAGAAAGAGCCACAGTACTTCTTCCCAAGAGTCTGAGTACCACCTTTTCACCATATACTCCTGGAAGAGTAGAAACACGTAAATCATAAACTTCTCCATGAATATTTACTTTAATTCTTCCATCCTGTGGTATTCTTCTTTCAGAAATATCCATATCACTCATAATTTTTATCCTGGAAACTAAAGCTGCCTGAAATCTTTTTTGTATATACATTACTTCATGCAAAATACCATCTATTCTAAATCTTACTCTTACATTTCTTTCCAAAGGTTCAATATGTATATCACTGGCTTCTTTCTTTACTGCATCTACCAACATACTATTCACCAGCTTTGCCATAGGTCCTTCCTCAGAAGATATTTCTTCAAGGGATACCTCTTGATATTGAGCCTCTTCTTCTCTTTGTACAATAATTTCCTCAAGAACTTTTTCTACTTCTTCACTACCCCATATCTGGCTTATAGTTTCTACCATTTCATTCTTCGGTACAACTACTGGCACTACATCACTCCTGGTTATCATCCGAAGATCATCAAGAACTAAAATATTTGAGGGATCAACTATTCCCACTACAACCTTTCCATTCTCTTTATATAATGGAAGTATCAAATGTTCTCTCGCCTTTTTAGCGGTAATAATTTTTACAAGATCAGGATCAATTTTTATACTTTTTAGAGAGACAAAGGGAATTCCCAGCTGTTCACTAAGAGCTTGCGCTAATTGATTATCATTGATATAGTTAAGTTCCAGAAGAGCCTCTCCCAATCTAATTCCTCTTTCTGAAGAAACTCTCAGAGCCTCATCTAATTGTTCTTTAGTAACAAGACCCTTTTCTACCACAATTTCTCCAAGTACTTTTCTTCCCCTACGTTTCTCCCGAGTTCTAACTGGTTTTGTAGAAACACTCTCAGAAGTAGATAAACGACCTTTTACACTTTCTACTATTTTACTTGCAAGATCGTTATCTTTCTTTTCTTCCTTCTTTATCTCTTCTTTTGGAGCTTTCTCCTCTTGCTTCAGTATTTCCTCTGGTACTTCAATCTTTTGTTTTGGGGCTTTCTCCTCCTGCTTCAGTATTTCCTCTGGTACTTCAATCTTTTGTTTTGGGGCTTTCTCCTCCTTTTGTTCTGGGGTTTCTTCCTCTTTAACCTCCTCTAAAGGTTCTACTATTTGTACCCCTTCTATACCTGACAGAGCCTCTTCAATTGAAGTCTCTTCAATGTTTTTTATTTCTTCTAAAATTATACCTTCAGGCTGAAGCTCTTCTATTATACTTCCTAATTCTCCCTGAAGTCCTAATTCTCCCTGAAGTCCTAATTCTCCCTGAAGTCCTAATTCTCCCTGAAGTCCTAATTCTTCATGAGTCTCCAATTTTTCCAGAGTTAAATTACTCTCATCAATAGTTTTAATCTCCTCATCAATAGTTTTAATCTCTTGGAATAAGTCCTCTTTCTTCTTTTCGGAAGGAGGTTCTTCTTTCAATATTCTTTCCTTTTTTTCTCCTATCTTAAGAAGATAAGGCTTTGTTGAAAGTCCTGTAATAAGTCTAATATCCTCTATAGCGGTAGGTTTTACTGGAGGAAAGAATCCCACATAAAGAGTCTTCTCTTCAATTTTAAGAGGAATAAAATTATAAAACTTTGTTAAAAAGCTTGGGATACTTTTTAAAGCAAGCTCGTTAGGTTTAAATTCTTTATCTTCTAATATTTCCCATCCTAAAATCTGAGCAAGAAGATCTGTAAGCTCCTCCTTAGTTATTAATCCTTCTGATAAAAGAACTTCTTGTAAATCTTTCCCTTTATATATATTTAAAAGATTATCCAGCATATTTTGGGAGATAATATTCTTTTTTATTAAAATCTCTTGTAATTTACTATTCATATTAGCAAGATCCATTTTTCTCCCCCTTTATTATCTCTCCTCTCATAAGCCACACTTTAATAAGGAGGTTTTCTATCTTCCTTACAGTCCACCTCTTTATCCATACCTCATTTTCATTTAAAGGAGAAACTAATATGGTATACATTCCCAATCTATTTCCTCCCCATATATCTGTTAATATTCTATCACCAATTACTAAAGTTGTCTCGGGGTAAATATCTAAAATTTCTAATGCTTTTTTAAAAGCTCTTGGTCTTGGTTTAAAAGCAGAGCCCATTGCAGGTAAATTAATGATCTCTGAAAAATATATGATTCTTTTATGGGAACAGTTATTTGACATTATAAGTATTTTAAAACCTAATGATTTAAG
>JAKOUL010000048.1 GCA_029776735.1 Dictyoglomota bacterium
AAAAAGACTTTCTAACAACTTTTGGAATTTTTACTCAGAGTGTTTTTCAGCTCTTAATTTTCTAATATTATGATCTAAAATTTTCTTATCTTGAGGGGAAGAGGAAGATTTTCTTAACTTAAGAAGTGAAAATAGATAATATTAAAAGAGCTACCTTTAAATACTATTGATAAATAAAAAATTTGGTCTAAGTATAAAAAAGTTTTTAAAATAACCTCAAAATTCTTTTTGTTTTTTGCTCTAAATATATTAAATATTAAAAAAGCCCTCAGGGAATTTCCCTGAGGGGTTAACATTAGTACTCAGGGGGTGGAGGAGGAGTTTGTTTTTCTTCTTCAGGTTTCTCAGCCACAAGCCCTTCAGTGGTTAATACCAATGCAGCTATACTTGCGGCATTCTGAAGGGCAGATCTTGTTACTTTGCAAGGATCTACAATACCAGCCTCAAGCATATTTGTAAATTTATCCTTTGCAGCATCATAGCCCATAGCTCCCTCCATCTCTTTGACCTTTTCTGCTATAATTGATCCTTCTTTTCCAGCATTAGATGCTATGAGTTTTAATGGTACATCAAGTACTCTTCTTACAATATCAATTCCAATTTTTTCGTCCTCGTTGTCTGCTTTCACGTCATCAAGAGCTTTAGTTGTTCTGATTAATGCTACTCCACCACCAGGAACAACTCCTTCTTCAACGGCAGCCTTTGTAGCAGAAAGAGCATCTTCAATTCTATGTTTCTTTTCTTTAAGTTCTACCTCGGTTGCAGCTCCGACTTTAATTACTGCAACTCCTCCAGCAAGTTTTGCAAGTCTCTCTTGAAGTTTTTCTTTATCAAATTCAGAATCAGTTTCCTCTAATTGTTTCTTAATCTGAGCTATTCTTGCCTCAATGTTCTTTCTATCTCCTTTTCCACTGATAATTGTAGTTTTATCTTTATTGGCTCTTACTTTTTCTGCTCTTCCAAGCATATTAAGAGTTACATTTTCTAATTTGGTTCCTGTTTCTTCAGAGATAAATTCTCCACCAGTTAAGATTGCAATATCTTGAAGCATTTCTTTTCTACGATCTCCAAAGCCAGGAGCTTTTACTGCAAGAGATTGAAATACTCCACGAAGTTTATTTACTACCAGAGTTGCTAAAGCTTCTCCTTCTACGTCTTCTGCAATTATTAACAAAGGTTTCCCAGTCTGTACTACTTTTTCCAAAATTGGAAGGATATCATTTACTGCGCTTATTTTTCTATCAGTAATCAAAATATATGGTTCTTCTAAAACTGCTTCCATTCTTTCTGGGTCAGTAATCATATATGCTGAAAGATATCCTCTATCAAACTGCATTCCCTCAACAAGTTCTAATGTGGTAGTGATTCCTTGTGATTCTTCTACTGTAATTACCCCATCTTTTCCTACCTTATCCATAGCTTCTGCTATGAGTTTTCCAATTTCCTCATCGTTATTAGCAGAAATTGCTGCTACATGGGCAATGTCATCCTTTGTTTCAATGGGTTTTGCAATTTTCTTTAGTTCTTCTACAATCTTATCTACCGCTTTTTCAATTCCTCTTTTAATGTACATTGGGTTACCACCAGCCACTATAGTTTTTAATCCCTCATGTACTAATGCTTGGGCAAGTACTGTTGCTGTGGTGGTGCCATCTCCTGCCACATCATTTGTTTTAGAAGCAACTTCTTTTACAAGCTGAGCTCCCATATTTTCAAAGGGATCTTCAAGATCTATTTCTTTAGCAATAGTTACTCCATCATTTGTAATTACTGGTGCTCCAAATTTTTTCTCAAGCACTATATTTCTTCCTCTTGGTCCTAATGTAATTTTTACAGTATCTGCTACAATATCAAGACCCTTTATCAGGGCAGTTCTTGCTTCCATATCAAGGCTAACTAATTTAGCAGCCATTTTTATCTCCCTCCTTTTCTTAATTTAATTTTTTTTATCCTTCAATCACTGCTAAAATATCTCTTTCACTGAGAATGAGATATTCTTCACCTTCTACTTTAACTTCGGTACCAGCGTATTTGGTAAAGATAACTTTGTCTCCTTCTTTAATCTCTAATGGTACCTTTTGACCATTATCTAAGATCCTTCCGGTTCCCACTGCAATGACTTCTCCTTGTTGAGGTTTTTCCTTTGCAGTGTCGGGGAGAACAATTCCACTTTTTGTTTTTTCTTCTTGCTCAATTACCTTTACTACTACACGATCACCAACAGGACGTAATTTCACAGCTATCATCCTCCTTTCTTATTATTTTATTAGCAGTCTAATTAGTTGAGTGCTAAAACCAGAATTTAATATATATTAAACTTAATCTGCAATCAATGGAGAAAAAATAGAGATTAATAACACATTTTGGCAATTATTTGGAATTTTTTGTGATTTTACTAAATTTTTCTTTATTTTTTATAATTTCACAGTATAATTCACTTAATTTCTCTGCGCTTTTTTCTATAGAAAGCTCCCTTGCTCGTTTTTTTGCTTTTATTTTCATCTGGTTTAGCAGTGTATCATTATTTAGAAGAAGTTGTACTTTTTGAGCAAAATCTTCAAGAATTTGCTCGGTTAAGAACCCTTCCTCTCCATTTTCTACCAAGCTTATAGAACCTGTTGCTTTTACTGCTACTATGGCACATTCTCCTGCCATGGCTTCTAAGGTTACTAATCCTTGTGTTTCTGTGGTGGAAGCAAAAACAAAAATATCTGCAATTTTATAGAAATAAATAAGCTCTTCTCTTGGATACCAGCCAAGGAAAAATACCTTATTATTTAACTCTAAATTACTAACTAATTTTTCTAAGTTTTCCCTTTCCTCACCTTCACCTACTATGAGAAGCACAGTATCTTCTCTTTGTTTTAAGATTTGAGAGATAGAGTTTATAAGAAAGTCAATACTTTTTTCTTTTGCAAGTCTTCCCGTATAAAGAAGAATTTTTTTGTTTATCCATGGTTTTCCATGGAGAAAATCAGCTGGGACAGGTTTTTCCCATAATGAAAGATCAATTCCTGTAGGGATTATTTCTATTCTTTTTTTAACCCCAAATTCTGTAATCATTTCTTTTACCTCAGGAGTAGGAGCTATTACAAGATCTACCTGATTTGCATATCTTACACTTTCAAATATAGCTATTTTTGATGTTATAGATTGGGGAATTAATGGTATATAGTGAACATACTTGTGGTATAAAGTATGGTGTGTAAAAACTATTGGAGTTTTATATTTCTTGGCAAGTATGAGAGCTGTTTTTCCAATAACAAAAGGATGGTGGGAATGAACTATGTCAAAATTTTGAGATCTGAAGTATTTTTCTACAATAAAGGGAAATGGAATAGGGATAGGTTGGGGAGTAATAATTTTTAAAAATAAAGAAGGGAATCTCCGAATTTTTTTCCCCATATCATCTTTATATTTGGGAAACCAAGGTGGGTATTTGGGAGCAAAAACATGTACCTCATGACCTAACTTTTCAAGAGCTTCCTTATAACTTTCTACTGCTATAGCTGCTCCACCTGTATTAGGGAGGTAATTATTAGTAAAAAATGCTATCCTCATTGTATCTCTAACAGACTTTGATAAATTTTTACTGCCTCTTCTGTGGTTCTTTCAATATTATATTTTTCTGCAATATACTTTGCTCTTTGAGAATATTCTTCTCTTAAATTTTTGTCCTCTGCTAAAAGTTTCACCTTTTCTACAAAATTCTCTTCTGTTCCTGCAATATAATTTGGAGCTAAAGGCTCTTTATACTCTTCCAAATCTCTAAGGATTAAAGGGAGTCCAACTGCGGCTGCTTCAAGTATAGCCATACTAAAATTTTCTTGCCTTGAAGGAAAGAAAAATATATCAGCCATGTTATAGAATTTATTTAATTCTTTATGATAGTAAGTTCCTGGCAAAATCATATTTAGAGGAGGATTCTCTTGAATTTTCTTAATCTCTGAATATCCTCCACTAAAAACAGAAAATGGAATTCCGCCTACCCATACAAATTTATAATTTGGGAGTTTTTTTGCTATATTTGCAAAAGTATCAAATCCCTTTCTTTTTATCATATGTCCTACAGATAGTATTACAATTTCATCATCTTTAATCCCGAATTCTCTTCGTGTAGTGTCCCTTAAGTCTTTATCTTTTTTGAATAAGCTTAGGTCAACACCATTAGGGATAATTGCTATTTTTGATTTTACTCCCATTTCTTTCAGTTTCTCTGCCTCCAATATTGAAACGGCTATAACTACATCAGCTTGGTTATAAAAGAAGAGTAAATATTGAGAAAAAATATTTTCCCATTTTTCTGCTAATATGGCACTACCAACCATAGTCTCTGGTATTACGTGGGCTGTAAAGACAATCTTATCTCCACTTTTTACATATTTGAAAAATACATCTCCCAAAGAATGAAAATGTAAGATATCATAAGGTCCATTTTTAGGGGAACCATTGAAATAGACTTCTACATCCTCTCTTTTTTTAAGAGACTCATAAAGCATTTTGGAGACAATCAGATCTCCTCCTCCCTTCTTTTGAGCAGAGGGTATTCCTGCCTTAAAAATTATATTTATTTTCATCTTTTTCATTGTTCAGTCTCCTTATTTAGTTTTTTGGTTGGTTCCAATTTTTGATACCAAGAATATAGATTGTGACAAAAGCACCAGTAATTAAAGTAAAATAGTGAGTTAAAAATCTCCATAGAATTATAAAGATACCAAGAACATATTTAGGTATAAAGGGAGAAAATCCTAATGACAATAAAAGTTCTACTGCGCCGCTTCCTCCAGGAGTAGGTACATAAAAAAGTAAGAAGAAAATAGGTATTTGTACAAGAACTATTGATAATATATTATTGACTTCCATCTGAAATCCTAACATTAACAATGGAGCTATGAGAAAATATGTTATCCAGGAAAGAAGATTAAAAATAAAAAAGCTAAGTAATACTAATTTTTTCTCTTTTATAAATAACCATAAAGTATTGTGAAAATCTGTGACTGTTTTGTAAACCTCTCTTATTATCTTGTATGGATGAATCTTGTTTAAAAATGGAATTCTTCGCAATTTAATAAGGATATAGGAAAGAAATTTAATTACTGGACGAGGTTTATATAAGGCAAAGATAAAAAGGGCTACTATAATAAAGAAGAGAATGGCACTGTATTGTACTAAGTTCTTAATTATACTTTGTGGGAAAAGAAAAGAATAAAAATAAAGTACGATAGGGGAAGCTATTGCAAAAGTTAAAGTGTTTATGATATATCTAAAAAGACTTAATGCTGTAGCTTGTCCCACTTTTATATTTTTCTTTGATAAAAGGTAGATTTCTAAAGGTTCTCCTCCTGCTGCAGAGGGAGTTATACTTGATGCAAAATAATAAGCTAAGTGAATCTGTAATGCTTCTATAAGATTTAGTTTTGAATCTGCAATTCCATTAATCATTATAGAATATCTTATGCCAGACCAAACCCAACTTAACATATTTAAAAGAATAACGTAAAATATATACTCCCATTTTAAAGTTAAAAGAGCATCCCATGTCCTTGTATCAGTAGTAAAGATCAGAATTAGAACAATGATAACAATACTTATAATTAATGAATATCTTATTCCTGATTTTATACTTTTGTCTAAGTTCTTCATTCTAAAACTCCTAAAGAAAGATTAGGATCTGCAGAAAGATCTAATCCGTGTGTAATGCCCTTTTTATAAAGATGGTAACCTGCACATGCTACCATAGCACCATTATCAGTACATAATTCTTTAGGAGGCATATATAGCTTGATCTTTTCTTTTTTTGCCATCTCATAAAATCTTTCCTGTAGGTATCTATTAGCAACTACACCACCTGCGAGCACTAAAGTTGATATCTTAAATTTTTTTAGGGCAAATAAAGTTCGGTCTAAAAGTTCTTCTACCACTCTATATTGAAAAGATGCGGCAAGATCGTCCACAGGAATGGGAGTTCCCTTTTCTTGCATATTTTTGACAAGATATAAGACTGCAGTTTTTAAACCACTAAAACTTATATCTAAATATCTATCGCATTTTACTTTTGGAAGATTAAAAATAGGTTTTCCTTTTTTTGCTTCTTTTTCAATCTCTGGTCCTCCTGGATAACTTAGTCCCAAAATTCTTGCTACTTTATCAAAGGCTTCACCTGCTGCATCGTCTAAGGTTTGTCCCAAGAGTTTATATTTCCCTACATCTTCTACTAATAAGAATTCAGTATGTCCACCTGATATTATTAAAGAGATGAAGGGAAGGTCAGGAGACTCTTCTCTTAAGAAGTTTGAGAAAATATGTCCTTCTAAGTGATTGACTCCAACTAAGGGTTTTTCTAAAGCAAGGGCTAAAGTTTTAGCAGCCATAATTCCTATCCACAAAGAGCCTACAAGTCCTGGACCATAGGTTACAGAGATTAATTCTAAAGATGGAAAATCAACCTTTGCTTTTTCTAATGCTAAATCCATTATTTTATTCAAGGTTTCTACATGCAATCTTGAAGCTACTTCAGGTACTACTCCACCATAGATTTTATGTACATCTATCTGTGAAGAGACTATATTACTTAATATCTTTCTTCCATCCTCTACTATTGCAATACTGGTTTCGTCACATGATGTTTCTATACCAAGAAGTATCATTTAAGTTCACCTATCAAGATAGTTTTTTGACCATAATTAATGCGTCTTCTCCATCTTTATAGTACCATTTTCTAACCCCTATTTTTTTAAACCCTTCCTTATAATATAAATTTTGGGCGATAGTATTAGATACTCTTACCTCTAAAGTTATGCTTTTAATATGATGTTCGGCACAATATTCAATAGCAAAATTAAGAAGCTTTTCTCCTACCTTTCTTCCTCTATAATCGGGATGTACAGCTATGGTAGTTATCTGAGCTTCTTGAAAGATAGTCCATAGTCCTACAAAACCTATAATTTTATCTTCATAAACTGCTACAAAATACTTAGCTATTCTATTTGAACTAAGTTCTCTCTCAAAACTTTCTTTACTCCAAGGAGTAGAGAAAGATAGTCTATTTATTTCATCTACTTCGTCTATGTCTTTAAACTTCATAGGACGAATTTCTATAGGGATCTCTTGGCTAAATCCTTTTTGTTCCCCCATATTTTTTTACCCAGTTTATTTCTGCACTAGATTTCTGCCTGTAATCTGGTAAAAGAGATAAATAATCTTTAAAATCTCCTTTTTTATACTTGTCTAAACCTAAAAGTACTAAAGTTTCTCCTTTTAAGGAGTTTGAAACTATTGGAGCATATTTTACTTGATTAGGTAAGAGATTTTTAAGCTCTTCAGGTATGCTTCCTACTAAAAGGAGATCTCTTTCTTTTGTTAAGTCTTTAACGATTTCACTGAAATTTTGATAGGAATATATTTCTTCAGAAAAAAGGTTATTAAATTCCTCTAAGTTTTCAAAAAATCCAGCATGAATCTCTCCCTTTCTCCCAGGAAGAATAGTTCCTATTACTCCGTTAAAAACCGTCTGATAAGCTAAGCCCTCCAAATAAGAAATTCCTACAATAGGTTTTTTATAAATTTGAGCAAGTGTTTTTACTGTGACCGTACCTATCCTTAGTCCAGTAAAAGAGCCAGGTCCTGTGACTACACAGTATAAATCTATGTTGTTTAATGTCCAGTTAGACATTTTTAATAGGAATTCTAAATTTATAAGCAAAGTCTCACCATAAGTTTTAAAATTTGTAGAATAAAAGACCTCATGAGTTTGTCCATCATTCCAAAGAATTATATTACTTTTCTCTGTGGCTGTATTTATACCTAATATATACATTGTTTAACTTCTTCTATAAGTTTAATAAATCTATCTCCATTAGGAATGAAAGATAACATTCTTTCATTTTCTCCGTTATAAGAGAATGTTATTTGTAAATTGTTTTCAGGGAAAATATCTTTTATTTTGTCAGCCCATTCTACTACTATAATATATTCTCTCCTTAAGTATTCTTCAAATCCTATATTGAAAAGTTCGTCTATTGGGTTTTTAAGCCTATATATATCTACGTGTACTAAAGGATAGTTCCCTTGGTACTCTTTGACTATAACAAAAGATGGACTATTAACAGGAATTTTTATTCCTAAGCCTTCTGCTATTCCTTGTACAAAAGTAGTTTTGCCACTCCCAAGATCCCCTATTAGAGCCACAAAATCCTTTGGTTTTACTTTTTCTCCAATTAATTTCCCTATATTATGAGTCTCTTTTGGAGACTTTGTAGTTATGGTCATACTTATTCCCATTGGTCTTTTATGATAATAATATCATCTCTTTCTGGTCCTATCCCTATGAGATCAACTTTTGTGGAGAGTTCTTTTTCAATCCTTTCAATATATTTTTGAGTGTTTTCTGGAAGTTCAGAGTAAGTTTTTATGTCTGTTAAAGGTTCTTTCCATCCATCTATTTCTTCAAATATAGGTTCACATTGGTTTAGAACGTTAAGATTTGAAGGGAAATCTTCTAAAATTTCTCCTTTATATCTATAACCTACCACAAGTTTTAATTTTTCAAGTCCACTCAACACATCAAGCTTTGTTATAGCTAAACTTGTAAAGTCATTTATTCTCTTTGCATATCTTAAAGCTACAAAGTCTAACCAACCAACTCTTCTGGGTCTTTTTGTAACTGTGCCGTATTCTTGACCTTTTTCTCTTATAAACTCGGCAGCATTTCCTAAAATCTCACTGGGAAATGGTCCTTCACCTACTCTTGAGGTGTAGCCTTTAATAACACCTACGATTTTATTTATTTTACGTGGGCTTACGCCAGTTCCTACACAAACGCCTCCAGAGATGGTAAAGGAAGAAGTTACATATGGGTAAGTTCCAAAATTAACATCTAAGAGGGTACCTTGGGCAGCTTCAAATAATACTTTTTTGTCTTCGTCTATCAATTCATTTATCAATTTTGACGTATCAGTAACAACTATTCCTTTTTCAAGGATTTTTTCAAAGGCTTCTGTCTGAGAGCTGTAAATTTCTTCAATACTGGGAAAAACTACTTCTTTAGACAAAGTTGAAAGTTTGAATTGATAAATATATCTTAGTCTTTCTTTAAAAAAGTCTCTATCTAATAAGTCTCCCACATGTATGGAATCTCTCGCAATTTTATCACTATAGGCAGGACCTATACCACGTGCCGTAGTTCCAATTTTTTGAGAACTTCTTTTTTCTTCAAAGAATTTATCTAATATGGGATGAAAGTTTAAAACCAAGGGTGCTCTATCACTAAGGTAAAGATTCTTAATTTTTATACCTAATTTTTCTAACTCTTCCAATTCTTCTAAAAGAGCAGGGAGGTTTACAATTACTCCTGAAGCAATTATGTTGATTGCATTTTGGGATATAATTCCTGATGGTAAAAGTCTGAATTTAAAGGTTTTTCCATCTACGACTACAGTATGTCCTGCATTATTTCCCCCATTAAATCTTACTACTACATCCGCCTTTTGAGCTATTAAATCTATAATTTTGCCCTTTCCTTCATCGCCCCATTGAGCGCCTAAGATTAGTATATTGTTATTCTTCGTCATTTTCTTTTCCTCCTAAGAACTCAAATATTTCTTTACGGATTTCATCATCGGTTTTATTTATTCTTGCTATACCTGATTTTATTGCTGCTTTAGCTACCTCTTCAGCTACTTTTGGTACTACGCGTAGATCTAAAGGAGAAGGGATTAAGTAATCTTCTTTGGGCTCTTCTACTAAAGAGGCAATTGCTATAGAAGCTGAAAGCTGCATTTCATGGTTTATATCTTTTGCTCTTACTGTTAATGCACCTCTAAAAATTCCTGGAAAAGCAAGGAGATTGTTAATTTGATTTGGATAATCTGATCTTCCAGTGCCTATAATTCTCACTCCCATTTCTTTAGCCTTTTCAGGCATAATTTCTGGAATAGGATTTGCCATTGCAAAAATTATAGGATCTTTATTCATAAGTTTTATATATTCAGGAATAAGAAGGTTTGCTTGAGATACTCCAATGAATACATCGGCATTCTTTAGAGCTTCTTTTAATCCTCCCTTTTTTTTGTTTGGGTTTATAACTTTAGCGATCTCTTCTTTTTCAAAATTCATATTTTCTTCTCTTCCGGAGTATATAATACCATATCTATCTATTAATGTAATATTTTTGGCTCCTGAAGAGATAAGAAATTTTGTAATTGCAATTCCTGCAGCACCTGCACCAAGAATTACAATTTTTATTTTATCTATAGTTATACTCTTTAGCTTTAAAGCATTAATAAGAGCTGCGTAAGTAACTATTGCTGTACCATGCTGATCATCGTGGAAAATAGGAATATCTAATTTTTCTTTAAGTTTTTCCTCAATATAGAAGCATTTAGGAGCAGAGATGTCTTCTAAGTTGATACCTCCAAACACTGGAGCTATAGCGCATATAATTTCTACAATTTTTTCAGGATCTTGAGTATTCAAACATATAGGGAAAGCGTCTATTCCTGCGAATTGTTTAAATAAAATAGACTTCCCTTCCATTACAGGAATAGCGGCAAGAGGTCCAATGTTTCCAAGTCCTAAAACTGCAGTTCCATCACTAACAACTGCTACAGTATTGTTTTTTATGGTTAGATCATAAGCAAATTCGGGATTTTTGAATATGGCGCTTGAGACTTCAGCAACTCCGGGAGTATATGCTAATGAAAGATCTTTTTTATCTTTTAATGGTACTTTTGATTTTATTTCTAATTTACCCTTTTTCAATCTATGGAGTTTTAAAGCTTCCTCATTAAAGTCCATCTTTCCTCCTATTCGTTATGTTCCTCATACACTATTTTTATATGGACTTCTTCTAACTGTTTTTGATCCACATCGGAAGGGGCATTAGTTAATGGGCATGTACCACTTTGAGTCTTTGGAAAAGCAATGACATCTCTTAAAGAAGAAGAATTAGTAAGAATAGTAGTAAGTCTGTCAATTCCAAGGGCAATGCCTCCATGAGGAGGAGCACCGTATTCAAAAGCCTCAAGAAGAAAACCAAATTTTTTCTTAGCTTCTTCAGGGGAGATGTTTAAAATTTTAAAGACTTTTTCTTGAATGTCTCTTTGGTGAATTCTAATGCTTCCACTTCCAAGTTCTACGCCATTTAATACTAAATCGTAGCATTGAGCGTGTACTTTTAGAGGATCCTTCTCTAAAAGTTCTATTTCCTCCCTTTTAGGAGAGGTAAAAGGATGATGTTCAGCAACAATTCTTTTTTCTTCCTCATCATATTCAAAAAGGGGAAAGTCTGTGACCCAAAGGAAGAAAAGTCCATCTTTTATAGGGATATGGAACATTTCTGCTATTTCTATTCTTAGATTTCCAAGGATCTTTGTCACATCTTTCCATTCTCCTGCAATACTGAAAAAAGAGTCTCCTACTTGTAAGTTTAAGTATTTAATAATTTTATTTTTGAATTCTTCATCCACATATTTTCCAATAGAAGATTTAACTTCGTTATCATTATAGGAAAACCACATTATTCCTTTTCCCTTCAGCTCTCTTACTCTATTTTCAATAATACTCCATTCTTTTCGTGAAGGAGTAATATTCCTGAGTAAAATACCTTTTACTGTTATATGATTTTCTAAATTGGATTTTAGAAAATCCAAAGGTAAATCTTTAAAGATATCAGTAACATCAGTGATTTTTAGATTATATCTTAGATCAGGCTTGTCACTTCCATAGGTATTCATTGCTTCCTCATATGTTATATGAGGAAAAGGTATTTTAATATCTATATTAAGAGTTTCTTTGAGTACAATTTTAAATAATTCTTCTATAAGTGCAAAGATATCTTCTTGCTCTATAAAAGACATCTCCATGTCCAATTGAGTAAATTCTGGTTGCCTATCGGCTCTTAAATCTTCATCTCTAAAACATTTTGCAATTTGAAAATATTTATCAAAACCAGCGACCATTAACATCTGCTTGAAAAGTTGAGGAGACTGAGGAAGAGCATAGAATTTACCTGGTTGTAATCTGCTTGGTATAATAAAATCTCTTGCGCCTTCAGGCGTACTTACAATGAGATATGGGGTTTCTATCTCTAAGAATCCTTTTTTATCTAAAAAATTTCTAATAGTTAAAAGAAACTTGTGTCTAAAGCTTAGATTGTATTGCATTTTTTCTCTTCGGAGATCTAAATATCTATATTTAAGTCTTATCAGTTCATCTACTTCTGTATTTGACCAGAGATTGAAAGGAAGAGGCTTTGATGTATTTTCAATAGTAATTTTATTTACTTCCATTTCAATCTCTCCTGTGGATATTTTAGGATTCTCCATTCCTTCTGGTCTTTTTCTTATTTTCCCTTCAACACTTATAACCCATTCATTTCTAAAAGTATCAGCTAATTTATAGCTTTCTTCAGATATGGAAGGATCAAATACTAATTGGATAATTCCACTTCTGTCTCTAAGATCTATGAAAATAAGTCCCCCATGATGTCTAATTGTATGAATCCATCCTGAAAGTTTTACTTTTTCACCTATGTTTTTTATATTTAATTCTCCGCAATAGTGGCTTCTTTTCAAAATTAGTCCCACCCTTCTTTATAAAAAATTATCTGTAATTATAACATGATCTTTAATTCTTCTGTGATATTTGTTAAAGGAACTATTTTTTCTTTTCCGTCTATAAAATTTTTTACTTTTATTTTATTTTCAAGTATATTTTCATCCAAGAATATAACAATAGTGCTACCTAATTTATCAGCCCATTTTAATTGTGTTTTCAAAGATTCCTGAGGAGGTCCTACTTCCACTCTATAGCTCGCTCTTAATTGATTGGATAAATTTATTCCTTCTTTTATAAATTCTTCTTTTTCTATAGCAATAAATATAAGAGGTTCAGTCTGAATGTTACAACCCTGCTGTTTTAAAAGAAGGAGTAGTCTTTCCATACCAACGGCAAATCCAAGACCAGGAGTTGATGGACCTCCATAAGTTTCTACAAGATTATCGTATCTTCCTCCACCTATTATTGCATTTTGAGCTCCAAGAGAAGAAGTAATTATTTCAAATACAGTACGAGTATAATAATCCAGCCCTCTTACTAATTTAGGACTAATCTTATAATTTATCTTTTCTAATGATAAATATGAAATTACTTTATCAAAATGGATTTTACATTCTTCACATAAGTAATCAAGTGGTTGAGGAGCTTTTTCTTTCAACTCTTGTGCAATTTCATCTTTGGAATCTAAAATTCTTAAAGGATTTCTTTCTAATCTTTCCTGGTCAATAGGGGAGAGTTTATCCTTATATTCATAAAAATACGATTGTAACGCTGTTCTATACGTAGGTCTACATTTTAAGCAGCCCAATGAATTTATCTCAACTTCAAGATTTTCAAGTTTTAGCTCTTTAAGAATTTCTACTGCCAGTTTTATGATCTCAAAATCTATGTAAGGATCTTTTCTTCCTAAGACTTCTACCCCTAATTGGTGAAATTCTCTATATCTTCCTGCTTGGGGTCTCTCGTAGCGAAACATAGGTCCTATATAATATACTTTCCAGACTGGCGTTATATTATAGATTTTGTTTATTAAGAAAGCTCTAATGACACCAGGAGTACCCTCGGGTCTTAGAGTTAAAGATCTACCTTTTTTATCTAAAAAAGTATACATTTCTTTCATTACTATATCGGTGGTTTCTCCAGTTCCCTTTGTAAATAATTCTGTATACTCAAAGATGGGCGTTCTAATCTCTTTGTAATTGTAAGTCTTAAAGATTTTTTTGGCAGTCTCTTCTACGAAATGCCAATAAGGTATATCTTCTGGAAGAATATCTTGCACTCCCCTTGGTAGTCCGATGTTCATTCTTTTTGCCTCCTTGTTTTTTTAAGGTCTTCACTATCTAAGATTATAGTCACAGGACCATCATTTATAAGTTCTACTTCCATATATGCTTGAAATTCTCCCTCAGCTACTTTTTCTCCACATTGTCTTAAATATTGGATGAACTTTTTATAGTAATCATAAGCCTTTTCTTTTGTAGCAGCGTTAGAAAAATTAGGTCTTCTTCCCTTTCTACAATCTGCTAATAAGGTAAATTGAGAGACCACCAAAAATTCGCCTTTTATATCAGAGATAGTAAGATTTAATTTTCCTTCATCATCAGGAAATATTCTTAGATTTCTTATTTTTTCACCTAAGATTTTTATGTCATCTTCTGTATCTTCTTCCGCAACTCCTAAAAAAATTAAAAGTCCCTTGGAGATCTCTCCAAGGACTTTCCCATTTGTCTTTACAACTGCCTTCTTAACTCTTTGTATAACAGCCTTCATTATACTTAGAGCCGAATAGATCTCTTTACCGATATTATGTCAGAGAGTCTTTTTATTTCATCAATAAGGTAATAGAAAACAGCAGGATTGTCAATTTCAACAACAATCTTTATTCTTGCTATGCCATCTCTACCAACTTTAGTGCCTAAATCTAAGATATTTATTCTTGCTTGAGAAATTCTTTCTATGAGATCTTTTAATAATCCAACTCTATCTATAGCTTCAATTTCCAATCCTGCTTTATATTTACCATTTGTTACTCTCTGCCATTCAATAGGTACAATCTTTTCGGGATATTTTTTCTTTAAGTTAATTAAATTAGGGCAATCTTCTCTATGTACAACAATTCCTTTTCCTTTTGAAATATATCCTACTACCGCATCTCCAGGAATAGGGTGACAACACTCTGCTATTCTTGTCATTATATTATCTAAACCTAAGATCTCAAGTCCTTCTATGAAATGTTCTTTTCCTTTTTCTGTTATTGTGAGGAGAACTTCTTTTTTACTTTCCTTTTTAAATCTTTCTATAATCTGTTGAGGAGTGATTTCTCCTGCTCCAATACTTAAAAGACAAGATTCTATTTCTTTAATACCCATCTCATTCATAAATGTTTTTCCAATACTACTTTCTAAGAGGTCAGTTACTGATATATCTTCTTTATTAAATATTTCTTTGAGCCAATCCTCATTCTTTTTTATCTCTATTTCAAAAAGTTCTTTGCCTTTTTCTATAGTTTCTTCTCTGGCAAGTTTTCTAAAATACTGTTTTATTTTATTTTTAGCTTGAGAAGTTTTAACAATGTTAAGCCAATCTCTGCTTGGTTTACCTTCCTCTTTGCTTGTGATTATCTCTACGATATCTCCATTTTGGAGTATATAATTTAGTGGTACCATTTTACTATTAACCTTTGCTCCTTTACATCTATGACCCACCTCTGTGTGAATCGTATATGCAAAGTCAATAGGAGTTGAACCCTGAGGTAGCGCTACTACATCACCCTTTGGAGTAAAGACATAGATTTCTTTTTCAAAAAGGTCACTTCTTATAGATTCTAAAAATTCTTGATCATCAGTAAGTTCTTTTTGCCACTCAAGAAGTTGTCTTACCCAAGAAAGCTTCTCTTCAAAGGAGTCTGGCTTTTTAATTTTTTCCTTATATAACCAGTGGGCTGCAACACCATATTCTGCTATTCTATGCATCTCCCAGGTTCTTATCTGTACTTCTAAAGGTTTTCCATCCAAGGCTATAACAGTTGTGTGAAGAGATTGATAATTGTTAGATTTTCTATTGGCTATATAATCCTTAAATCTTCCGGGTATAGGTTTCCACATACTATGAATAATGCCTAACACCTCGTAGCATTCTTTTTCGGAGTTTACGATGACTCTAACCCCAAGAAGATCATACATTTCCTCAATCTCTATCCCCTTTTTAATCATCTTTTGGTATATACTGTAGAGATGTTTTGCTCTTCCTGTAACTTCTGCTTCTATTCCAGCTTTATTTAGTTCATCCTTAAGCATTTCTATGGCTTTTTGTATAAAATCCTCTCTTTCTTTCCTGGTTTCAGCTACTTTCTTGGCTACCAGATGGTATTTTTCTGGCTCTAAGTACCTAAAAGCCAAATCTTCTAACTTCCACTTTATATCCCATACACCAAGTCTATGAGCTAATGGAGCATAAATTTCTAAAGTTTCTTTGGCTATTCTTCTTTGGTTTTCCTCTTCTTGGTATTGCAAGGTTTGCATATTATGAAGTCTATCTGCCAGTTTAACAATTATTACTCTAATGTCTTTTGCCATAGCAATAAACATTTTTCTCAAGTTTTGAGCTCTATATGCTTCTGTAGGATAAAAGCTCAACTTCTCCAATTTTGTTATGGCATCAACTAATGATAGGACATCTTTGCCAAATTCTTTTTCTACTTCTTCTGGGGTTACTTCAGTATCTTCAAGAATATCGTGCAAAAATCCAGCAATTACTACAGTTTCATCCATGCCAAGATCCATTAATATTTTTGCTACTTCTACAGGATGAGTTATATACGGTTCTCCAGATTTTCTGAATTGTCCTTGATGAGCTTTTTGGGCAAAAAGAAAAGCTCTCTTCAGATTTTCTGAAGAATATTTCCCAGTATTTTTTTTAATTAAATTTTGAAATAACCCTTTTTCATTTTCCATAGTGTATTTTATTAATTATACAACAACTCTTTAGAGTATAAAACTAAGACCAATAGCAGCAGAGATACCTAAAATTCCTCCTAAAATAAATGGTGCTTGAGGTCCTAATGAACTCCATAATAGTCCTGCTATTAGAGATGCAGGGAAGAGTCCAATACCTGTTAAAGTTGCATGGAGTCCAATAACCGTAGCTTTAATATGAGAAGGAGCTAAGTCAGAAATAAGAGCCTTTTCTACGCCTTCTGTAAAGGCTATGTAAAGACCATATAAAGGAAATAATATCCAAAGGTGACTATATTTTGAAGCTAATCCAAATCCAAAATACACAAGACCATAAAATAAGTATCCAGCTATAAGAATCTTTTTTCTTCCTATTTTATCAGAAAGAGAACCTGCAGGTAGAGAAAATATAGCATATATTAAGTTATAAACAAAGTAGAGAACTAATACATTAAGTAGAGAAGCTCCCAAATCTCCTGCTCGTAAAAAAAGAAACTGATTTGAAGAATTTCCTAAGGTAAAAATGAAAGAGAATATTAAAAAACCTTTTAATTTTTTATCTAATTTTCTCCATTCCAATTTTGGCATTGTTTTTTCTGAGGATTCTTTTTGAACTGTTTCCTTAGCTAAGAATAATACAAATACTCCCAGTATAGCAGGGATTAAACTTAAAAGTATTATCTGTCTAAAGGTTGGAATATAAGATGCCAGATTTGTATTTTCACTTAGATTAAGTCTGCTTATTATAAAGATAGATATTAGTACTCCTAAGGTTGCTCCTAATGAATCCATTGCTCTATGTAAACCAAAGGCTTTGCCTCTTTCTTTAGACGAAGAGGATTCTGCAATTAATGCATCTCTTGGTGCAGTTCTTATTCCCTTCCCAAATCTATCAGCAAGCCTCCCAATGAAAACTCCCGCCCAACTTTGAGCAAGGTATAAAAAGACTTTACCTACCGCAGAAAAAGAATATCCAAATATAGCTAATGCTTTTCTTTTTTTAAGCTTATCCGAAAAATATCCTGAATATACCTTTAGTAATGAAGCAATACTTTCTGCTATTCCCTCTACTACTCCTAAGATAGCAGGACCTGCTCCTAAAGCTGCTAAGTAAAAGGATATTAACGGATAGAACATTTCTGTACTTATATCTGTCAGGAAACTTGCTATTCCTGTAATAATTACATTCCACATAGATACCTCCGATTGTTTAAAAATTTTTAATTGTATTATACAATAAAAGTATTGTATAATTGACCATTCTTAACAAGTTGATTTAATTTAATAGTTTTTAAAAATTTTATTTTTTATAAAGGAGTGGTATTTTTTGGATAAATTAGAGATACTACTTTTAGCTTTTAGTACTATTTTCATTGCAGAATTAGGAGATAAGACACAATTTGCAGTCTTAAGTTTGGTCCTAAAAACAAAAAATCCTTTCTGGGTCTTCTTAGGAGCTTCTTTATCCTTTATTTTACTGAGTTTTTTGGGAGCTTATTTAGGAGGGATATTAACAAAATTTATACCTGAAGGTATTTTTGAGAAAATAGGTGGTATACTTTTTATAATTATAGGGATTTTTATGCTTATAAAGGGTTAAAGAAGCAAAAAGTATAGAAATTAAAAAAATTATCATACTTTTCCATTTTAATCTTTTGTTTTCTCGTTTTTTCTTAAATTATTGCAATTTTGTAATGGTTGCTTTTGTAGTATAATATAATTTTGTCTAATCTTTAAAGAAAAAAGGAGATGAGGTATGAGGAACAGAGAATTTAAAAGAGAAATTTTCTGGACTGATGATAGACCCATTTTTCAGAATATCCCTGATCTTTTGAAAATTCAATATGATTCTTTCTATTGGTTTTTAACTCAAGGTTTAAGAGAGGTTCTTGATGAAATAAATCCTATAGAATCTTCAAGGCAAGGTTTATCCTTAGAATTTGTAACGACAGAAGATGGTATTAGAATTGATTCTCCACTAAGGACTTCTGATGAATGTTTGGAAAAAGGACTTACTTATGAATCTGCTCTTTATGTTAAGACAAGACTTTATTATAAAGATGAGCACAAGGATATAAAAGATATAAAAGAGCAGTTAGTATTTTTTGGAAATATACCTCAGATGACTGATAGAGCAACTTTTATTGTAAATGGAACTGAAAAGGTAATAGTGAACCAAATAACAAGATCACCAGGAGTATTTTTTCAAGAAGCAGGGAATAGTATTATTGGTACTCTTATACCAACAAGAGGTGGATGGATAGAATTTGAGCTTGATAATAATGGAATAATTTATATACACCCTAATGGTATAAAGAAATTTCCCGTCTCTCTTATTTTGAGGGCTTTAGGTTACGACTTAGATTATTTCTCTGAGTTTTTAGGAAGTGAGGAACTTAGCTATTTAGAAACAACTTTTGCTAAGGATAATATAAATGATAGGAATCAAGCTATATTTGAAGCATGTGGTAGGTTAAGACCCAGTGATGTTCCAAGTAAAGAGGAAGAAGCTCTCAAAGTGGTAAAACAGATGTTCTTTGATGTAAGAAGATATAATTTAGGTAAGGTGGGAAGATATAAACTGAATCAGCGATTAGGCTTGAACATTCCTCTTGATAATTATGCTCTTACAGAAGAGGATTTTGTAGAAATCGTAAAAAGATTGACGATGGTGAAAACTGAAAAAGATGAGTTAGATGATATTGATCATCTTGGAAATAGAAGGATAAAATCTGTTGGAGAACTTTTACAGATGCAGTTTAGAGCTGGACTTGCAAGAGTTGAGAAACTTATAAAAGAAAAGATGGCTCTTACTGATCCAGAACAAGCAAGTCCTATAAATCTTGTAAGTACAAGACCTCTTATGGCTGCAGTAAGAGAGTTTTTTAATAGAAATCCGCTCTCTCAATTTATGGACCAAACTAATCCTCTTTCGGAGCTCGCTCATAAAAGAAGAATAAGTGCTTTAGGTCCTGGAGGACTTACTCGTGAACGGGCAACTTTTGAGGTAAGGGATATTCATCCTTCTCACTATGGTAGGGTATGTCCCATAGAAACCCCAGAGGGTCCTAATGCAGGTTTAATAAACTATCTTTCAACATTGGCTATAGTAGATGAATATGGTTTCCTAAGAACTCCCTATTATAGGGTTAAGGATGGAAAGATGACTGATGAAATAGTTTATCTATCTGCTACTGATGAAGAGAAGTATACTATTGCCTCTTTTGATGTACGTCTTAATAAGAACAAAGAGATAATAGATGATTTGGTACATGCAAGGAGAAAAGGTAAATTTATTCTCTGTTCTCCTGAAGAGGTAGATTTGTTGGGAGTTTCTCCTTATCAAACAGTAAGTATATCTACAGCTCTTATTCCGTTCTTAGAGCATGATGATGCAAATAGAGATTTGATGGGATCTAATATGCAACGTCAAGCGGTACCTCTAATACAGACAGAAATCCCTCTTGTAAGTACGGGAATAGAAGAAATGATAGCAAAAAATACTGGAGTTGTAGTAATCTCTGATGTGGATGGTGTTGTAAGAAAGGTTTCCTCTTGTGAAATTGTGATTGAGACAGATGATAAGCAAGAAAAGAAATATCAACTTGTAAAATATCGCAGAAGCAATCAGGGTACATGCTGGAACCAAAAACCTATAGTGGAAACAGGGCAGAGAGTAAAAAAAGGTGATGTAATTGCAGATGGTCCAGCTACCTCTAATGGTAAATTAGCACTTGGAAGAAATGTGCTTGTAGCTTTTTTACCTTGGGGTGGATATAACTATGAAGATGCTATCATTATAAGCGAGCGTTTAGTAAAGGAAGATCTTTTTACTTCCATTCATATTGAAGAGTACGAAGTAAAAGCAAGAGATACAAAGCTTGGTCCGGAAGAGATTACAAGAGATATCCCCAATATTGGTGAAGATACTATCCGATACTTAGATAAAGACGGAATAGTTATGATAGGAGCAGAAGTTGGTCCTAACGATATCTTGGTTGGTAAGGCAACTCCTAAGGGTGAAACAGAATTAACACCTGAAGAGAGACTCCTTCGTGCTATATTTGGTGAGAAATCTAAAGAAATAAAGGATACTTCTCTTAGGATGCCTCATGGAGAATGGGGAAAGGTCATTGATATTAAAGTTTTGACAAGAGAGAATGATGATGAACTTCCTGCAGGTGTAAATAAAATTGTAAAAGTTAGAGTAGCTCAAATAAGAAAGATTTCTGTTGGAGATAAGATATCGGGAAGACATGGGAATAAAGGTGTAGTTGCTACTATTTTGCCAGAAGAAGATATGCCTTTCTTGGAAGATGGCACTCCTGTAGATATTATTCTCAATCCATTAGGAGTTCCTTCACGTATGAATGTGGGTCAGATATTTGAGACTCATTTGGGATGGGCTGCAAAAGAACTTGGTATTTATGCTGTAGTTCCTCCTTTTGATGAGGTTTTAGGAGAGAATAGATCTGCAAACTTGGTAAAAGAGATGTTAAGAAAAGCAGAGCTTCCTGAAGATGGAAGAGTAACTCTCTATGATGGTAGAACCGGTGAACCATTTGATCAGGAGGTAACGGTAGGCTCTATGTATATAATGAAGCTTATTCATCTTGCCGATGATAAGATTCATGCAAGATCTGTTGGTCCATATTCTTTGGTTACACAGCAACCGTTGGGTGGAAGAGCTCAATTTGGTGGTCAAAGATTTGGAGAAATGGAAGTTTGGGCATTAGAAGCTTATGGTGCAGCTCACACTTTGGAAGAAATGTTAACTTACAAGTCTGATGATGTGTCTGGGAGAATAGAAGCTTACTCCGTTATAGTTTCTGGTAATCTTATTAAGGAACCTGGCGTCCCTGAGTCTTTTAAAGTTCTTGTGAGAGAACTTCAGGGATTAGGAATAAAAGTTTCAGCTTATATTGGTAATAAACTTGTGAATCTATATAAAATTGATGATGAATCATAAGGAAGGGGATGAAAGCCTTGAAAATAAAAGACTTTGATAAATTAGTTTTTGGATTAGCATCTCCAGAGGATATATTAAGTTGGTCTTATGGAGAGATTAAAAAAACAGAGACCATTAACTATAGAACTTTTAAGCCTGAAAGGGACGGACTTTTCTGCGAAAAGATTTTTGGACCTGTTAAAGACTACGAATGTCATTGTGGAAAATATAAAGGACAAAGATACGATGGTATTACCTGCGATAGATGTGGCGTAACTGTTACAAAAAGTTCAGTAAGAAGAGAAAGAATGGGGCATATTAAACTTGCTGTTCCAGTGGTTCATATCTGGTACTTTAAGAATGTACCAAATTATATCGCTTTGTTATTAAATATAAGCAGTAAACAATTAGAAGAAATCATCTACCTCCATTCCTATGTAGTACTTGATCCTGGAGATACCTCTCTTCAAAAGATGACAACATTAACAGAAGATGATTATGAGAAAGCTCTAAAAGAGTATGGAAACTCTTTTAAGGTGGGAATGGGAGCAGAGGCTATAAAAAGACTTTTAAAAGATATTGATCTTGAGGAATTATCATATGATTTAAATAAACAGGTAAAGGAAATACAAGGTCAAAAGAGAGCGAAGTTGATAAAAAGATTAGAGATAGTTGAAAGTTTTAGACTTGCTGGAAATAAACCTGAGTGGATGATTTTAGAAGTATTGCCTGTTATTCCCCCTGATTTAAGACCTATGGTTCAATTAGAAGGAGGGAAATTTGCCACATCTGATCTTAATGATCTCTATAGAAGAGTTATAAATAGAAATAGCAGACTTTCAAAGCTTTTGGAGATTAACGCTCCAGAAATTATTGTAAGAAATGAAAAGAGGATGCTTCAAGAAGCTGTAGATGCTTTGATAGACAATGGTAGAAGGGGTAAGCCTGTAACAAATGCTAGTGGAAGAGCTTTAAGATCTCTGTCTGATATTCTTGAGGGTAAACAAGGAAGATTTAGACAAAACCTACTTGGTAAGAGAGTAGACTTTTCAGGAAGAGCGGTTATTGTAGTAGGCCCAGAATTAAAGCTCCATCAGTGTGGACTTCCTAAGAAAATGGCTTTAGAGCTTTTTAAACCTTTTGTAATAAACAAACTTATAGAACATGGGTATGCTACAAATGTCAAGAATGCAAGGAGAAAAATAGAAAAAGAAACTCCAGAAGTATGGGATGTATTAGATGAGATAATTAAGGAGAAATTGGTTCTACTTAATAGGGCTCCCACATTGCATAGAGTAAGCATACAAGCTTTTGAACCTAAATTAATAGATGGAAATGCTATCCAGTTACATCCATTAGTATGTTCTCCTTATAATGCTGATTTTGATGGAGACCAAATGGCAGTACATGTGCCTCTTTCTATAGAGGCTCAAACTGAAGCAAGGATTATTATGCTTTCTTCTAATAACCTTATTTCTTCTGCTCATGGAAAGCCCTTAACTTTACCTACACAAGATATTGTTATAGGACTTTACTACCTTACCCTGATAGTTCCTGGGAAAGAAGCTGAGAATAAACGATTTGCAACTCCAGAGGAGGTTTTACTTGCTCTTGAAGATAAAAAGGTAGATTTACACTCTAAAGTATATGTACATCATTCTGGGATAGAAGAAACTTATGGAATAGAACTTCCTGAAGAAAAGACCTATATTGAGACAACTCCTGGAAGACTTATTCTTAATGAAATTCTTCCTGAAAAGTTGAGATATTACAATGGGGTGCTTAATAGAAGAGAGGTTAGAAGAATTGTAGAAAAATGTTTCAGTGAGTATGGATGGCAAAGAACGGCGGATTTTCTAGATGAACTAAAGAAATTAGGTTTCAAATATGCGACAAAGGCTGGGGTGAGTTTTTCTATTGTGGATATTGAGATGCCGAGAGAAGCTAAAGAAAAAGTAATTAAGAAGGCAGAGGAAGAATCTCTGAATTTGCAAAAAGCTTTTGAACAAGGGAAGTATTCCGAAGAAGAAAGATATCAGAGAGCTATTGAGATATGGACAAAAGCTAGTGAAGAAGTAAGGGATATTATGCTCTCAAATTTTGATTTATTAAATTCTGTTTATATGATGGCATTTTCTGGTGCAAGAGGCAATGTAGACCAAGTAAGACAGCTTGCTGCTATGAGAGGGCTGATGGCTGATCCTTTTGGAAGAATTATGGATATTTCTATTAAATCAAGTTTCTATGAAGGCTTAACTGTTTCAGAACATTTTATATCCTCCTATGGTGCAAGGAAAGGAGTGGTAGATA
Organism: Dictyoglomota bacterium; assembly: GCA_029776735.1. The sequence goes on from JAKOUL010000048.1 coordinate 23,767, forward strand.
CTGCTCTTAGAACTTCAGACTCAGGATATCTTACAAGAAGACTTGTGGATGTATCTCAGAGTCTTGTTATAAGGGAAGAAGATTGTGGTACTGATGACGGAGTCTATGTGGAAGCATTAGAAGATGAGGGTAGAGTTGTTTTGGCTCTTAAAGATAGGATTATTGGAAGATTTACTGCAGAAGATGTCTATTCTGACTCTGGAGAGCTTCTTGTTAGAAAAAATGAATACATAACTGTAGACAAAGCAAAGATTATTGAAAGTTCTGGGGTAAAAAGAGTTAAGATTCGTTCTCCGATGACTTGTAAGAGTGAAAAGGGCATCTGCCAAAAATGTTATGGAGAAGATCTTTCTTCTCATAGGACAGTAAATATGGGAGAAGCAGTTGGAGTTATTGCTGCACAATCTATAGGAGAACCAGGTACTCAACTTACCCTGAGAACTTTCCATACTGGAGGAGTAGCCTTAACGTCATTGAATTATCAAAATATACAGTTTCGTGTTAATGGAAAGATAAAATTTGTGGGTGTTAAACTTAAGGAAAGATTTGATGTCTTAGGCAAGAAAGAAAAAATTGTAGTGAGCCAAAAAGGAAGAATAATAGTGAAGGGAGAAAAAGAAGGAGAAGAAATAGTCTTAGCTCCTGGTACTATGCTCTCAGTAAACGATGGCGAGGAAGTAACAAAAGGTATGAGCGCAGGATATTTAGACCCTAATTTAAAGTTTATTATCTCTCCATACTCTGGAAAGGTCTTAGAAGTTAGGAAAGAGAAAGATGAAAATAGAAGATTTAGATTTACAAATGTAAAGTATAATAGAGATAGAGGGGAAGTTAAACTGGAGTATGTGGAAGAGAGTCATCCTCACTTTGCCTCTTTGATTCTTCTTGATCTCGAAGGAAAGGAGAAGACCATTCCTATTCCTAATGGAGCAGCATTTCTTTTTAGAATAGGAGATGAAATAGAAGAAGGAGAGGTTATAGCAGAATATAGTAGAGAAACTATGAGGATACAATCTTGTAGATCCGGTAAAGTTATAAAAATTGAAGAAAGAAATGGTGAATTTATTGATAATGTTGTGACTACTGGAGAAGCTATTGTCACTATAAAAACAGATGATGGAGAAGAGGAGTATCATATTCCTCGTGGTCTAAAATTGCATATTGAAAAAGGTGATAAAGTAGAATTTGGTACTATTTTAGCCTATTTCCCATCTTACCAGCAGAGAACAGCTAAGACAGAAGATATTATTCAAGGTCTTCCTCGTGTAGAGGAGCTCTTTGAAGCGAGAAAGCCTAAGGGAAAATCTATTGTTGCAGGAGCTAGTGGGATAGTAAGAATAGTGAAAACTAAAACAGGAGAAAAAATAGTTGTTGAAGAAGAAGGAGAAGTAAAAGATGAACATTTCCTTCCTTCTAATGCTCAGCTTTTGGTAAAAGAGGGAGATTATGTAACAATAGGGCAAGAACTAACTAAAGGATATAGGAACCTCACAGAGATATTAGCAAATGAAGGACTCGCAGCTGTACAAAGATATATTGTTGATGAGGTACAGAAAGTTTATTGTAAACAGGGAGCCGAGATTAATGATAAGCATATTGAAGTAATTGTAAGGCAGATGACAAATAGAGTAAGAATTGAAGATCCAGGAGATAGTGATTTCATTTTAGGACAACTGGTTAATAGAATAACTTTTGACAAAATAACTAAAAAGCTTGAGGAAGAAGGGAAAAGACTTCCTACAGCAAGAGATGTAGTATTAGGTATAACAAAAGCTGCGCTTACAACTGAAAGTGTAATCTCTGCTGCGTCTTTCCAGGAAACTACAAGAGTACTTGCAGAAGCTGCGGTAAAGGGAAAAGAAGATACATTAGAGGGACTAAAAGAAAATGTAATCATTGGAAGACTTATACCTGCTGGGACAGGACTCTTCAAGAAGATCGTTCCTAAAAAGGTAGCTTTTCAAGAGATGGAATTAGTGGAAAATGTTGGGGAAGTTGTAAAAGATGAGTCTTGACAAAATCCAATTTATAATGGTAAACTTTTTAGCTTAGTTCTTCAGGGGCTTAAGCAAATATGGATTTAAAATTTCAAAGATAGGAGTAGGAGGTGTGATTTTTGCCTACAATTAATCAATTAGTAAGAAAAGGAAGGAAACCTAAGGAAAGTAAAAGTAAGTCTCCTGCCTTGATGGAGAATCCCCAAAAAAGAGGAGTATGTATTCGTGTTACTACGATGACTCCTAAAAAGCCTAATTCTGCTTTACGTAAAGTAGCAAGAGTAAGGCTTACTAATGGGATTGAACTTTGGGCATATATACCTGGTATTGGTCATAACTTACAAGAACATTCTGTAGTTCTTGTAAGAGGTGGTCGTGTGAAAGACCTTCCTGGTGTGAGATATCATATTATACGTGGCGCTTTAGATTCAGCAGGTGTAGATGGGAGAAAACAGGGAAGATCAAAATATGGAGCTAAACGTCCTAAAGAGGGAGGTAAGAAATAATGCCACGTAGAGGTCCTGTTACTTTAAGAGAAATTCAGCCTGATCCTGTTTATAATAATATTTTGGTCCAAAAATTGATAAATAAGATTATGATTGATGGAAAAAAGAGCACTGCTGAAAAAATTGTTTATGGTGCTATGGAAATAATTAGAGAAAAAACGAAGCAAGATCCTGTTGAAGTCTTAGAGAAAGCCGTGCAACAAGTAACCCCTCTTCTTGAGATAAGACCAAGAAGGGTCGGAGGAGCTACTTATCAAGTTCCAATAGAAGTTTCTCCACGAAGAGGATTATCCCTTGCTTTAAGATGGTTAGTAAATGCAACAAGAGAAAGAAAGGGTATGCCTATGAAAGAAAAGCTTGCTGCAGAGATTTTAGATGCTCTTAATAATACAGGAGGAGCAGTTAAGAAAAAAGAGGAGACACATCGTATGGCAGAAGCTAACAAGGCTTTTGCACATTATCGTTGGTAAAAATAAAGGAGGAAGATAAACGTGCCGAGATGTCCGTTGGATAAGTTAAGAAATATAGGAATAGCAGCACATATAGATGCAGGAAAGACTACACTTACAGAAAGAATACTCTTCTATACTGGGCGTACTCATAAATTAGGAGAGGTTCATGAAGGAACAGCTACTATGGATTGGATGGAACAAGAAAGGGAACGAGGAATAACTATAACGGCTGCTACAACAACTTGCCATTGGAAAGATCATATAATAAATATAATAGATACACCGGGACATGTAGACTTCACTGTAGAAGTTGAGAGGTCTATGAGAGTTCTTGATGGCTTAGTTGTAGTTTTTTGTGGTGTAGCAGGAGTACAGCCTCAATCAGAAACTGTTTGGAGACAAGCGACTAAATATAATGTGCCAAGAATCATTTTTATAAACAAAATGGATAGAGTGGGAGCTAATTTCTTTAGAGTAGTAGAGATGATAAAAGATAGATTAGGAGTGGAAGCAGTACCTGTACAAATTCCTATTGGAAGTGAAGATCAATTTAAAGGTATGATAGATCTTTTAGAGAGAAAAGCAATTATTTATTATGATGATTTAGGGGTTAAGTGGGAAATAGCTTCTGTACCAGATGAGTTAAAAGAAGAGGTGGAAATCAATAGACAGAAGCTTGTTGAGGCAGCAGTAGAACTTGACGATGAACTTTTAATGAAATACTTAGAAGGGAAAGAGATTTCTGTTCAAGACTTAAAGAGAGTTCTTAGAAAAGCAACAATAGAGGGTAAACTTTATCCTGTATTGTGTGGCTCTGCCTTTAAAAATAAAGGTGTTCAGCCTTTACTTGATGCAGTTGTTGATTATCTTCCTTCTCCTTTAGATTCTCCTCCAGTTAAAGGGATTAATCCTATAACTGGAAAAGAGGAGATAAGACTACCAAGTGAAGATGAGCCTTTCGCTGCATTGGCTTTTAAGGTTATGACTGATCCTTATGTGGGAAAACTTACTTATTTTAGAGTCTATTCAGGGAAACTTGAAAAAGGGAATTATATATATAATGTCTCAAAGGGTAAAAAGGAGAGGATAGGAAGACTTCTTCAAATGCATGCTAATCATAGAGAAGATATAGATGAGGTTCATGCAGGTGATATTGCAGCTGTGGTAGGATTAAAATTCACAACCACAGGGGATACTCTTTGTGATGAAAATAATCCTATTATTCTTGGAGGAATAAGCTTTCCTGAACCTGTTATTTCCGTTACAATTGAACCTAAGAGTACTGAAGAACAAGATAAGTTAAGTCTTGCTTTACAAAGACTTGCAGAAGAAGATCCTACCTTTAAAGTTACTTTTGATAATGAAACAGGTCAGACTCTTATTCATGGGATGGGAGAATTACATTTGGAGATAATTGTTGATAGATTAAAAAGGGAATTTAAGGTAAACGCAGATGTTGGAAGACCTCAAGTTTCTTATAGAGAAACCATCCGCAAACCTGCAAAAGTAGAAGGTAAATATATAAGACAAACAGGTGGAAGGGGTCAGTATGGACATGTGTGGCTTGAACTTGAGCCTCTTTCTCGTGGAAGTGGACTTGAGTTTATTAATAAAATAGTAGGTGGAGTGGTTCCTCAGCAATTTATACCAGCTATAGAAGCTGGTATAAGGGAAGCAGCGGAACGAGGAGTTGTAGCAGGATATCCAGTTACTGATATACGAGTGACATTATTTGATGGTTCTTATCACGAAGTTGATTCTTCAGATATGGCTTTTAAAATTGCTTCTTCTCAGGCATTTAAAGATGGAGTATTAAAAGGAGATCCTATAATTCTTGAACCAATAATGAGGTTAGAAATTATAGTACCTGAAGACTATATGGGAGATGTAATTGGGGATCTTAATAGTAGAAGAGGCAGGATTGAAAAGATAGAATTTTTTAATAATTCAAGAGTTATAAAAGCACTTGTACCTTTAGCAGAGGTTTTTGGATATGCAACTACTTTGAGATCTTTAACTCAAGGTAGAGGTATATTCTCTATGGAATTTTCTTATTATGAGGAAATGCCCATTAATGTTCAAGAAAAGATATTTTCTTCTAAATAATATAAAACTTAAAAAATAGGAGGAGATAAAGGATGGCGAAGGAGAAATTTGTAAGGACGAAGCCACATGTAAACATAGGAACGATAGGGCATGTAGATCATGGGAAGACGACATTAACGTCAGCGATATCAATGGTATTAGCGGTAGAGAGTTTATCGAGGCCATTGAAGTATGAAGACATAGATAAAGCGCCAGAGGAGAGAGCGAGGGGAGTGAC
>JAKOUL010000084.1 GCA_029776735.1 Dictyoglomota bacterium
ATTAGAAAATTTCTGGTGCGCCCGAGAGGTCTTGAACCTCTAACCCTCGGCTCCGGAGGCCGATGCTCTATCCAGTTGAGCTACGGGCGCACTTCATTTGAAATAAAGAATAAGTGTTTCTACTATAACTATGACGATTTCAAATTCTAAAAGTACACTTAAATCAATTCTTATTCTTTTCCATTCTCTCTCAATTAGCGAAAATATGTTAATCTTCAGCAGTTTATCTACTTTTCTTTGTAGATAAAGGGCAAGAAGAATAAAGGTAAAGAAAAAAAGTATATATATTATTGTTAAAACCTGTATATTAGAGTTTTTCCTTAAAATTGTGAGAAAACTTTCATCAAGAAGAATATAGATGATATTAGTGGCTACAGAGACTAATAAGAAGAAAGGAAGAAAATTAGTAAACTTATAAATTAATTTTACTGAATTTTTCTTATCCTCATTTTTTATAGATGGGGTTACCAGATTAAAAAAGATTAATGAGCCTAAAACATAAGAAAAAGATAGTATATGAATGAGAGTATTTAAAAAGTGAAGAAAAGGTAATTTGATACTCATTAGCTTATCACTATCCCTTCTAAACTTAAGATCTCTACCATCTCGTGATGGATAAAGCCATTTGTAGCAAGAAAAGTTTCTTCTTGAGAGGTAAGATCTTCGCCTTTAAAATTGGTAACTTTTCCTCCTGCTTCTTCTACTATTACCATTCCCCCTGCAATATCCCATAATTTGAGTTTTTTAGCCCAGAATCCATCTAATCTTCCACATGCTACATAGGCTATCTCTAAAGCTGCAGATCCCATTCTTCTAATCCCGTGAGTTCTTGAAGAAAAATTTATAAAAGGTATGAAATTTTCTTTTTTTAAACTTAGTTCATATGGAAAGCCAGTACTTATTAAAGCATCTTTAAGCTTTTGAGTGGAAGATATGGTTATCTTTTTATCATTAAGGTATGCACCGTATCCCCTATAAGCTGAAAATAATTCATTCCTTACAGGATCATAGACGATACCTAAAATAAGTCTATCTTTTGCTTTTAATGCTAAACTTATAGAAAAAACTGGAAATTCATGGGCATAATTTGTTGTCCCATCTAAGGGATCAATGATCCATTCAAAATCAGAGTCTTTTTCTATTTTACCTATCTCTTCACTAATTATAGAGTGATCTGGGAATCTTTTCTCTATGAGGTTTATAATCTTTTCTTCAGAGATTTTATCTACTTGGGTTACTAAGTTTGACACTCCTTTGAGTTTAATCTCCTTTTTTTTATCCATATATTGAAGTAAGATACTACCCGCTTCATATGCAATTTTTTTTGCATCACACAAAATTTCATTCATGGGTTGTTTCTCCTATGTAAGTTTTTCTAATAAATTATATTATTTTTTGATTTTATTTAAAATACCTTGACAAAATTGATATGCACATGTAATATATATACAGTTTTAATATAGATGAAGTTCTTAAATAGAACTTCAATTTTAGAGACGAGATATTAAGTTTTGAGGAGGTGAAAGAGATGTCTAAAAAGTTATGTGATATTTGTGGTGTAAATCCGGCAACAGTCCGTGTTTATACGGTAAAAAATGGGCAAAGGCGTGTTTTAGATATATGTGAAGAGTGTTATGCTAAAAGTCAAAGACAGGAGAGAAGTTTCTCTCCACTGGAGTCTCTCTTCTTTGGAGATCTTTTTAGAGACTTTTTTGGTAGCGATTTTGGGATTCCTTTTGGAAGTACTGGTAGAGGTGATAGGGAAGCTATTGATTTGAGTGATTACCTTAGTGAAGGAGCAAAAAATTTGCTACAAGAAGCTGCTAAAAAAGCAGTTGATTTTGGTAAAAATCAAGTAGGTACAGAGCACCTTTTGTATGTACTTTTAGATAATGATGTAGTAGGGGAGATTTTGAAGCAGTTTAAGCTTTCTCCTCAAGAGATAAAAGCTTATATTGAAGAGAATGCTCCCAGAGGGAATTTTAAACCTGAAGAGGAAGAGGTGGAAGTAGATATATCTCCAAGATTAAAGAGTGCTTTAGAAAGAGCTTTCATGGCTTCTAAGGATCTGGGGCACAATTATGTAGGTCCTGAGCATCTGCTTATAGGACTTGCTGAGGAGGAAGATGGTCTTGCTTCAAATATTTTGAAAAAGTATGGTTTAACCACTCAAGCTTTGCGGCAGGCAACTATAAAAGTGGTAGGAAAAGGTAGAGAGGAACAGAGATCAAGAGGAAGGTCGGCAACTCCTACCTTAGATAAATATGCCAGAGATCTTACAGAGCTTGCAAGGCAAGGGAAACTTGATCCTGTAATTGGAAGAGCAAAAGAAATTGAGACTGTTATTGAAGTTCTTGCAAGAAGGAAGAAAAATAATCCAGTGCTTATTGGTGAACCTGGTGTTGGTAAGACTGCAATTGTAGAGGGTTTGGCTCAAAGAATTGTTAAAGGGGAAGTCCCTGAGGTTCTACGAGATAAAAGGCTAATCGAACTTAATATAAATGCTATAGTTGCTGGAACTAAATATAGAGGAGAGCTTGAGGAAAGAGTAAAGCAAGTCTTAGATGAGATTGTTGCTAATCAAGATGATCTCGTAATCTTCATTGATGAGATACATACTATAGTAGGAGCTGGCTCTGCTGGAGAGGGTAATCTGGATATTGCTAATGCCTTTAAACCAGCACTTGCAAGAGGAGAGTTGCATCTTATTGGAGCAACTACTTTAAATGAATATCAAAAATATATTGAAAAGGATGCTGCTTTAGAAAGGAGATTTCAACCTGTATTTATTGCAGAACCAACAGTGGAGCAAACGATAATGATACTTCGTGGGCTTAGAGATAGGTTTGAAGCTCATCATAAAGTAAAGATTACTGATGAAGCTATAATTGCTGCTGCAGAACTTTCAGATAAGTATATTACTAATAGATACTTACCTGATAAAGCTATTGATTTGATAGATCAGGCTGCGGCAAGGGTGAGAATTATGCTTACTTCAAGACCTGCAGAGCTGCAAGAGTTGGAGTCTAAGATTCAATCTCTTAAGAGAGAAGAGGAATATGCTACTTCAAGAAAGCAATATGATAGAGCAAAAGAGTTAGAGAATCAGATTCAAAAACTTGAAAAGGAACTTCAAGACAAAACTGAAGCTTGGAAAAAAGATATGGCTTCAGAAGTACCTGAGGTTCAAGCAAGACATATAGCAGAAATTATCTCTTCTCTTACTGGTATTCCTGTAACTGAGCTTACTACTGATGAGAAAGAGAGATTACTTAAGCTTGAAGAAAAGCTTCATGAAAGGGTAGTAGGGCAAGACGAAGCTATAAAGGCTGTAAGTGATGCTATAAGACTTGCAAGAGCAGGTCTTAAAGAGAAGAATAGACCTATTGCCAGTTTTCTTTTCTTGGGTCCTACAGGAGTTGGAAAGACAGAACTTGCAAGAGCGCTTGCATGGGCTGTATTTGGAGATGAGGATGCCATAATAAGAATTGATATGAGTGAGTATATGGAAAGACATACAGTATCAAGACTTATTGGAGCACCTCCTGGCTATGTAGGATATGAGGAGGGTGGACAGCTTACTGAAAGAGTACGTCGTAGACCATATAGTGTAATTCTTCTTGATGAGATAGAGAAAGCACATCCAGATGTTCATAATATTCTGCTTCAGGTTTTTGATGCAGGAAGACTTACTGATGGAAAGGGTAGAGTGGTAGACTTTACAAATACAATAATTATTATGACAAGTAATGTGGGATCTGAGATTATTCAGGCTAATCTCTCAGCTACTGAAAAGGATAAATTAAATTATGAGCAACTGAAAGAAAAACTTATGGATATTTTAAAGAGACACTTTAGACCTGAATTTCTCAATAGGATTGATGAAATAATTGTATTCCATGCTCTAACAAAAGAACAGATAAAAGACATTGTAGAACTCCAGCTTGAAAGAGTAAGGAGAACTGCAAAAGCTCAGAATATTGATCTAATATTTGATGAATCAGTAGTGGATTATCTTGCGGAGATAGGATATAGCCCAGAATTTGGAGCCAGAGAATTGAAGAGAAAAGTTAGAAACGAAATTGAAACTAAGCTTGCTACATCAATGCTTAAAGGAGAAGTGCAAGAAGGAGACACTATAAAAGTAAGGTATAATAGTGAAGGGGATAGAATTGAGTTTGAAAGAATAAAAGAAAGAGAAGAAGTAAAGAGTAGTTAAAAACGGAGGAGGGTTTTACTCTCCTCCATTGAAATTATTCTTAAAGAGAGGGAGGAAGTCTAAATGGAGCTTCATATTATTGATATTGAAAAGCCTGAGGAGATAAATCTTATTTTAGGGCAAACCCACTTTATAAAGACAGTAGAGGATCTCTATGAAGCTATTGTTAACACTGTTCCTGGTGCAAAGTTTGGAATTGCTTTTTGTGAAGCTTCTGGACCTGCTCTTATCAGGCATATAGGTACAGACTCGGAATTGGAAGATTTAGCAGTTAAAAATTTACAAAAGATAGGTGCAGGACATAGTTTTTTGATATTTCTTGGGAATCTTTATCCTATAAATATTCTGAATGCTATAAAAAATGTTCCAGAAGTAGTGAATATCTATGCTGCTACATCAAATGCATTAAAAGTAATTGTGGTGGAAGATGCTGATGGAAGAGGAATATTAGGAGTTATTGACGGAGTTAAGCCTAAGGGAGTTGAAGGTGAAGAGGATATAAAGCATAGAAAGGAATTTTTAAGAAAGATTGGATATAAATTATGACCTTTTAATAGGGGGAGGTGTTTTTTGTGCCAGTAATTACCATATCAAGACAGGTGGGGAGTTTTGGAGATGAGATCGCAGAAAGACTTTCTTTAGAACTTGGATATAGGTATTTTGATAAGTTTCTGATGACAGAAATTGCTATAGCTTCAGGACTTACAGAGGATGAAGTGATAGATTTTAATGAGGATAATTATAAAATTAAGGGATTCTTTGATCAACTTTTTAAAAGAAGAGTCTACTTAGGGAAAGTTACAGTAAGGGAAAAAGATGATACGGGGAAAGAATTATTGACTACAAAGATTTTTGATGAGGAAGAATCTTTTGCTTTTGTTCAGGCAGTAATTAAAAAATTGGTAGATTGGAAGGATGTTGTAATAGTAGGAAGAGGCGGACAAGTTCTTTTAAGAAATGCTCCTAATACTCTCCATGTTAGGGTTATTGCTCCTTTAGATATTAGGATCAAAAATATTATGAAAGAAAAGGGTTTGTCAGGAGAGGAAGCTTTAAACTATGTTTCTGAAAAGGATAAATCTGCACAGGAGTATCTTTGGAGATTTTACAATGTGGATTGGAATGACCCAGAACTTTATCATTTAGTATTAAATATGGGACTTCTAAACATAGATCAGGCAGTTCAGATTATAAAAGATGCTGTTAAGTTAGTATAGTTCTCCTATTTCTGCTTCTATCTGGTATAAGAGTTCATCTATTTTTTTAGATATTTCTTGAAAAGAAGTTAGAGGTTGATTTATATTTTCCATAAAATTTTTTAATATTTTTTCAATATTCGTTTCTGGGGTATTCATATTTTTTAGTGTGTTGTATTCTATGGAAAGTTCTGCAAAGATGATCTTTTTTACTGTTTTTAGCAAATTTCTAATGCAAATTAAAGTATCTCTTTTCCCTTTGTAATTTACACTTAATTCTGAAAAAAGATCATAGAGAGGAATTGAAGTATTTTCTAAGCTTAAAAATTTTGATAGTAGTTTTTGTGAAAAAAAGTATAGGGTATCAGTTGTATAAGTAAGATTTTTTATGATAAGCATACTGGTACTTATATTTGAATTAAAGAGAATTTTTTCTTCCTCAGGGATTAAAAGAATAGGAAAATCTATAGAGTTTATCTCGGTATTTATTCTCTCTTTTAGTATATTTGTTTGGTTATAAAGCTCCATTAAATCGTAGAGTAAATCTGTTAAAGGCTGTTCAGGGTTTGATTGGCAAGATTTTTGTTCTGATATATGATTTATGTTTTCTCCCATCTTTATTAGTGATATATGAGGCTTCAAAGCTAAAATCCATGGGTCTATATATGGATATGTTCCTGTTAAAATTTTGTAAAGCAGCGTATAAATAATTGTATATAACTTCCTTGCAGTTTCTAAATCCTTCCACAATATTGCTGATACTCCTGTTATATATCCTTTACTTTCAAGAATGAGATTTCTTTCAATCTCATCAGCATTTTTTATTTGGGATATGATAAAGTGGTATGGAGTAGGATATTTTATATTGAGAGATAATGAGTATTCTGGAATTTGAATTTTTGTTTTAATAAGGCTGATAATTTCTTCTATAACTTCTTTTTTTACTCCTGAGTGTCCTAAGGAAAGGAAATAGGAAAGAGTTATAATTATACTTTTTGTTTCCTCTTCTGATATGTATAAGTAATTGTCTTCAAAGTTGAATTCATAAGACTTTTTATCTTTTAATAGCTCTTCTATATAGTCTCTTTTGTTTATGAAAAATTTATATGCAGAATCAATCTTTTTAATAAGGTTTTCTGAAAGCTCTATATCAGGTGTGTCGTAAGCTAAACTGAGGAGATCTTCTAATGAAAGGGTATATTCATTAAAAGTATACATAATATTTATTTATGAAGTTCTTTCTTCTCCCCAGTTTCCATATAATAAATGATTTCAATGATGTTAGTGGTATGATCCGCAATTCTTTCAAGGTATCTTGAGATCATGATTAGCTGGGTAATCTGTTGAACAAGAATAGGATTTTTTTCTATCTCTTCTACAAGTTCTGAAGAGATTTCTTGATATTTTTGAGATACAAAGTTGTAATAAGAAGAAAGTTCTTCAAGCTTTTCTATATTTGGCTCTGAATAAGCTCTTAAAGTTCCATTCACCATATTTTCTATAAAAGAAGCTAAGGAGATAATGTCAGAGATTGGAATGTCAAAAGAGTATTTCAAAAGACTTGACACAAATTTTGCTATATCTACGGAGTAATCTCCAATTCTTTCTAAATCTTTTATTATCTTCATAGTTGAGGCGATTACTCTCAAATCCCTTGCTACTGGTTGATGAAGGGCAAGAACTCTAATACATTGGTTTTCTATATCCCAATTGTAGTCATCAACTAATTTATCTGTGGAGATAACCTCTTGAGCAAGGCTTAAATCCTTCATTTTTATAGAATCAAGAGTTTTATGAAGCATCTTTTCCACGATACTTCCCATTCTAATAAGCTTTTCTCTTAATTCCTTAATCTCTTTTGTTAATAATGACTTTTCCAATTTTACCTTCTATCTTATGTTAATTTTTAACAAAGTATTATAGCTTTAGAAATACGCTATTTCAATTAATGTTTTTTTAAAAACTACATGATATAATTCATCTCATGAATAAGTGTATATCATGTGGAAAAAGAAAGGGAAAGAGAATATGTCCTGCTCTTTCAGGCTTAATATGTTCTGAATGTTGTGGAACCCGCAGAATTAAAGAGATAAATTGTCCACCTGAATGTACTTATTTAAAAGATGCTCAGATTCATACTATTGAAAGAGTAAATGAAAGTCCCACTGATTTTAAGGAGAATCAATGGACTTTATTTTTATATCTGGAAAGGGTAGTTTATAAATTTTTGGCAGAATTTCCAGGATTTACTGATAAAGAATTTTTAGAAGTTTTAGATTTGTTTGAAAGGGAATATCAGACTCGCAGAAAGAGTATTTATTTACCACCTCTTTATCCAAAGTCTTCCCGAGGTACAAAATTAAAGAGTATCCTTCAAGAGGAGTTTGTAAAACTTGAAAAGGAAGAGAATGAATTTGGGCTTCCTATTTTTACTGTAGATGATTTTATAAAGGTTATATCTTTTGAGAAGGCAAGGGTAGAGAGATATCAAAAAGAAAATAGAAATGCAGGAGAGAATATATTTCTTCAGATATTAAAAGAAGAAGTAGAGTATATGGCAAAAAGAGAGGCTGAAAAGGCAGGGGGGAGGTAAAAATGAGTAAGATAAAGGATACAAATCTGTGGCAGAATGGGGAAAAGAAAGTTTATTGGGTAAAGAGATTTATGCCTGTAGTGAATTCTTTAGAGGAAACTTATGCTCCTCTATTTATTTTTAAGGATAAAACTATCGCTATGTGTATTCATCTTGAGGCAAAAACTGCACGTCTTGCGTTAGCCTTTAAAAACTGTGGTGCAAAGGTAGTATGTTGCGGAAGTAATCCTCTCTCCACACAAGATGATGTAGCAGCTTATTTAGTGAAAGAAGAGATAGGGGTTTTTGCATTTCGGGGAGAGACCCAAGAGGAATATATAGATAATTTAAAAGAGGTTTTAAAAAAGGAACCTGATTTGATTATTGATGATGGATTTGATCTGACCACTTTATTATATAAAGAATTTTCATGGTTAAAAGATAGAGTTTTAGGAGTAGGGGAAGAAACAACTACAGGGGTGATAAGGGCAAGAGCTTTTTCTGAAGAGAAGGGCTTATCTTTTCCAGTAGTAGAGGTAAATAATGCACGAACAAAATTTCTTTTTGATAACAGATTTGGTACTGGCGAATCTTCACTTTCTTCTTTTATGAGAAATACTAATTTACTTGTTGCAGGAAAGGTCTTTGTGGTTGCAGGATATGGATGGGTAGGTAGAGGAATTGCTCAGAAACTTCAGGGAATGAGAGCAAAAGTGATAGTTACAGAGGTAGATCCTATCAAAGCTCTTGAAGCAATAATGGAAGGTTTTGAAGTGATGCAGATGAATGATGCAATAAAACTTGGAGATGTTTTTATTACTGCTACAGGGAACTGTAAAATTATTACTAAGGAGCATTTTTTTGATATGAAAGATGGTGCAATTCTTGCTAATGCAGGTCATTTCAATGTAGAGATTGATATGAAGAGTCTTGAAGAGATTGCTCTTGAAAAGAAAGAGGTAAGGGAAAATATTGACGAATATCTGCTTCCTAATGGTAAAAGGATATATGTAATAGCTGAAGGAAGACTTTTAAATCTTGCAGGGGGAGATGGACATCCAGTAGAGATAATGGATCTTTCTTTTGGGGTACAATTTTTAGTTATGAAATGGCTCTTAGAGGAAGGTAAAAAACTTCCAAAGGATGTTGTTTCTGTACCTTACGAGATAGAGGTAGAGATAGCAGAAAGGAAGTTAAGAAGTCTCGGGACAAAATGGGACTTGCTCACAGAAGAACAAATAAAGTATTTGAGAAGTTGGGAAATTTAAATTTTTTAAAAAATGCTATAATTAAAAATCTTCTTATAAAGGGAGGTTTATATGACATTTTTAATTGTTTTAGGGATAATAATTTTTATAGTGCTTCTTGTTATTGTAATTTATAACCGATTAGTAACGTATAGAAATCGTGTTGAAAATGCATGGGCACAAATTGATGTACAACTTAAGAGAAGGTTTGATCTTATTCCTAATCTTGTGGAAACGGTAAAGGGGTATGCTTCTCATGAAAAAGAAATCTTTGATAAAATGGCTATGTACAGATCTCAAATGATGGGTGCAAAAACTCCTGGGGAAGCAGCACAGGCTAATGAAGGGCTTACCTCTGCTCTTAAGACTCTTTTTGCTGTTGTAGAAAATTATCCAGAACTAAAAGCAAACCAGAACTTTATAATGCTTCAGGAAGAGCTTTCTGGAACAGAGTCAAAAATTGCCTATGCAAGACAATTTTATAATGACACAGTTATGATTTATAATCAATCTCTTCAAGTATTTCCTAATAGTATTATTGCTAATCTTTTTGGATTTGAACCAAAAGAATATTTTGAAGTAGAGGCTCCTGAAGAGAGGAAGGCTGTAAAGGTAGATTTCTAATTTTATGAAGCCTTTTACTTTTTATGAGGCTATAAATTCTAACAAAAGAAAGACTTGGATTACAATTTTTGGTATTTCACTTCTTCTCTTTTTTGTTTGCTATGCTATAGCTTATTATTTTGAACTTGGTGAATTTGCTGTCATTTTTGCTTTTATTTTAGTTTTAGGAATGGATTATTATACCTATTACAATAGTGACAAAATAATTATTTCTACGAGTGGAGCAAGAGAACCTACAAAAGAGGAGTATCCGTACCTTATAAATGTGGTAGAAGGATTAAGTATTGCAGGAGGTATCCCTACCCCAAAGATTTTGGTAGTAGATGATCCTTCTCCTAATGCTTTTACTACTGGAAGAGATCCTCAAAACAGTGTTATTGTGGTTACTACAGGTCTCTTAAAAAAGCTCAATAGGTTAGAGCTTGAAGGGGTTATTGCTCATGAACTCTCTCACATTAGGTCCTATGATATAAAACTTCAAACTATTGCTGCTGTTATGGTAGGTTTAATCGTTATATTGGCTGATGCCCTGAAAAGATCTTTCTATACATCAGGCAGAGGAAAAAAGAAGAATGATGAAAATGGGAATATTTTGGGAATTATTTCATTGATAGCTGCTCTTTTAGCCCCTCTCTTGGCTACCTTATTAAGGTTTGTTATTTCAAGACAAAGGGAGTATATGGCTGATGCAGGGGCTGCAATGCTTACAAGATATCCTGAAGGTCTTGCTTCTGCTCTTGAAAAGATTGCAAAGGATCCTCTTCCTGTGAAAAGGGCAAATTCTATGATTGCTCCTCTTTATATAGTGAATCCCATTGATAAATCATGGAGTGAAAATCTCTTCTCCACTCATCCGCCTGTAGAAGAAAGAATTAGGAGACTCAGGATGATGGGAGAAAGATGGAGACTTGTAGAAAAGGAGGAGAAAGAAAGTGGAAGTTTTTGAGGCAATTCAAAAAAGAAGAAGCGTTAGGAAGTTTTTGCCAAAGGAGGTAGAGCAAGAAAAACTTGATAGGATTTTTGAGGCGGCAAGACTTGCTCCTTCTGCAAGAAATAGCCAAGAATGGAGATTTATTGTGGTAAGAAGTAAGGAGAAGAAAGAGGAACTTGTTCATGAAGCATCGCCAAGTCAGCTATTTATGCTTTCAGCACCAGTAATCATTGTGGCTTATACATTAGAGAGAGATTATGTTATGAGATGTGGAGTTCCTGCACATTATATAGATGTGGCTATAGCTCTAACTCATATACATCTTCAGGCTGTAGAGGAAGGACTTGCAACCTGTTGGATAGGTTCTTTTTATCAAGATAAAGTGAAAAAAGTGCTAAATCTCCCTGAAGAAGCTGAAGTTATTCAACTCATGATTTTAGGATATCCTGATGAAAATCCAGCACCAAAACCAAGGCTTCCCTTAGATGAGATTGTAAAGTATGTTTAACTTAAACTTGTAAGACTGCCTTGAGTTATCTTTACTAATTCTTCGGGCTTTATTTTAAAGACACTATTTGGTGTTCCTGCGGCAGCCCATATGAATTCATATTTCATAAGGTCTTCATCTATAAAAGTCAGGATTTTTTCTTTATGCCCAAAGGGAGGTACCCCTCCAATTACAAAGCCTGTCTTTTCTCTAACAAAATTTGCATTGGCTTTTTCAATCTCTTCACCAATAATTTCTGCTAATTTTTTCTCATTAACTCTATTTAGTCCACTTGCTATTACTAAGATAGGTTTCTCAGAGGTTTTTCCTTTAAAGATAATAGACTTTGCAATCTGTCCTACACTGCATCCAATTGCTTTTGCTGCTTCTTCAGAAGTTTTTGTACTCTCGGAAAATTCAAGAATTTCTGCTTGAACAGAGAATTTTTCTAAAATTTCTTTTATTTTATTTGTATCAGTTTTGTAGTCTTTCATGACTAAAAAATAAAAAATCTTCTCCCCTTTCTCTTTATAATCTTCTTTATTTTTTCAATATTTTCTTCTCCTGCCTTCTCTCCCAATTCTATGAGCTCTTTCGCTTTATCAAAATCAAAAGTACCAAAATTTTGTACCTCTGGATTTATAATAATATCGGCTTCTTTTAGGTTATTTTCTTCAATTTCAGCGTTCATGATATCTATAGTCCGCATCAAAACTTCTAAAAAGGCAGGATTTAAAAGAGGATTTAACCTTCTTTGAAATTCACGAAATATAACGCTTTGAGAGATCTTATAGGTTACTTTTTCTGTTAAAGAGGTAGGATTTATTGGAATCTGAGGTATTGAAAGTGTTTCTTTTGGCTCCCAATTAGATTTCTTATGAAGAGTCACAGCTATCACCATATCCGGCTTATATATCTCTTTAAGTTCCTTTACAGGAACGGGAGAGAGTACTCCTCCATCAATAAGAAGTCTATTTTTCCAAGGGGAAGGTTGAAAGATTACAGGGATAGAAATACTTCCTCTTATAGCTTCAGAAACCTTGCCTTCTTGTATTATTATCTTTTCGCCTGTTATTAAATCTACTGCTATTGGAAGAAAGGGAATTTTTAAATCAGAGAAAGAAGCTCCTTCAAGAAGTTCATCTATGTAACTTAGGATTTTTTCTCCCTTTATAATTCCCTGAAGAGATTTGGAGAAATCAAAAATAGTGTAAAATTCCTCTTCAGAAAAGCTTATTGCGATTTTCTCTAATTCTTCGCCTGAGTATCCTTTGGCATAGACTCCACCTATTAGTGCGCCAATACTACTTCCGGATATATATGAAACTTCTATGTTCTCTCTCTCAAGGGTCTTAATTACTCCTATGTGAGAGAGTCCTTTAGCTCCACCACTTCCTAATGCTATACCTATTCTAACTTTTTTCATGTTTATATTCTATCACTAAAGAATCTTTATTGGAAACTACCCTGATATGTAAAGTTGTAGTATAATCTTAGGTTGAGAAATTTGACAAAAAAGAGATGCCATTAACAATTTGCTTAATAAAAATTTAAAATTATAACATAATTAATTTTTATTGACAATAAAGCCTATATTGTGATTAAATAAACTCTGCAGATAAAGTTCAGAGGTGGAAGAAATGAATCTTAAAACAGTAAGAGATGTTTTAAATGCGGAAGTTATATGGGGAGACGAAGGATTAAATAGAGAGGTTACAATGGTGGGAGCTACAGATCTCATGAGTGATGCGTTATATCTTTTAGAAAATAGTTCTCTTTTGCTTACAGGTCTTGTAACTCCTCAGGTAATAAGAACTGCTGAAATGCTTGATCTTGCAGGGATAGTTTTTGTAAGAGGGAAAATTCCACCTAAGGAGACGATTTCTCTTGCTCAAAAAATAGGAATTCCTCTACTTACCACAAGATACCCCATGTATGAATCTTGTGGAAAACTTTATTCGGCTGGTTTTAAGGGAAGGAGCGTTGATTAGTTCCTTTGAAAATTCCTAAGGAATATCTTGAAAGTATTAAGGTTAAGGATATTATGAATACGGATATTATAAGGCTGCGATCTTATCAGGATATGCGTTCTATTCAAGAGATCATGAGGATTAAAAGAATAGATGCTATTCCTATTGTAGATGATTTAGAAAAAATGATAGGACTGGTAACAGTGGAGAATGTAATTACGGCTCTTGTTAATGGCGACTTAAATGCACCTTGTGAGAAGTATATGGTAAAAAATACGAAATATCTTTATCCTGAAAATAATCTATATGAAGCTTTAATTATGTTTAGGCAGTTTAGATTTGGCAGATTTCCAGTGATAGATAAGGAAAATAAAGTCCTTGGAATTTTGAGTACAAAAGATATAGTGATGAATTTAGTTGATATAGAGGAAATAGAAGCAAAAATTTCAGAAGAGGGAGAAGAAGAATCTTTAGTTTTGGAGTATCCAGTTGTAGGAGGAGATTTTGCTCTTGCTGGTATGGCATCAAGTAGTATTAAAAAAGCCCTGCAGCAAATAGGTATAGCTCCTGATATCCTAAGGAGAGTTGCAGTAGTCACCTATGAGGCTGAGATGAATATAGTTATTCATGCATATAGAGGAGTTTTGAGGGTGAAAGTTACGTCAGAGATAATAGAGATTATTGCAGAGGACGAGGGTCCTGGAATTCCTGATATAAGTCTTGCTATGCAGCCTGGATATTCTACGGCTCCTGATAATATAAGGGAGATGGGATTTGGTGCAGGAATGGGACTTCCAAATATTAAGAATTCTTCTGATGAATTATATGTGGAATCTGAAGTGGGAAAAGGAACAAAATTGATTTCAAAAATTTATTTAGACGGGAGAAAGAATGCCTGAGAGATATATTCATTCTGTAGCTATAAATTTACAAAGATGCAAGGGATGTATTCACTGTATAAGACATTGCCCTACAGAGGCTATGAGAGTCAGGAATGGTAAATCCCTGATCTTGTCTTATCGTTGTATTGATTGTGGAGAGTGTATTAGAGTATGTCCATATCACGCACCTTTTGGCTTCACCCATACTTTAGATAGTATTTCTAATCTGGAAGATATTGTGGTTGTTATTTCTCCAGAAGTCTATGCTCAATTCCCTACGAAGTACAGTATAGGAGATATTCAAAAAGCAATTAAGAAACTTACAGGAGCGGTAGAAGTTTGGGATACTACGTGTGCTATTTACTTTCTTCAAAATGCACTTTTGGATTATATGAATAATTCTTCAAATCTTCCACTTATTTCTACTTACTGTCCTCCTATAGTGGAGCTTATAAAGGTACGTTTTCCTACTCTTATTCCTAATCTTTCACCTTTTAAGTCTCCAGTAGAGATTGCAGGCATGCTGCTAAAAAATAGATGGGAAAAAAATTATCCAGATAAAAATATGACTCTTGTCTATATAACCACGTGTCCTGCTTTTGTTGCTAATTTGAAACAAGATAAAGAAAATCCTTTTGATTTTATTATTGGTATAGATAATATTTATATTAATGTAAAAAAGGAATTAAAGGAAGAAGGAGAGCCTATTGATAATATTTATTCAAAGGGAATTTTTTGGGGATCTTTAGGAGGAGAGAGTAGTATTTTTGATGAAGAGGAAGCAATTAGTGTGGGAGGAATAGAGAATGTAGTAAAAATATTAGAGGATATTGAAAGGAATAAGCTTCAGGATATAAAGTTTTTAGAGCTTAGGGCTTGTGAAGAGGGTTGTATAGGTGGTGTTTTGAATCCTGAGAACTATTATTTAGCAAAGAAAAGGCTTATTACTTTTTATAAGACTTTGGAAAATAGTCAAAATAAAGACTTTATTAGAAAATTAGAGAATGAACTTCATATCTCTAACATCTTAAGGAATACACCTATTACTCCAAGAATTGTATGGAAATTAGATGAAGATATTAATAAGGCTCTTAGGAAGATGGAAGAGATGAAAAAGATTTTGGAAAGTCTCCCTGGTTTAGACTGTGGATCTTGCGGAGCCCCAACCTGTGCTGCCCTTGCTGAGGATATAGTACGGGGTAATGCTCAGATTTATGATTGTATATTTTTATTAAGAGAGAAACTATGGGAAATGGCAAGGGAGATGGAAGAGCTTTCAAGAAGATCTTCCTCCATAATTTCAAAGCGGAGGGAAAAAGAGGATGAAGATTAGTGAAATTTCTAAATTGCTTGATTTGGAAGTGGTTTATCTTTCAGAAGAAGATGGGGAAGTTGAAAATGGAGTTGTTTGTGATCTTCTCTCTTTTGTTATGGCTCATGCTCCTGAAAAGTCCGTATGGGTTACGATTCAAACTCATCTAAATTCAGTAGCAGTAGCCACTTTGGTGGGTATAAAAGCTATAATATTTGTTTCCGGACAGAACCCTAATGAAGATACTATTAAAAAAGCCAGAGAAGAAAAGATTAGTCTTTTTACTACTAAAGATACTGCTTTTAATGTAGTAGGGAAATTATATTCCTTAGGTATAAAAGGAGTGGGAAGAATACAATGAAAGCAAGGAAAATCATAGAAATTACTGAAAGTGAAGTTCTTGCTGGAGAAGAGCTTCTTGATCAAGTAGATATTACTAAAGGTTTTGCATCAGATCTTATGAGTGATGTTTTGGCTTTAGTGGATTCTCAGAATAGGGATGTGGTTTTGATTACTGGGGTTACAAATGCTCAGATCATAAGGACTGCTGAGATATTAGATATACCTATGATTATTGTAGCAAGAGGAAAAAGTGTGCCTAAGGATGTGGTAAAGCTTGCTGAAGATAAAGGAATAATTTTAGTGAAGACCGATAAAATTGTGTTTGAGATTAGTGGAATACTATTTCAGAATGGTATAAGAGGTGCAAATTTTAAAAAGCCTGCAAAGGAGGAAAGATAAAATTATTGAAATGGTATGGGGCAGATCTTCATATACATACAGTACTTTCTCCTTGCGGAGATTGGAGTATGAGTCCAAAAGCTATAATTGAAAGAGCCAAAGATTTAGGTATAGATATTATTGCTATAACAGATCATCATATAGTAGAGAATTATAATGCTGTCTCTTATTGGGGAGAAATGATGAATATAGTGGTGATTCCAGGAATGGAGATTCAGACTAAAGAAGAGGCTCATATAACTGCTCTTTTTGAAGATTATAAATCTGCATTAGCTTTCCAAAAAGATATGTGGCAGTATCTTCCTGATATGAAAAATAATGAAGAAATTTTTGGAGTTCAGGTAGTAGTGAATGAAAATGAAGAGGTAGAAAGGGTGGAAGATAAGCTTCTTGCTACTTCTGTAAATTTAGGTTTAGAAGAAGTAATTGCTAAGATTAGAAAATTTAATGGCATAGTGAATCTTGCACATATTGATAGACCAGTTTTTAGTGTTCTTTCCAATTTGGGCTTTATTCCAGAAGATATTTCTTATGATTTTTTAGAGCTATCTTATAGGGTAGATATAAAAAAATTTTTTGAAAGTAATTATCACTTATTGAAGGATTCTTTTATTATTTCTTCAGATGCACATTTTATTGAGGATATGAAAGTACCAAAAACTTATATAGGATTAGAAGAATATTCCATTAAAGAAGTTTTTTATAGTTTAAGAGAAAAAAAAGTAAAAATACCCGAGATGGAGGTATAGAAGATGGCAGTAGAACTTAAGTTTTCAGAGTATGCTCAAAAAGAGGTTGAGAAGATCTTGGTTCAGTACTCAAACACAAAGGGATCTTTAATAATGATTCTCCATGCTATTCAGGAGAAATTTGGATACTTACCCAAAGAAGCGTTAGAAATAGTATCTGATAAGTTAAAGGTTTCTTTAAGTGAAATTTATGGTATAGTAACTTTTTATTCATTCTTTAGATTGGAACCTCAAGGTAAACATGTGCTCAGACTTTGCATGGGTACAGCATGTTATGTAAAAGGAGCAGCAGATTTGCTTACGGTTCTTGAGCAGTTAGGACTTAAGGAAGGGAAAGTTACTGAAGATGGTTTCTTTTCTTTAGATCTTGTAAGATGCATTGGAGCATGTAGTATGGCTCCTGCTATTATGATTGATGATGAGGTCTATGGGAAATTAACTACTGAAAAAGTAAAGAAACTTATTGAGAACTTTAGAAAAGAAAATCAATGAAAGAACTTTCTCTTCATATTTTGGATCTTATGCAAAATTCAATAGAAGCTGGAGCAAAAAATATTTGGCTGGAGATGATAAAAGATAATTTATCAGACAAACTTATTATTAAACTTAAAGATGATGGGAAAGGTATTCCTCAGGAGATTTTAGAAGAGGTTAAAAATCCATTCTTTACCACGAGGAAGACAAGAAAAGTTGGTCTTGGGATTCCTTTATTTAATGAAGTTATAAATTCTTGTGGAGGAAAGATGGAAGTAAAATCAGAACCTGGAAAAGGGACAGAAGTTTATGCAGAGGTTCCATTATCTCATTTAGATCTTCCTCCTATAGGAGATCTTCCTGGAACTATATTAGGTATTATTGTTACTAATCCTGAAATCAATCTTCATTTAAATCTGAAAGATAATGATAGGGAGTTTAACTTTTCTACCGAAGTTTTAAAAGAAGAGTTAAGGGAAATACCTTTAAATAGTCCAGAGAGTATTTCTTTTTTAAAATTATATCTAAAGGAAAATTTGGGAGGTTGGTAAAATGAAGAAACTTACTTTAGAGGACCTTAAAAAGATTAAAGAGAAAGCTCAAGCAGATCTTGATACAAGAAGTGTAGAGGGCAAGGACAGGATTGTAGTCCATATGGGAACATGTGGTATTGCAGCTGGAGCAAGGGAGACTTTGCTTGCTATTTTAGATGAGATAGAGAAGAGGAATCTTAGAAATGTGGTAGTTACCCAAGCAGGATGCATAGGTCTATGTGAATATGAGCCTTTGATTTCTGTACAAAAAGTAGGAGGTCCAAAAGTTCTTTATAAGCATGTGGATCCTGATAAGGCAAGAAATATAATAGCCCAGCATGTAGTTAATGGGCAGATAGTTTCTGAAGATGTACTTTCTACTGAATAAAGTTTAAGTTATAAAAGAGGAGGTAAAAAAAGAATGCCTGAAAGAGCACATGTCTTAATATGCGCTGGCGCAGCATGTATATCAGCAGGCGAGGAAAGTTTTAAATCAGCTTTTGAAAAAGAATTAAAAGCTGCTGGTATATACGATGAGGTAAAAATAATAGAAACAGGATGTTTTGGTACATGTGATTTAGGACCAGTAATGGCTATATATCCTGAAGGAACATTTTATGTACGTTTGAAGCCTCAGGATGCAAAAGAAATTGTACAAGAGCATCTTCTTAAAGGAAGGACAGTGGAAAGGCTTCTTGTTAAGGAGCCCCAATTAAAAAAGCCTATTCCCACTATAGATGAGCTTCCCTTCTTTAAAAATCAGGTAAGAATTGCTTTACGAAATGTGGGTTTTATAGATCCTTTAAATATTGAGGAATATATTGCAAGAGATGGTTATTCATCTTTGGCTAAGGTTCTTACTGAAATGACTCCAGAGCAAGTTATTGCGGAGGTTAAAAAAGCTGGGCTTCGTGGTAGAGGTGGAGCAGGTTTTCCTACAGGGTTAAAGTGGGAGATCGGAAGAAAAGCAAAGGGAGAAGAAAAATATATTGTATGTAATGCTGACGAAGGAGATCCTGGTGCCTTCATGGATAGAAGTATTATGGAAGGAGATCCTCATTCAGTTATTGAAGGAATGCTTATTGGAGGCTTTGCTATTGGTGCTAAGAAAGGTTTTGTATATATAAGAGCCGAATATCCTTTAGCAATAAAAAGACTTACTGCAGCTCTGCAACAGGCAAGGAATTATGGACTTTTGGGTGAGAATATTCTGGGCACAGATTTTTCTTTTGATATAGAAATAAGAATAGGCGCAGGAGCTTTTGTGTGTGGTGAGGAAACTGCTTTAATATCGTCTATAGAAGGAAAAAGAGGTATGCCAAGACCAAGACCTCCTTTCCCTACGGACTCAGGACTTTTTGGGAAACCAACAGTAATTAATAACGTAGAGACTTGGGCAAATATCCCTGTGGTTATTTTAAAAGGTGCTGATTGGTTTGCTAAGTTTGGTACTGAAAAAAGTAAGGGTACAAAAGTTTTTGCTCTTGCTGGAAAGATAAATATGACAGGCTTAATTGAGGTTCCTATAGGAATGCCTTTAAGAGAGATTGTCTATGACATAGGTGGTGGAATACCTGGGGGAAAGAATTTTAAAGCAGTACAAATTGGTGGTCCTGCAGGAGGATGTATACCTGCTGAGTGTCTTGATACTCCTGTAGATTATGAAACTATAACATCTCTTGGTGCAATTATGGGATCAGGTGGACTTATTGTTATGGATGAGGATAATTGTATGGTTGATGTAGCTAAGTTTTTCTTATCCTTTACTCAAGATGAGTCTTGTGGAAAGTGTGTCCCATGTAGAGTAGGTACTAAAAGAATGCTTGAAATTTTGGATAAAATAACAAGTGGAGAAGGAGAAGAGGAAGATCTTATTGAATTAGAGCAACTTGCGGATACTATAAGAACCACATCTCTTTGTGGTCTTGGGAAAGGATCTCCCAATCCTGTACTTACTACTCTAAAATATTTCCGAGATGAGTATCTTGCTCATATAAGAGATAAAAAATGTCCTGCAAAAGTATGTACAGCATTAATTCATTATGAGGTTATAAGAGAAGAGTGTAAGAAATGTTCTATATGTTTCAAAAATTGTCCTGCAGGAGCAATATTTAAAGACGAGGATGGGACTTATGTGATTGATCAAAGTAAGTGCACAAAATGTGGTATATGTTTTCAAACGTGTCCTTTTAAAGTGATTAAAAAAGAATAAAACATGGGGGGAGAAGAAATTCTCCTCCCAGGTCCTAATTAGAAGATAATTATAGAATATTTAAATAATATTTTAAAGTTTTTACTAACAAGATTTTGGAAAAACTTCTTTTACTTATTTTATAAGAAATAAATACTTTATACGCTCCTATAGGAAATATTGGTATCAAAAACTTTAACGGGTAATCTAATTTCTTATAACTTCCTGATTATATCAAGATAGTATCAATTTTGGTCAATAAAATTCAATTGTTTCTAATTTTAAACTATTGACAAATAGTAAAACGTTTTTATAATCTAAATATAATCCATTGGAAAAGAGGTGAAGAATTTTGCTTTTAGGTATTGATGTGGGTACTTCTGGTACTAAAGCTTTATTAATTGACGAAGATGGGAAAATTTTAGGTAGTTCTCTGGTTGAATATCCTCTTTATACTCCTTTTCCTTCTTGGTCTGAACAGGAGCCAGAGGATTGGTGGAGAGCTACAAAAGAAGCTATCCTTAGTCTTTTAGAAAAGACTTCTATATCATCTAATGATATTAAAGGCATAGGACTTTCAGGACAGATGCACGGTTCCGTATTTTTAGATTCAAAAGGTACTGTTGTAAGAAGAGCAATTCTGTGGAATGATCAAAGGACTGCTAAACAATGTGATGAGATTGTAGAAAGAGTAGGGGGAGTTAAAAAACTTTTAGGGTTGACTTTAAATCTTGCTCTTACAGGATTTACAGCTCCTAAAATCTTATGGTTAAGAGAGAATGAACCTGAAAATTATTCTAAAGTAGCAAAGGTTTTATTGCCTAAGGATTATGTACGTTATCGTTTAACAGGGGAGTATGCTTCAGAGGTTTCTGATGCTTCTGGTACTTTGCTTTTTGATGTTAAAAACAGAAAGTGGTCTAAAGAGATGCTTTCTTTACTTGATATACCTGAAGAATGGATGCCTAAGGTATACGAATCTCCAGAAATTACAGGTACTCTTCTTCCAAGTGTGGCAGAAGAACTTAGACTTAAACCTGGAATTCCAGTAGTCGGTGGAGGAGGGGATAATGCTGCACAAGCTATAGGAACTGGTATTGTAAGAAGTGGTGTTCTTTTTGTAAGTTTAGGAACATCAGGAGTAGTATTTGCACATTTAGATACACCCGAAGGAGATCCAGAAGGTAGACTTCATACTTTTTGTCATGCAGTGCCAGGAAAATGGCATACCATGGGAGTGATGCTCTCTGCTGGAGGATCTTTTAGGTGGTTCAGAGACTCTTTTGGAGAGATTGAGACAGAACTTTCCAAATGGTCAGGAAAAGATCCCTATGACTTTCTTACCATGTCTGCAGAAAGAGTACCGGCAGGTTCAGAAGGTTTAATTTTTCTTCCTTATCTTACAGGTGAAAGGACTCCTCATGCGGATCCTATGGCAAAAGGGGTTTTTGCAGGAATGACTTTAAGGCATAATAAGCCTTACTTTATAAGATCTGTGTTGGAAGGAGTAGCCTTTGGTTTAAAGGATTCACTGGAACTTATGAAAGCTCTTGGAATAGAGATAAAAGAGATAAGGGCTATTGCCGGTGGAGCTCGGAGTCCTCTTTGGAGACAAATTCTGGCAGACGTTTTTGATAGTCCAATAGTTACCATAAATGTTACAGAAGGTGCTGCTTTTGGAGCTGCACTACTTGCTGGTGTTGGAGTTGGTGCATATAAAAATGTAGAGGAAGCCTGCGATTCTGTAGTTAGAGTGGTAAGTAGAGAGGAACCTGATAAAGAAAGAGTACCAATGTATGAGGAATTATATGGTCTTTATAGGGAACTTTATCCTTTAATGAAAGATTATTTTAAGAAACTCTCTAATTTTGTAGAAAAGTATTATGTGAATAAAAAATAAAGATTGAAAAATTTTTTGCTTCTTAGGTATTATACCTCCTTAAGAGGAAAGAGGTAATGTTTAATACTATCTCTTTCCTCTTTTTTATTGCATTTTTTTTGATTTTCTATTACTCTTTAAATATACGTTTTAGCTATTATTAAAAGTTTTAGGAGGTAAAAAATGGGACTTAGGGGAGATTTAGTCTCTTTACCTTTTTTTGAAGTACTCCAGCTTCTCTCCTCTGGAAAGAAAACAGGGAAACTTCAGATTGAAAAAGGTAATAAAAAAGCGGAGATAGTATTTAATGATGGTAGAATTACATATGCAAAATCAGGTCTTTCAGAATACTATGAAGCTCTTATGGATCTTTCTCTTTGGGAAAGAGGAAGTTTTGTATTTGTACCTGGAGAGGTATCAATGGAACCTGTTTCTATAGACCCTGTGAAATTGTGGGGAGACTGGTCTTCTATCCTACATGTAGAGCAAGATACTCAGACACCTACGCAAGGACTTGATCCTTTTAACATTCTTCTTGCTGCTTCAAAATACTTAGATATGTTGCACTATTTCAAAGAAGCTGTATTTATTCCCGTGGATAATCAGAACTTGAATAGTAGTGAAGATTTGGTTTTTCCATTATTTAATGGGATTAAAAAACTGAGTGAGATCATTGACTCTTCTGAGTTGAGTGCTGCAAGAATATTAGAAACGACTAAAAGTTTATATCTCAAAAATAAGATACTAAAGTGGGGAAGCGACGAAAAATTATTCTGGATTCTCGTTTTCATTAGCTATTGGGATTATGCTATTGAAAGATTTCCTAAGATGGGAGTTTCTGAGAGAGATCTAAGAGGGAAACTTCAAAGTATTATTAGTCAAGGGATTAAAATAAGAGAAGTTATAGAAAAGGTTACTTCTTCTCGGAATAGAGATTATGTAGAAATAAATGGTGTTATTAAAGGGATGTCTTTTGAAGAAATTAAAAAAGAAGTAAAAATTATTTTAAGTACTATTATTTCCTTGAAAGAAAAGCCTTTCAATTCTGTTCTTGAACTTGGTAAATCTCTACTGGATAATATAAATCTTGATGAGTATATGGACAAAACCCTTGTTAGGCTACAAGATAGCGACTCCACTTTTGAAAGTACTCTTTTGTTAAAATTTTTTGATGGTGTAAGAACCTTAAAAGATATTTTTGATGATTCTATCTTTGATGAGATGGAAACAAGAAATCTTGTTGTGGAAAACTTAAAGACAAAAAGAGTTTTTGATGTTTCTCAAGATAAGAAGATATCTCTTACTCATCGTTTTTGGAGTACTATTCACAAAGCTATAAAGATCTCTTATGAAGAAAAAACTTATCTTCTTGAGTTTTTTGAGAATTCATTTAGCGATTTGAAGTCTACATTTCAATTTCTTACTATAGATAGTGATCCTAACTGGAACTATGTGATTAGTAATCTTAGTAAGATAGGTGAGGAGGAAGTTTTAGGGTTTGTGAAAGATACTGCAGAGTTCCTCAAAGGCAAGAACTATAGTGAAGATTTGATAAAGTATTTGATCTTATAATTTATTGTAATGTTTTTTAAGTTGTGTTATCATTTTGTTGCTTATTTTAATTACAAAATAAAGAGGAGGATAGCTGGAAATGAGGAATATTGTAGTGGAAAAATTAAACTCTTTACCTGTAGAAGAACATGGGGTAGAACTTGTAGAAAGAAAAGGTGTTGGGCACCCTGATTCAATTTGTGATGCAATAATGGATCAGATCTCTATAAATCTATCACAAGAGTACATTAAAAGAGTAGGTAATATTCTTCATCATAATATTGACAAAAGTCTTCTTGTAGCAGGAGAAGTAGAAAGAAATCTTGGTGTGGGTGGAAAAGTTAAAAAGCCTATGCTTCTTGTTATTGGGGATAGAGCAACTTTTGATGTGGATGGAATTAGAATTCCTGTGGAAGAAATTGCTATTGAAACTGCAAAGGAGTGGTTAAGGAAAAACTTGAGATTTGTGGATCCTGATAAACATATAAAGTTTCAGGTAGAGCTTTATCCAGGATCCCCAGAGCTTACGGATATTTTTAAGAGAAGACAAGGGGTTCTTCCTGCTAATGATACCTCAGCAGCAGTGGGGTATGCTCCTTTAACCTCTACTGAGAAAATTGTAATAGAACTTGAAAGATATCTTAATTCTCCTGAGTTTAAAGCTACGAATCCTGAGGTAGGGGAAGATATTAAGATAATGGCTTCAAGACAAAAGAGACATTTGCAGCTTACTGTTGCAGTGCCTCTCGTTGATAGATATATAAATAGTGTTAAAGACTATTTTGAGAAAAAAGAGATGTTAAGAAAAGAGATGGAGAAGTTTGTACAAGAAAGAGCTCAAAACTTTGAAAGTATTGTAATAGATATAAATACTTTAGATGATCCTGAAAGAGGTATGGATGGGATTTATATTACTGTACTGGGTACTTCAGCTGAGGATGCAGATTCAGGGCAGGTAGGAAGAGGCAATAGAGTTAATGGAGTAATTGCTCTTAATAGACCTATGGGAACCGAGGCAGCAGCTGGTAAAAATCCTGTAAGTCACGTGGGTAAAATTTATAATATTCTGACTCATAAGGTTGCTAATGAAATATATAAAAATATTCCAGGAATTCGTGAGGTTTATGTTTGGCTTTGCAGCCAAATTGGAAAACCCATTGATCAACCCAGAATTGCTACTGCCCAACTTATTTTAGAGGATGGCGTATCCATATATGATGTGGCAAAACCTGTAGAGGATGTCATAGATCAAGAATTAGCAAATATTGAAAAATTCTGTGATGAACTTGCGGAAGGGAAATATTCCGTATGGTAGAAAAAACTCCTCATTGGGCGGATTTAGCTGCTCAAGAAATAATAAGTATTAAGGGTAAAAAAAATGTGGTTGCGACTGGTATTACTCCCTCAGGTCCCATACATCTTGGGAACCTGAGGGAGATTCTTACTGGGGATGCTATCGCTCGTGCACTAAGAGAGCATGGCTCAGAGGTTAGATTTATCTATATTGCGGATACCTTTGATCCATTGCGTAAGGTATATCCATTTTTACCTGAGTCTTACCAAGAATACATGGGGAAACCAATCTCGGAGATCCCAGATCCAGAAGGATGTCATGAAAGTTATGCCGAGCATTTTTTAAGCCCATTCTTAGAGGCAATAGAAAAATTAGGTATTAAACCGGAAGTAGTAAAAATTCATGAGAGTTATAAAAGTGGTCTCTATACTTCTATAATTGATACTGTTTTAGAAAATAATGAGAGAATTACACAAATTCTTAATGAAATTGCAGGACGGGATTTGGAAAAGAATTTTGTTCCTTTACATCCAAAATGTGGAAAATGTGGGAGATTAACTACCACTAATATAACTTCTATTGATATAAAAAAGCATCAAGTGGAATATTTTTGTAAATGTGGGCATCAAGGAGTAGCAGATTATAGTAAAGGCGAGGCAAAATTACCTTGGAGATTAGACTGGCCAGGAAGATGGAAGATTTTTGGCGTTACAGTAGAACCTTTTGGAAAGGATCATGCTACTACGGGTGGCTCTTATGATACAGGGAAAGTGATTGTAAAGGAAATATTTGGTTATGATGCTCCTTATCCTTTTGTTTATGAATGGATATATTTGAAAGGAAAAGGGGCTATGTCCAGTTCAAAAGGTATCGCTATCTCTATAAATGAGATTTTAGAGATACTTCCTCCCTCTTGGGTGAGATATCTTATTTTAAGATATAAGCCCGATAAACATATAGACTTTGATCCGGTAAATGGTTATCTTCTTCTTGCAGAGGAGTATGAAAGATTAGAAAGAATTTATTACGGTTTAGAAGGAACCCCTGAAGAGAGAAAGGAATTAGCAAGAGTTTTTGAGATATCTCAAGTAGGAGATATTCCAAAAGAGCCTGGTCCTCAAGTTCCTTTAAGACATATAATTACTCTTACTCAGATCTCCTTAGATAATGAAGAAACGCTAAAAGAGATGTTAATAAGAAGTGGATATGAGAAGGAAATTAATAAATTTGATGAGATATTAAAAAGAGTAAAATATGTTAAAAACTGGCTTGAGAAATTTGCTCCCTCTCAGGTTAAATTTAAGTTACAGGAAAAATTGCTGGATATTACAAAGACGTTCTCTCCAAAAGAAAAAGAATTCCTAAAACTTTTGGCTGAAAAGATAAAGGAAAAGGATTGGGAAGGAGAAGAGCTTCAGAATTTCATATATAATTTAGCACAAGAGTTTTCTATAGAAGGAAAAAGAGCCTTTCAGTTAATTTATCTTTCTTTTCTAAATCAGACCTCGGGACCTCGGGCAGGTTATTTCTTAGTCTCTCTTCCAAAAGATTTTGTGGTTAAAAGATTAGAGGAAGCTGGAAGCTAAGGAAACTTAAGTAAATAGGAATCTTAGTTAGAAATGAAGGAATTTTTGAAGAATTAAAAAAGATAGAGGCTCCTTTTAAAAGGAGGATATTCTTTGTAGCAATTTTATCTAAAGAACTTGAGAAGAAAGGTATTCGTCCCATAATAGTGGGAGAAAATGCTCTTGAATTTTATACGCTTGGAAGCTATGCTACAGCGGATATAGATATAGTTTGTAATGAAATAGAAGAGGTTGCTAAAATTTTGAGGGATTGGGATTTTAAGAAGATTGGAAGACATTGGTTTAATCCAGAGATTGATATAGCTATAGAGATTCCTGATGAATTTCTCGCTGGAGATTATTCTAAAGTAACTACTGTAGAGATAGAAGGACTTACTGCTTATATAATAGGTATTGAAGACTTAATAATAGATAGACTTAATGCTTGCTTTTACTGGAAATCTCCTCAGGATTGTGAATGGGTAAGAGAATTAATCTTACTTTACAAAGATGAAATTGACTGGGAATATTTAGAAGGTAAATCTAAAGAGCAAGGTATTTATGAAGCTCTAAAAAGGATAAAAAATGAGGAAAATTAATTTTGATGAGCATATAAAGAGGAAAAGTGAATTTACAATAAAAAGATTAGAACTGGAGAGAGAAAGGCTCCCAAGAATAAAAGAAAGAAATTCTGAAGAATGGGAAGTATCTTTAATACTTCTTGAAAGTAGATTTAGGCGTCTTTGTGAAATGGGTGAAATAGAAAAGATAGGTCCAAGGAGATGGAGAATAAAGGTATAGCTGAGTTAATCTTTTATAATGTTAAATGTAGATGCGGATAAAAAGAAATGTTGTTAAGAAATTATAGGGGGTGATGAAATGATAATTCAAAAATATACTGTAAATCATTATCCAGTTCAAGTTATACTTACTTGGATTCAATCAGGTGAAATTGCTATACCAGAGATCCAAAGACCTTTTGTATGGGATGCTACTAAGGTAAGGGATTTTGTAGATTCTTTGTATCAAGGATACCCTGTGGGATATTTAATTGTATGGAAAAATCCAAATGTTAAGCTTAAAGATGGCTCCATATCACAAGGAAAGCGTATTCTTATTGATGGACAACAAAGGATAACTGCTCTGATGACTGCTCTTTTATCAAAGGAAATAGTTGATAAAAACTATAGAAAAAGGAGAATTGTTATTGCTTTTAATCCTATTGAAAAAAGATTTGAGGTGAGCAATAGTGTTATTATGAAGGATAAGACCTGGATAGCAGATATCTCTGAGATCTTTAAACCTGAATTTAAATTTCTTGATACTATTGAAAAATATTGTGAGTCTAATCCTAATGTAAATAAAAATGATATATATGAGACTATTGATTCCTTGAAAGGTATAGTCAATAATCCTATTGGTTTAATAGAGCTTAATTCTGATCTTGACATTGATGTTGTAACGGAAATATTTATTCGTATTAATGCTGCAGGGGTTGTACTAAGTCAAGCAGATTTTGCTATGTCTAAAATAGCTGTTAATGAAAATTATAATGGGCATAAAATTCGTAAAGCAATAGATTATTTTTGTCATCTTGCAAAAAATCCTGATTTTTATGATCAAATAAAGGAAATTGATAAAGAATTTACTCAAACAGAATATTTTCAAAAGATGAGCTGGTTGAAAGATGAGATGGATGATCTATATGATCCGTCATATATAGACATGTTGAGAGTTGCGTTTACTTATAAATTTAGGCGTGGTAGGCTACAAGATTTAGTAGCTTTACTCTCTGGAAGAAATTTTGAGACACGGGATTATGAGGAAAGTATTGCTGAGGAGTCTTTTAATAAGTTAGATGAAGGCATAAAAGTATTTATGAATGAAAATAATTTTAAAAAATTTGTAATGATCCTCCGTTCTGCAGGATTTATTGATTCTTCTATGATTCGTTCACAAAATACAATAGATTTTGCATATATTCTGTATCTTACTCTGCAAGAGATGCAAATTCCAAAAGGTATTATTGAATCTTTAGTCAGGAAGTGGTTTGTGCTTTCTGTCCTTACTGGTCGTTATTCGGGTTCTTCTGAAGGACAATTTGATTATGATATTAAAAGGATTACTGATGGAAATCCTGAAGAGTATATTAATAATGTAGTTGAAGCTGAACTTTCTGAAGCCTATTGGGAGTTTGGACTTCCTCAGCAATTGAATACGGCTGTTGCAGTTAATCCTGCTTATAATGTTTTTCTTGCAGCTCAAGTTAAAATGAAAGATAAAGGTTTTTTATCAAGGGATATCACTGTTGATGATTTGATCAAACTAAAAGGAGATGTACATCACATTTTCCCAAAGGAATATTTGAAGAAATTTAATTATGACCAAAATATGTATAACCAGATTGCTAATTATGTAATGGCACAAAGTGAGATTAATATTGCTATTGGGGCAAAACCACCTTCTGTGTATATGAAGGAGATGCTTGAACAATGTAATGGCGGACCATTAAAATATGGTGCTATAACTTCCATAGAAGAACTTTATAAAAACTTAGAAATGAACTGTATTCCTCTTGAAATTTTTGATATGGATATAAAGGATTATCCTTATTTTCTTGAAAAACGTCGTAAATTGATAGCAGAGAAAATAAAAAAATATTTTGCTATGTTATAATTCAAGCTATCAGATTTAACTTTCCAGATGAATTTTATTTTTCCTTAGTTTCAAAAGTGGGTTTATTTACTTTAAGTTTCTGCTTCCTGGCTTTGTTAATGGTATTTTATCCTTACAAAAAGGACATTCTTCAGGATTATATGTGTCTAACTTAAGTTGAATTAAAGAATATAAATCCTTATCAAAAATTGTCTTTCCTCCACTTCTATCTACTATACATGCATAAGCTATAATCTCTCCCCCAAAACTTTTAACAAGGTTTGCTA
Organism: Dictyoglomota bacterium; assembly: GCA_029776735.1. The sequence continues at coordinate 29,359 of JAKOUL010000084.1, forward strand.
CTTCTAATGCAGATCCTCCTGTGGTCACCACATCTTCGCATACAAGGACTCTTTCTCCTTTAGAGATAGAAAAACCTCTTCTTAGGGTCATTTTTCCTTCTTCTCTTTCTGCGAAGATTCCTCTAATATCTAAAGCTCTTGCTAATTCATAAGCAATAATAATTCCGCCTAAAGCAGGTCCTATCACGGTATCTATTTTTAAATTTTTAGGAATTTTTTCTGCTATTTCCTTTGCTATCTTTTCAGCAAGATCTGGATATTGAAGTATGAGAGCACATTGGAGATAATTAGGACTATGCATACCTGAAGATAATAAAAAATGTCCTTCTAAAAATGCCCCTTTTTCTTTAAAAACTTCAATCCAATTCATATCCTATTTCCTTTCTTAGAAGAAATTTTTAGATTAAGTATAGCATAAAGTTATTTTAAAGAGCTTATATATAATTAAGTATAGTTTATAAACCTGAGATATTAATTATAGAAGATAGAAACTAATAGCCCTTTTCTAAATAAAGATCTTAATTTATAATGTTTATAAAATTCCTTTTGGAGGATACAGTATGAAAATTCTTTGGAATAATCCTATAGATGTAAGCCTTTTAATTCATGAAAATTTGGTCTTTTGGCCTAATGATCCAAAATTTGAAAGAGAATGGGTTTCTAAAATTTCTGATGGAAAAAATGCAAATCTTTCCAAAATTTCTCTTGGCTCTCATACCGGTACTCATATAGATACTCCTTATCATTTCTTAGAAGATGGAAAGAAGTTAGACGAAATTGATTTATCAAGATTTTATGGTTTGGCGAAGGTTTTTGAAATTAAAAATGAAGATAAAATTTCCTTAGGAGATGTGGAAAATTTACCTATAGAAAAAAATGATATCATTCTTTTTAAAACAAAAAATTCAAAACTACTTTTAGATAATAAATTCTATGAAAATTATGTGGGACTCTCATGGGAAGCTGCAGAGTTTTTAGTTGAAAAGGAGATAAAAACGGTGGGCATAGATTATCTTTCTATAGGACCAAGAGGAGAAGAAGGCAAAAAAGTGCATAGGATACTTCTTGGAAAAGAGATAGGAATTATTGAGGGCTTAAATCTTCTAAATGTGCAAGAAGGAAAATATTTCTTATTTGCTTTACCGCTAAAAATAAAAGATGGTGAAGGTTCTCCAGTTAGAGCGATGCTTTTTCCTATAGAGGATTAAAAGTGAAGGTAGCAGTAGTTCATGATTGGATTGTAAATATTGGTGGTGCCGAGAAGGTTTTAAAGACAATTCTTGAGATATATCCTGAGGCGGATATTTTTACTTTAGTTTATTCAAAGGATACTTTAAAAGCATTGGGAATTAATAATCGTGTCTATTCCTCTTTCATTTCTCATCTTCCCTTAGGGAGCAGTAAATATTCTTCCTATCTTCCCTTAATGCCTATGGCTATAGAACAGTTTGACCTTAAAGATTACGACTTAGTTATATCCAGTAGTCATTGTGTAGCTAAGGGAGTATTAACTCGTTCTTATCAGGTGCATATATGCTATTGTCATACCCCTATGAGATATATCTGGGATCTTTATTTCCCATATTTAAAGGATAATAGAGTTGAAAGTGGAATGAAAAGTCTTTTAGTACGACTTATTTTTCATTATCTAAGAATGTGGGATGTGGAAAGCTCAAATAGAGTTGATTATTTTACTGCTAACTCTAAGAATGTGGCAAATAGAATATGGAAGGTGTATAGGAGAGAAGCTACAGTAATATACCCTCCAGTAGATGTGGATAGATTTTCTCCTACAGAAAAGAAAGAGGATTATTTCATAGTTATTTCAAGACTTGTACCTTATAAAAAAGTAGATTTGATTGTAGAGACTTTCAATGAATTGAAATTGCCCCTTGTAGTCATTGGTGAAGGGGAAGAGATGCATAAGATTAAAAAAATAGCAGAAAGTAATATAAAAATTTTAGGATGGCAGAATGATAATACTGTAAAAGAATATCTTGCAAAGGCTCAGGCATTAATATTTCCAGTGGAGGAGGATTTTGGAATAGTTCCTGTAGAGGCACAAGCAAGTGGAACTCCAGTAATTGCTTATGCAAGAGGAGGAGCATTGGAAACAGTTGTTGATGGAAAAACAGGGATTCTTTTCGGTGAACAAACAGTTAAGTCTCTTAAAGAAGCGGTACTTAGGTTTTTAAATGAAAGGGACGACTTTAAAAAAGAGGATTTGATTAACAACGCAAAAAAATTCTCTAAGGATCGTTTTGAAGAAGAATTTAGAGGGTTTGTAGAAAGGGTGATAAAATAAATTGATATATGATAAAATATCTTCCATTATGAAAAAGATCTTTACAAAAAGAAAATTTTTATTTTTCTTTTTTATACTCTTTCTTTTTATCAATCCTACTTTAGGATGGAGTGGGAAAACTCATTTTAAGATAGCAGAAGAAGCTGTATATTCTCTTCCTAAGGAGTATCAAAGAAAGATTGTCCCTTATATGGATGAGCTTTTAGAAGGTAGTGTAGCTCCTGATAGAGTATATAAGGATTTTGATAATCATATCTATCAGGTAGATAATAAAAAAGGTAAAGGTCCAGAAAAGGTAAGGGAAAAATACTTGGAAATAGTAAGTTTGATTCAGTCTAAAAGACCTTGGAGACTTGTGGCTTTTCAGCTTGGAGTTTTGTCTCATTATGTAGCAGATTTAAATCAACCTCTTCATACTGCTACCAGTGGAAATGAAGATAAGTTTCATAGTAAGTATGAAAAAAATGCTGAAGTTATTAATCCTAAAGCTTCAAAGAATTTAACTTATGTAACGTATCCTATGAGTTATATTTTAGACAGCGTCAAGAATTCTTCCCAATATTATAAAGATATAGAGAGAGCATATTTGAAAGGCTCAGGATTTTCTGATGTTTCTAAGATCTCCCAAAAACAAATAGATAAAGCTACTTATGATGTAGCTTGTTATTTTTATAGTGCTCTTCAAAGAGGGAGCAGAGGAACTAATATACGAGATATTTTAAATGACTTTATTGATAATATAAAAGCAAACTCTATTATGAATTTTCTTATGTAGGAGGAGAATTATGAGGATAGCCATTATTGGAGGTACAGGGGTTTATGATCCTGCCTTTCTTGAAAATCCAGAAGAATTGATTATTTCTACTCCTTTTGGGGAAGCTAAGGTATTGAAAGGTATTTATTATGGGGAAGAGGTTGGTTTTTTAGCAAGGCATGGGGTAAAGCATTCTGTTCCTCCACATAAAGTAAACTATAAGGCGAATATGTGGGCACTAAAGAATCTTGGTGTAGAGAGAATTCTTACAACTACTGCTGTGGGAAGTTTGAAAATGAATCTTGTCCCAGGAGATATAGTGATCTTGGATCAATTCATAGATTTTACAAAAAACAGAGATTATACATACTATAATGGTGATGATGGAAGGGTAATACATTTAGATTTTACTAATCCTTATTGTCCTGAATTAAGAAATATTTTGTTTAATGCTGCAAAAGAATTAGGTATTAGAGTGCATCCTTATGGAACTTATGTATGCACAGAAGGACCTCGTTTTGAAACACCTGCAGAGATAAAGATGTTTGCTACTTTTGGGGATGTGGTAGGGATGACTAATGTTCCAGAAGTGATTCTTGCACGGGAACTTGAAATGTGTTATGCAACAGTCTCTCTTGTTACTAACTATGCTGCTGGAATTTCTCAGAATATTTTAACTCATCAAGAGGTTTTAGAAGTGATGTCAGAGAATATAGAGAAAGTTAGAAAGCTTTTTTCTTTTGTAATACCTAAGATTCCTAAGGAAAGAAGCTGTGTTTGTAAAGATGCATTAAAGGAGTATAAGGAGAAGAGCTAATGAATATAATAAAATGGGAAAATAGTACCCTTTATATTCTTGACCAGTCAAAACTTCCTTGGAAGGAAGACTGGATTATTTGCTTTAAGTATCAACAAGTTATTGAAGCTATTAAAAAGTTGAAGGTAAGAGGTGCTCCTGCTATTGGAGTAGCAACTGCTTATGGAATTGTATTGGCTGCCTTTAAATATACAGGTACTAACCTTCTTGCTTATCTTCATGAAGTAATGAGCGAATTTGCTGTTTCACGTCCTACAGCTATAAATTTATTCTCTACTATAAATAGAATGGCAGATGTAATTAATAAGAACAAAGATTTATCTTCTATTGACTTGAAACTTTTGCTTTTAGAAGAAGCAAGAAAAATAGAGAATGAAGAAAGAGAAAGATCTCAAGCTATAGCTAATTTTGGAGTAAGTATTATTCCTCCAAAAGCAAAAGTCTTGACTCACTGTAATACGGGGAGTTTAGCTACTATAGGTCTTGGAACTGCTCTTGGAGTAATTAAGGAGGGTTGGAATAGAAAAATATTAGAGATGGTTTATTTTACTGAGACAAGACCCCTTCTTCAGGGAAGTAGGCTTACTGGTTGGGAACTTTCTAAGGAAGGAATTCCTGCTACTCTTATTACAGATAATATGGTAGGTTATCTCTTTGCAAAGAAGTTAGTGGATCTTGTTATTGTAGGAGCTGATAGAATAACTTTAAGAGGAGATGTGGCAAATAAAATAGGTACATATTCTATTGCAGTACTTGCTTATCATCATAATATTCCCTTTTATATTGCTGCTCCTGTCTCTTCTTTTGATTTTAATTTAGAAAAAGGAGAGGATATTATTATAGAGGAAAGGGAAGCGGAGGAAGTATTAAGTTTTATGGGGAAAAGAATTGCTCCAGAAGGGATCTTGGCAATAAATCCTGCTTTTGATGTAACACCTGCAGAATATATATCTGGAATTATTACGGATAAAGGGATTATTTATCCACCCTATAGAGATAATATCCGTAAATTAAAGGAGGAATCTTATTATGAGAATTCTAATTGAAAATGTAGATCTGCTTCAGGAAGATAAAATTCTCTTTGATAAGTATATCCTTATTGAGAATGATAGAATTGCTACCATCTCTGATAAGAAAGATTTTGAAGATGTGGATTATCGGATTGATGGTAAAAATAAACTTGCTATGCCAGGACTTGTAAATACTCATACTCATTTAGCTATGACTCTTTTTAGAGGATTTGCTGATGATTTACCATTAAAAGAGTGGTTAGAAAATAAGATATGGCCTCAAGAGGCAAAGTTAACAGCAGAAGATGTTTACTGGGGAAGTTTACTTGGACTTTGTGAAATGATAAGATCTGGCACTTGTGCTTTTGCAGATATGTATTTTTATATGGATGAAGTAGCAAAAGCTGTAGTAAAAAGTGGAATAAGAGCTTCTTTATCTGTAGGAATGATTCCCACCTTAGGTAGAGAAGAAAGTACTTTAAAGGGAGGTTTGGATTTTGCTAAAAATTGGCATAAAGCAGAAAATGGAAGAATTTTGGCTATGCTTGCACCCCATGCTCCATATACTTGTTCCCCCTCATTTTTAGAGAAGGTGGTTGATAAGGCAGTAGAATATAATTTAAGAATTCATACTCATCTTTCTGAAACTGCATCAGAGGTTAAAGATATAAAAGATGCTTATGGGCTTACGCCTATTAGACTTATGAATAAGATTGGACTTTTTAATGTTCCAGTTCTTGCTGCCCATTGTGTTTGTGTAGATGACGAGGAAATAGAGATCCTTGCCGAAAAAGGAGTTGGTGTAGCTCATAACCCTCAAAGTAATCTTAAACTTGCTTCTGGGGTTGCTCCCATAGGGAAAATGATTGAAAAAGGAGTAAAAGTAGGGCTTGGTACTGATGGTCCTGCAAGTAATAATAATCTGGATATGTGGGAGGAGCTTAGATTGGCAGCTATTCTTCACAAAGGAATAGAGCTTGATCCTATAGTGGTACCTGCTAATACTGCTTTAAATCTTGCTACAAAAAATGGTATGGAGATTTTAGGATGGAATGATTCAGGGATTATAAAAGAGGGATATAAAGCAGATTTAATACTTATAGATATTAATAAACATCATTTCTTTCCAAGGCATAATTTAATCTCTCATTTGGTTTATTCTGCTTCGGGAAGCGATGTAGATACTGTAATTGTTGATGGGAAAATATTGATGGAGAAAAGAGAGTTGAAGACTCTTGATGAAGAGAAGATTATGTACGAGGCAGAAAGAAGAGCTTTTGACTTAGTAAAAAAAACATAAGAGGGGGAATTATTATATGGCTTTATGGGTTTATATTGAAGACATACCTAAGATTCAAGAAGGCGAAGTTGAGATAAGAGGCTGGCTTTCTAATAAAAGATCCAGCGGTAAGGTTGTATTTTTAATTATAAGAGATGGTACAGGATATATTCAGGGGGTAGCTACTGTTGATAACTTTTCTCAAGAGGAGATTGAAGATTTAGAGAAGATTCCTTTGGAGTCCTCTATTATTGTAATTGGTGACTTAAGGAAAGAACCAAGAGCCTCTGGTGGATATGAACTTCAACTTAAAAAAGTAAATGTGGTATCTATTTCTGAAGAGTATCCCATTCAAAAGAAGGAGCACTCTGTAGATTTTTTAATGGAGAGAAGACATTTATGGATTAGATCTCGTAAACAAAATGCAATTTTAAGAGTTAGAAATGAGGTTGTTAAAGCTATCAGAGATTTTTTAGATGAGAAAGGATTTGTTCTTGTAGATGCACCGATTTTAACCCCTTCTTCATGTGAAGGGACTACTACATTGTTTTCTCTGGATTATTTTGATTTAGGAAAAGCTTATCTTTCTCAAAGTGGGCAGCTTTATATGGAAGCAGCCTGTATGGCGTTTGGTAAGGTGTACTGCTTTGGACCTGCCTTCCGTGCAGAGAAGTCAAAAACAAGAAGACATCTTACTGAGTTTTGGATGGTAGAACCTGAAATGGCATATTGGGATTGGCAGGATAATATGAGGTTGCAAGAAGAACTTGTAAGTTATATTGTTCAGAGGGTTTTAGAGAAAAGAACAAAAGAACTTGAAATTTTGGAGAGAGATGTTAAACCCTTAGAGAATATTACTCCACCCTTCCCAAGTATTACATATAAGGAAGCTATTGAAATTCTAAAAAGAAATAAAGTGGATATAGAATATGGAGATGATTTTGGTGGAGATGAAGAAACAATTATATCTAATCAATTTGATAAACCAGTATTTATTCATCACTATCCTGCGAAAATTAAGCCTTTTTATATGCAGCCTGATCCTGAGAATCCAAATGAAGTTCTAAATAATGATTTACTTGCTCCTGAAGGATATGGGGAGATAATTGGGGGAAGTCAAAGAATCCATGATTTGAAACTTTTAGAAGAAAAAATTGAGGAATATGGCTTACCCAAAGATGATTTTGAATGGTATATAGACCTAAGAAGATATGGCTCAGTGCCCCATTCGGGTTTTGGGCTTGGAGTTGAAAGAACTGTAGCATGGATTTGTGGATTGAAGCATATAAGAGAAACAATTCCTTTTCCAAGAATGATTTATAGGATATACCCATAAAAATTTAAGGTATATATACCATTTTAGTTTTTTAAGGAATTAGTAAGGATATTATTTTTTTTCTTGACTTACTTTAATGTAATAGATATACTTCTTTTTATAAATATATTCTTTAGGGAGGTGAAGAAATGAAGAGCTTTTTGAAATTATTGTCTATCTCTATCCTCTTTGTTTCACTTTTAGTCCTTCCTCTCCAGGCAGCAGGCACTATTAAAATAGGAGTGGTACTTCCAATTACAGGTCCCGTCGCAACTTTTGGACTTTCTTGTACTAATGGTATAAAGTTAGCAGTAGAGGAGATTAATGCAAGAGGTGGAGTATTGGGAAGCAAGATTGAACTTGTGATTGAAGATGACCAGTATAAACCAGAAGAGGCTGCTAATGCTACCAGGAAGTTGATAGAAAGAGATAAGGTTGTAGCTTTGATCGGTGAAGCAACAAGTTCTATAACTTTAGTTGTGGCTCCTATTGCTCAACAATCTAAAGTTGTACTTCTTACACCAACTGCAACTAGTCCTAAGGTAACACAGGTGGGAGACTATATTTTCAGAACTTGCTTTATAGATGATTTCCAAGGCGAAGTAATGGCAAACTTTATTTACAAGAATCTTAAGAAAAAAACAGCTGCAATTTTTACTGCTGTTACTAGTGATTACAGTAGAGGACTTGCTTCTGCTTTCAAACAAAAATTTATCTCTCTTGGTGGGAAGATTGTAGCTGAGGAATCTTACTCTGAAGGAGACTCTGATTTTAGAGCTCAACTTACTAAAATTAAGGCCGCAAAACCAGACTTTGTATACCTACCAGGTTATTATTCTGATATAGGGCCAATACTTCTTCAGGCAAGAGAACTTGGAATTACTGTTCCTTTTGGTGGTGGTGATGGTTGGGACTCTCCTATATTAGTTCAAACAGCTGGAAAAACAGCAGAAGGATGCTTCTTTACTAATCACTACAGTCCAGAATCTAAGGATCCTGTAGTAAGAACCTTTGTTAATAATTATTCTAAGAAATATGGAAGCACCCCAGAATCTTTTGGTGCCTTGGGTTATGATTCACTAAAACTTCTTGCAGATGCAATAAAAAGAGCGGGAAGCACCGAGTCTGCAAAGATCAGAGATGCACTTGCTGCTACCAAAGGATTTAAAGGTGTATCAGGTACAATCACCTTTGATTCTAATAGGAATCCTATAAAGAGTGCAGCAATCATTGAAATTAAAGAAGGAAAGCAAGTATATAAAGCCACAGTACAACCGTAAGAAGATTTAAATTTCCATCTTATTAATGGAATGGAGGGGGAGGTGAGAAGATTTGCCTCCCCTTTGTATAATAAAAAAGTTAAAAATATAATTTGAGAGGTAAATGTTATAAGTGGTTAATATACTACAACAAGTTTTAAACGGTATATCATT
>JAKOUL010000129.1 GCA_029776735.1 Dictyoglomota bacterium
TTTCCTGTACACTGTAATCTTTTGCGCTTTTTATTGCATTTTCCGATAGAGTAAAATATAACTCTTTATTATTTATAAGTTCAATGATTTTTCTTCCAAACTCATAAATGCTCTCTTCTATTTTATAGGGACTATGTGGTATTAAGAAACCATTATATTCATCTCCTACAAAATCCCCTATGGCTTCATCTTGTAAGGCAATTACAGGAAGTCCAGTAGTAAGAGCTTCTAATACCACTAAGCCCTGAGTTTCTGTGAGAGAAGGGAATACAAATATATCTGAAGCAAAATATGCATTTGCTATATCCTCATATTCTAAATATCCTGTAAATTTAACCCTATCTTCTATATCAAGTTCTTCGGCTTCTTTTCTTAATCCTTCCAAAACTCTTTTATCAGGGTTATCCCCTACTATTACTAAATAGATAGGATAAGAAGTATTTAACTTAAGCCATTTTTCTACTTTGAGAAGATACTCTATATTTTTTTCTTTGCCAAGCCTTCCTACGAAGAGCAAAATCATAGCATCCTTAGGTAGGTTGAGTTTTTCTCTTGCAAGGTTTTTATCTATAGGTTTGAAATCTCTTATATCTAAGCCGTTGGGAAGGATCTCAATGGGAGACTTTACTCCAAAATCTATAAGAAGTTTTTTGACCTTAGTAGAAGGAGCTATGATAAGGTCACATAAGTTACAATAAGTTTTACTCATCCATATGGCAATATCTTTCGCTTCCTTTTCTGTGATTAGATGCTTTTTAATGAATCCTGGGAAATGGTCCCATATATAATATGCATATTCTGTAAAGAGAGTATGGTATGTATGAACAAGAGGAATTTTTCTTTTTCTTGCTTCGTACCACCCAAAAATTCCTAATGAGAATGGAGTATGAGTATGAATGATCTTAAGGTCTATCTTGTTTAAGAGTAGGTCGTATTTAAGAGAAAAAGGTACTGCTATTCTATGTTCCTTTTGAAAAGGGAAAGTAATTGAAGGTAATTTATAAACATTTTTCTCTTGAAGAGAGTTTGGAATATATGGGATAAATAGATGTAATTCATGACCTTCTTCTTCAAAATTCTTCTTCTGTATACTTAAGGCAGTAGCTACACCATTTTTGTGAGGACGGTAAGTATCACTGAAATACCCTATCTTCATCTTGTGAATACTATCTGATAAATAAGGTATGCTAAAACGAACCCAATGATTCCTCCTATAAAAGCTTCAATAGGTGTATGTCCAATAGATTCTTTTAATCTGATATTCTTCAATTCTTTATCTTCTATCTCATTTCGGAGTATTTTATTTATAACCTTAGCCTGTTCTTCTGATGCTAATCTTACTCCTATAGCATCAGCTATTACAAATCCAGCAAAGAATGTGGAAAGAATAAAAATGGAAGAATCAAAACCATTTTTCAATCCAATTATTAAGGAAAGAGAGACTACTAAAGCTGAGTGAGAACTTGGCATTCCTCCCCATTCAAAAAAAGCTCTCCGAATAAGTCTTTTCTCTTGAATGCTTCTTATTGTTCCTTTTACCACTTGAGTTAAAATAGCTATAAATATAGGTATAACAAATATGGGATTTCTGAGAAGATCTAATGCAATTTCAATGATCCACATTATTTTGTGATGGTCACCTTCCTAATATTTCTTGGATTGTCAGGGTCTCTTCCCTTTAATATTGCAAGGTAATATGCAAAAAATTGCACTGGATATATAAGGAGGATTGGGGAAACATATTCTGAAATTTCGCACTCTATAAAGATGCCATCATATTCTTTAGCTAAAGAGAGTTCATTACTAAAAAGGAATATACTACTTCCTTTTTCTTTAAGGATATTAAGAGTCTCTATAGAATTAGCCAGGCTTTCTCCTTTGGGAGCGAAGAAGAATACAGGGAATCCATCACTGACAAGAGCTAATGGTCCATGCATAAAATCTGCAGAAGAATAACCCTGAGAAATTATATATGAGGTTTCTTTTAATTTTAATGCTGCTTCCATAGCAGTGGGAAGATTAAAACCTCTTCCTAATACAGCACAGTGTTCCATAAACTTATAAGGTTTTACTTTTTCTTTTATTTCCTCCTCTCTCTCTAAAATGTTTCTCATACCAGCTATTATTTTATCAAATTCTTCTATAGATTTTCTACCCTTTAATGCATTACTAATAAAATATAATGAGGCAAGTTGTGCCAAATAAGTTTTTGTAGCAGCAACACTTTTCTCTATACCAGCATTGAGGAAAAAACATTCTTGTGCAATTTTTGAGAGTTTACTTTCAGGATTATTAGTAATTCCTATAGTTAGAGCTCCCTGTTTATTAGCTACCTCTATAACTTCACATATATCCTCACTCTCTCCAGATTGAGATATGGCAAATACTACTGAATTTTTAAGATTAGGAGGAAGTTTATATATGGTAAAAAGAGAAGGTGCACATAAAGATACTGGGATACCTACTTGAGATTCTATATAATACTTTCCCCAATTAGCAGCATGATTAGATGTGCCTCTGGCAACAAAAACTATATTTTGAGGATCAAAGTTTATAATCCTCTGGGCTATTTGATTAAATTCTTCTAATCTATTTTTAAAACTTGTTATTACCTCTACACCTTCTTTTATCTCTTTAATCATAAATTTTTCCATGAAGTTTGCCTCCAGAATTTTTGGAATTCTAACATTAGTTAAAATAGTTTGTCAAGTTATTCCGGCTAAAGCTTTTCTGTAGATTTTAAATATAAAATATAAAATATTTGTAGGCTAATTTTAGGTATGGTTGAGCCTTTTGATCTCGAGCTTTATGAAATATACTGGTAAACTTGTAAAATTTGTGGTAATTTTAATTTGAACAATAATGAGTATTAAGAAAAAAGATTTTTTAATTATATTTATACTGATATTTATAAGTATTTTCTTACTTCTTATTATAACTCAAGGAGAAGGCTCTTATTTAGTGGTAGTTGTAGAAAATGAAGCAATAATTAGATTATCATTAGATAAAGTAAGAGATGGAGATAAGTTTGAAGTGAAAGGTCCATTGGGAATAAGTATCTTTGAGTATAGAGAAGGTAAAGGTTTTCACATGGTTTCTTCTCCTTGTCCTGATAAAATATGTATAAAACAAGGTTATATTAGTAAAAAAGGAGAAAGTATAGTGTGTCTTCCCAATAAAGTCATCATAACTATAGAGAATAAAAAATGAAAGTGGTAACCTCCACAGATATAAGAAATATTGAGAAGGGTCTTGAAGAAAAGTATGGGATTCCTCCTATCATGCTTATGGAAAATGCTTCTGGGAGTCTTTTCAACTTTTTAAAAGAGCATTTTAGTAATTTAAAAGATAGAAAGATAGCTGTACTTTGTGGACCTGGAAACAATGGTGGGGATGCTATTTCATTGGTAAGATATTTTCTTAATAATGGTATAAAACCTAAAATTTTCACCTATCTGTGGGATAAGAATACATCTTCTTTATTGAACATCCAATATAAACTCTTAGAAAAGGAAAGTATAGAAGTTGTATCTTTAATAGAGAATTATCAAGATCTAAAAGATTTTGATCTTGTCATAGATGGGATTTTTGGGGTGGGATTAAGTAGGAATATAGAAGAATCTTTAAAAGATGTCTTTGATTTTGTAAACTCAATAAAGAAACTTGTGATCGCAGTAGATGTTCCATCTGGTATGAATTCTGATACAGGGGAGATTATGGGGGGAGTTTTAAAAGCGGATGTAACATTTACTATGTTTTTTCCAAAACTTGGATTTTTTAATCCCACGACGATAGATTATATAGGAGACTTAAAAATAAGTAATTTAGGTTTTCCATTGAATATTTTGGAAGATTTTGTTTCTTCAAGGATAAATCTTGTAGAGAAAGAAGACTTATATAAATTCCTTCCTGTTTATTCTAAAAATGTTCACAAAACTAAAAAGGGGAAAGCTTTAATTATAGGGGGTTCTATAAAATATACAGGAGCACCTATTCTTTCTGCTATGTCCGCATTAAGGGTAGATACAGGTATGGTTTATCTTGCAGTTCCAGAGTCTATTCATATGTTATATAGAAGTTTATATCCTGAGATTATTATATTACCTCTAAAGGATAGAGAAGGATTTATAAGTTCACAAAATATTGAGAGCTTAGTTTCTGTGATTAAAGACTTAGGAATAAATGCGGTAGGAATAGGTCCTGGAATAGGGATTTATGGTGAGACTAATTATTTTGTTCAAGAATTTCTAAGGAGAATTTCTATACCAGTAGTAGTAGATGCAGATGCTCTTTCCTATGTGAGAGATATTTTGCCTGAGCTTAATAATAAAAGAATGATTTTAACCCCTCATTTTGGAGAGATGGCAAGAATTTTAGGCACTTCTCCAGAGGATATACAGAAGAATAGATTTAAAATTGGAGATGAATTTGTAGAAAAATATAAGGTACATTTGATTTTAAAAGGACCTTATTCTTTAACTTTTACGCCTGAAAAAGAGACATATATAAATCCATTTGCTGATTCACTGCTTGCCACTGCGGGTTCTGGAGATGTACTTACAGGAATAATTACAGGACTTCTTGCTCAAGGACTTTCAGAGAAAGGAGCTTGTTTATTAGGAAGTTATACTCATGCTTATTCTGCAAACTTATGGAAGGAAAGAAAAAGTTCTTATGGGCTTATTGCATCGGATATTATAGGACTTCTTCCTGAGGTAATGGAAGATTTATTCAAAGGAAAAAATGCTTTAGAATCTCAATGACGCCTAAGATATTTTCTTCTTTTGCAGTATAGGTAGCTATGCTTTTTAAAGTGGGATGTCCATTAGCAGGAGTTGTTTTGCACTTTAATTTTTGAAGAAATGGTAAATCTCCTAAACTATCTCCAATTCCTAATATCTCATCATAATTTAGTTTTTTCCTTTCCACTAACATCTCCATACCTGCTCCCTTGTCTATACCTTGAGGTGTGATATCTACTGCACTATAGGAATAAACTACTTGGAAATTTGGAAAGGTATTTTTTAAAAGCTCTTTAGTAATCTCAGAGAGTTCTGGTACTGTAAGTTTTCCTTCAGGATATAAAGATACGCAAACCTCTTTCCCTGGCTCTATATGAGCTTTACCCTCAAGTTTCTCTCTTAAAAATTTTTTCATTTTCTCTTTTTCTTTTAAGGTTTTCTCATTTATTTTAGGGTGAAGGGTGATGTCATCTTTCTCTGTAATATAGAGAATGCATCCATTTTCTCCTACAGAATCTTCAAATTTTCCGATGGCTTGTAAAATACCTTCTATGTATGGCTGTGATCTTCCTGTACATAGAGCTATTGGTGGAAGCTTTTCAAGATGCTCTCTTATCCATTGAAAAGCTTGAAGATTTAAGGCTATTCCCTTATTTGCGGTAAGGCATCCTTCTATGTCAGTTAATACTAATCTTATGCTCATGGTATGAAAGTTTACTGAAAAGTGTCATTCTTGTCAAACTTTATGAAATATTGTAGAATTCTTAGGAAGTAGTAAATTCCATTCTTTGAGTAGGAGGCGAAGAATATGTCAGGACATTCCAAATGGGCAAATATTAAACATAGGAAAGCTTCAGCAGATGCTAAAAAAGGCAAATTATTCTCTAAC
>JAKOUL010000130.1 GCA_029776735.1 Dictyoglomota bacterium
TTTCCTGTACACTGTAATCTTTTGCGCTTTTTATTGCATTTTCCGATAGAGTAAAATATAACTCTTTATTATTTATAAGTTCAATGATTTTTCTTCCAAACTCATAAATGCTCTCTTCTATTTTATAGGGACTATGTGGTATTAAGAAACCATTATATTCATCTCCTACAAAATCCCCTATGGCTTCATCTTGTAAGGCAACCACAGGAAGTCCCGTAGTAAGAGCTTCTAATACCACTAAGCCTTGAGTTTCTGTGAGAGAAGAGAATACAAATATATCTGAAGCAAAATATGCATTTGCTATATCCTTATATTCTAAGTATCCTGTAAACTTAATCCTATCTTCTATATCAAGCTCTTTAGCTTCTTTTTTCAATCCTTCTAAGACTCTTTTATCAGGATTATCCCCCACTATTACTAAATAGATAGGATAAGAAGTATTTACTTTAAGCCATTTTTCTACTTTAAGGAGATACTCTATATTTTTTTCTTTGCCAAGTCTTCCCACAAAGAGCAAAATCGTAGCATTCTTAGGTAGGTTGAGTTTTTCTCTTGCAAGATTTTTTTTTATAGGTTTGAAGTCTCTTAGATCTAAGCCGTTGGGAAGGATCTCAATAGGAGACTTTACTCCAAAGTCCACAAGGAGTTTTTTGACCTTTGTAGAAGGGGCTATAATAAGGTCACATAAATTACAATAAGCCCTACTCATCCATATAGCAATATCCTTTGCGTTCTCTTCAGTAATTAGATGCTTTTTAATAAATTCTGGGAAATGGTCCCATATATAATATGCATATTCTGTAAAGAGGGTATGGTATGTATGAACAAGAGGAATCTTTCTTTTTCTTGCTTCGTACCACCCAAAAATTCCTAAGGAGAAGGGAGTATGAGTATGAATAATCTCAAGGTCTATCTTGTTTAAAAGTAGATCATATTTAAGAGAAAAAGGTACTGCTATTCTATGTTCTTTTTGAAAAGGAAAAGTAACTGAAAGTAGTTTATAAACATTTTTCTCTTGGGAAGAGTTTGGGATATATGGAATAAATAGATGTAATTCATGACCTTCTTCTTCAAAAGCCTTCTTCTGTATACTTAATGCGGTAGCTACACCATTTTTGTGAGGGCGGTAAGTATCACTGAAATATCCTATCTTCATCTTGTAAATGCTATCTGGTAAATAAGGTATGATAAAACGAATCCAATGATTCCTCCTATAAAAGCTTCAATAGATGTATGTCCGATAGATTCTTTTAATTTGATATTCTTCAATTCTTTATCTTCTATTTCATTTCGGAGTATCTTATTTATAACCTTAGCCTGTTCCTCTGAGGCTAATCTTACTCCTATAGCATCAGCTATTACAAATCCAGCAAAGAATATAGAAAGAATAAAAATAGAAGAATCAAAACCCTCTTTCAACCCAGTTACTAAGGAAAGAGAAACCACCAAAGCTGAGTGAGAACTTGGCATCCCTCCCCATTCAAAAAAAGCCTTTCCAATGAGCCTTTTCTCTTGAATACTTCTTATTATTCCCTTTACCCCTTGAGTTAAAATAGCTATAGATATAGGTACAACAAATATGGGATTTTTAAGAAGATTTAATGCAATCTCAATAATCCACATTATTTTGTAATAGTCACCTTCCTAATATTTCTTGGATTGTCAGGATCTCTTCCCTTTAATATTGCAAGGTGATATGCAAAAAATTGTGCTGGATATATAAGAAGAATTGGGGAAACATATTCTGAAATCTCGCATTCTATAAAGATTCCATCATAATCTTTAGCTAAAGAGAGTTCATTGCTAAAAAGGAATATACTGCTTCCTTTTTCTTTAAGGATATTAAGAGTCTCTATAGAATTAGCCAGACTTTCTCCTTTGGAAGCGAAGAAGAATATAGGGAATCCATCACTGACAAGGGCTAATGGTCCATGCATAAAATCTGCTGAAGAATAGCCCTGAGAAATTACATATGAAGTTTCTTTTAATTTTAATGCTGCTTCCATAGCAGTGGGAAGATTAAAACCTCTTCCTAATACAGCACAGTGTTCCATAAACTTATAAGGTTTTACTTTTTCTTTTATTTCTTCCTCTCTTTCTAAAACGTTTCTCATACCAGCTATTATTTTGTCAAATTCTTCTATAGATTTTCTACCCTTTAGGGCATTACTAATAAAATATAATGAGGCAAGTTGTGCCAAATAAGTTTTTGTAGCAGCAACACTTTTCTCTATACCAGCATTGAGGAAAAAACATTCTTGTGCAATTTTTGAGAGTTTACTTTCAGGATTATTAGTAATTCCTATAGTTAGAGCTCCTTGTTTATTAGCTACATCTATAACTTCACATATATCATCACTTTCTCCAGATTGAGATATGGCAAATACTACTGAATTTTTAAGATTAGGAGGAAGTTTATATATGGTAAAAAGAGAAGGTGCACATAAAGATACTGGAATACCTACTTGAGATTCTATATAATACTTTCCCCAATTAGCAGCATGATTAGATGTACCTCTAGCAACAAAAACTATATTTTGGGGATCAAATTTTATAATCTTCTGCCCTATCTGATTAAATTCTTCTAATCTATTTTTAAAACTTGCTGTTACCTCTACACCTTCTTTTATCTCTTTGATCATAAATTTTTCCATAACATTTCCTCCAGAATTTTTGGAATTCTAACATTGCTTAAAATATTTTGTCAAGTTATCTCAGATAAAGCTTTTCCAAACTTAGTCTTGAGTTTTGTAAATACACTGGTAAAGTTGTAAAATTTGTGATAATTTTATGTTGAATATTAATGAGCATTAAGAAAAAAGATTTTTTAATTATATTTATACTGATATTTATAAGTATTTTTTTACTTCTTATTATAACTCAAGGAGAAGGCTCTTATTTAGTGGTAGTTGTAGAAAATAAAGAAATAATTAGATTATCATTAGATAAGGTAAGAGATGGAGATGAGTTTGAGGTAAATGGTCCATTGGGAATAAGTATCTTTGAGTATAGAGAAGGGAAAGGTTTTCACATGATCTCTTCTCCTTGTCCTGATAAAATATGTGTAAAACAAGGTTATATTAGTAAAAAAGGAGAAAGTATAGTGTGTCTTCCCAATAAAGTTATCATAACTATAGAGGGTAAAAAATGAAAGTGGTAATCTCCACAGATATAAGAAATATTGAGAAGGGTCTTGAAGAAAAGTATGGAATACCACCTATTATGCTTATGGAGAATGCTTCTTGGAGTCTTTTCAACTTTTTAAAAGAGCATTTTAGTAATTTAAAAGATAGAAAGATAGCTGTACTTTGTGGACCTGGAAATAATGGTGGAGATGCTCTTTCATTAGTAAGACATTTTCTTAATAATGGTATAAAGCCTAAAATTTTTACCTATCTATGGGATAAGAATATGTCTTCTTTATTAAAGATCCAATATAAACTCTTAGAAAAGGAAAATATAGAAGTTGTATCTTTAAGAGATAACTATCAAGATCTAAAAGATTTTGATCTTATCATAGATGGGATTTTTGGAGTGGGGTTAAATAGGAATATAGAAGAATCTTTGAAAAATGTCTTTGATTTTATAAACTCAATAAAGAAACTTGTGATTGCAGTAGATGTTCCATCTGGTATAAATTCTGATACAGGAGAAGTTATGGGAGGAGTTTTAAAAGCTGATATAACCTTTACTATGTTTTTTCCAAAACTTGGATTTTTTAATCCCACGACGATAGATTATATAGGAGACTTAAAAATAAGCAATTTAGGTATTCCATTAGATATTTTGGAAGATTTTGTTTCCTCAAGGATAAATCTTGTAGAAAAAGAAGACTTATATAAATTCCTTCCTGTTTATTCTAAAAATGTTCACAAAACTAAAAAGGGGAAAGCTTTAATTATAGGAGGATCTGTAAGATATACAGGAGCACCTATTCTTTCTACTATGTCTGCGTTAAGAGTAGGTACAGGAATGGTTTATCTTGCTGTTCCAGAGTCTATTCATATGTTGTATAGAAGTCTATATCCTGAGATTATTATATTGTCTCTAAGGGATAAAGAAGGATTTGTAAGCTCCGAAAATATTGAGAACTTATGTTCTATGATTAAAGACTTAGGAATAAATGCGGTAGGAATAGGTCCTGGTGTAGGTATTTATGATGAGACTAAACATTTTGTTCAAGAATTTCTAAGGAGAATTTCTATACCAGTAGTAGTAGATGCAGATGCTCTTTCCTATGTGAGAGATATTTTGCCTGATCTTAATAAAAGAATGATTTTAACCCCTCATTTTGGAGAGATGGCAAGAATTTTAGGCACTTCTCCAGAGGATGTACAGAAAAATAGATTTAAAATTGGAGATGAATTTGTAGAAAGATATAAGGTACACTTGATTTTAAAAGGACCTTATTCTTTGACCTTTACACCTGAAGGAGAGACTTATATAAATCCATTTGCTGATTCGCTGCTTGCTACTGCAGGTTCTGGAGATGTGCTTACAGGAATAATTACAGGTTTTCTTGCTCAAGGACTTTCAGAGAAAGAAGCTTGTTTATTGGGAAGTTATATTCATGCTTATTCTGTGAACTTATGGAGGGAAAGAAAAGGTTCCTATGGACTTATTGCATCGGATATTATAGGACTTCTTCCTGAAATAATGGAAGATTTATTTAAAAAAAGAAATACTTTAGAATCTCAATAACGCCTAAGACATTTTCTTCTTTTGCAGTATAGGTAGCTATACTTTTTAAAGTAGGATGTCCATTAGCAGGAGTTGCTTTATACTTTAATTTTTGGAGAAATGGTAAATCTCCTAAACTATCTCCAATTCCTAATATCTCATCATAATTTAGTTTTTTCCTTTTCACTAACATCTCCATACCTGCTCCCTTATCTATACCTTGAGGTGTGATATCTACAGCACTATAGGAGTAAACTACTTGGAAATTTGGAAAGGTATTTTTTAAAAGCTCTTTAGTAATCTCAGAAAGCTCTGGTACTGTAAGTTTTCCTTCGGGATATAGAGATACGCAAACTTCTTTTCCTGGTTCTATATGAGCTTTACCCTCAAGTTTTTCTCTTAAAAATTTCTTCAATTCTTCTTTCTCTTTAAGGGTTTCCTCATTTACTTTAGGGTGAAGAATGATATCATCTTTCTCCATAATATAGAGAATGCATCCATTTTCTCCTACAGAATCTTCAAACTTTCCGATGGCTTGTAAAATACCTTCTATGTATGGCTGTGATCTTCCTGTACATAGGGCTATTGATGGGAGCTTTTCAAGATGCTCTCTTATCCATTGAAAAGCTTGAAGATTTAAGGCTATTCCCTTATTTGTAGTGAGGCATCCTTCTATGTCAGTTAATATTAATCTTATGCTCATGGTATGAAAGTTTACTGAAAAGTGTCATTCTTGTCAAACTTTATGAAATATTGTAGAATTCTTAGGAAGTAGTAAATTCCATTCTTTGAGTAGGAGGCGAAGAATATGTCAGGACATTCCAAATGGGCAAATATTAAACATAGGAAAGCTTCAGCAGATGCTAAAAAAGGCAAATTATTCTCTAAC
>JAKOUL010000114.1 GCA_029776735.1 Dictyoglomota bacterium
AAGATTCTTATTCCCTCATTTGTGGTAGATAGGGCTCAAAGGGTAATATATGAAATTATGTTGCTTTCTTTTAAAAATCCTATTCTTTCAAAGACACCTGTATTTTTTGATAGTCCCATGGGTAAAAAGGTAACAGAGGTCTATGAAAAGCACAGTAATCTTCTTTCTGGTGAGATTCAGAGATTCCTTTTAGATGGTGTAGATCCCTTTTCTCTTAATAATTTGAAATTTGCATCTACGGTAGATGAATCTAAAAGTATAAATAGTATAGATTCTGCTATTGTTATAGCAGGAAGTGGTATGTGTACAGGAGGAAGAATATTGCATCATTTAAAGCATAGTCTCTGGAAGGAAAATACTCATGTAATTTTTGTGGGATATCAAGCTCAAGGAACCCCTGGAAGAAGGATTGTAGATGGAGAAAAGATGGTTTATATTATGGGAGAAGAGATCAATGTAAAGGCAAAGATTCATACTCTAAACGGTTTTTCTGCTCATGCAGATCAAAAAGACCTATTAAAATGGGCTGAGAATTTTCAGGGAGATCCTATATTTATAATAACCCATGGTGAGCCTAAAGCTTCTCAGACTTTAAGTCAGGTATTGCAGCTTAAGGGTAAGAAAACCATGATTCCTAATTATGCTCAAACTGTAGATCTGGATAAAAAAGAGATCGTATCCCCAAAGATAGCGCCTAAGGTTGATGTCTCATCTTTATTAAATGAGTTAGAGGAATATACTCTTAAATTAAAGTCAAAGTCTCTTCCTCAGGACCTTGATACATATTCTCTTTTAAATTCAGCTCTTCTCCTTCTTAAAGAGATAGAAAATAAATTAGGATAGGAATTTATAAAGGAAAATGAAAGGCTCAAAGCTTTTAAAATTTGTATCTATCCTTGTATTTGTTCTTATCCTTTTTTCTCCTTTAGAATCCTCGGTAAGGGGAGACTATGCCCTACAGATAGTTAGAGAGCTTTCAGATAAAAAGTATGCAGGAAGAGAGGCAGGCACATTAGATAATTTAAGAGCTATTTACTTTCTTAAAGATGATCTTAGGAATATAGGGCTTAATAAGTTTATCTATCAAAGATTTCCTGTAGATGTTTTTGTTTTAAAAGATACACCAGAGTTTATCTTAAAAGAAGGAGATAAGAAACTGAAAAGTTATATGTATGGGAAAGATTTTAGGGATAAATTTTCAAGGAATTGGGAAAAAGAGGGGTATATTAAAAAAGAAGGAGAAAGTTTAAAAGGCTCTTTTTTACTGATTGATGGGGATCTTTCAAAAAATTTTATTTATGCAAAAATGTGGGGAGCAGAAGGAGTAATTATGAAGGTACCAAAAAATAGAACTGAAATGATTTTGCAGAAATCTGTAATTCCTTATAAAGTTAGTATTCCTACGATTTATATATCCTCTGATACTTATACGGATATAGCCTCTTATATGGATAAATTTAAAAATCTTAGAGCTTATTATAGAATTGAATATGATAAAAACTCATCTTATGCTAAGAACCTTATCTTTTTAAT
>JAKOUL010000115.1 GCA_029776735.1 Dictyoglomota bacterium
ACTTGCTAAGATGGTTAAGATAAAGGTGCCAAGAATTGCATTACCAAAACCCCCTTCTGGTATACCAGGTGGTTTTGGTAGTTCCACAAAAAGCTTCCAGTTTATATACTTTATACCCTTTAGAAAAACATCTCCAAGAATCCAAAATAGAAAGATAGCTCCTATAAAGAATGCAGCTATACAAATTCCAAGCATTATATAGTTTGTAGTCTTCCTTCTTCTATAGTTCATTTATTCTCAATCCTTCTTAATATATAATACCTGGCAAATCCCATTACAAAAAAGGTAATTATAAATAGTATAAGAGCAAGTTCTATAAGGGCAGAAATCTTTAACCCTCCCACAGCTTCCACAAACTCATTAATGATCACACTGGTTATGGTTACCCCAGGAGAGAAAAGAGATACAGATATATTGTAGAAGTTTCCAATTACCATGGTTACTGCCACTGCCTCTCCCAAAGCTCTCCCAAGCCCTAAAATTCCTGCTGCAAAGATTCCTGACTTAGCATTCCCAAGAACTACTTTTCTGATTACTTCCCACTTGGTCATACCTAAGGCATATCCTGCCTCTCTTTGATCCATAGGAACAGCCATAAACACCTCACGGGAAAGGGAGGATATAGTGGGAATAATCATAATAGACAATACAACTCCTGCATTGAGATATCCTACTCCTGTGGGATATCCTTGGAAGAAAGGAAGAAAGCCCAAAATATTCTGTAAAAATGGACCTACTTTAAGTTGAATTAAAGGGGAAAGAGTAAAAAGTCCCCACATACCATATATGAGGCTTGGTACTGCTCCCAAAAGCTCAATAATAAAGGAAAGGGTTCTTCTAAAAAAGGGAGGAGAAAGTTCTGATAGAAAAATTGCAATACCTATACTTATAGGGAATGAGATTAAAAGAGAAATCAAAGAAGTCACTAAGGTACCATAAATAGCAGGAAGAGCTCCAAATTTCTCTGCTACAGGATCCCAAACTGTATCAATAATGAATTTAATGCCAAACTTTTTAATACTTGGAATAGAGGTAACAAGAAGTTCTATAAAAAGACCTATTACAAGCCCTACTATTATAAGGCTTGAAAATACAGCTAAAATTTTGAAGATTCTATCTCCTATCCTCATAATTTTGATTAATGAATAGGTTTACCTTGATAATTTAACTCTTTTAATCTTTCAAGAGCCATACTCTTCACCTTTTGAGGCAGAGGTACATAATAAAGATCTTTTGCAGTCTTATCTCCCTCTTTATAGATCCAGTTTACCAAGCTAATAAGAGCCTTTGCCTTCTCTAAATTCCCTTGATTTTTTCTTATAAGCAAGAATGTATATCCTGAAATAGGATAGCTATCCTTTCCCTTTGCATCTATAGGATAGACATAAAAATCCTTTTGCACAGGAAAGTTTTCAAGAGCAGCTTCTATATTAGGAATCTCTGGATATACAAAATTTCCTGCCTTATTCTTTACCATAGCATAGGGAAGATTATTTTGTACTGCATAGGTAAGCTCAAGATATCCTATGGTACCAACAATATTCTTTATATATCCTGCAACCCCCATATTTCCTCTTCCACCAATACCTGTAATCCAATTTACAGAGGTACCTGCACCAACTTTTTCTTTCCATTCAGGACTTACCAAGGATAGGAAATGGGTAAATATATCAGTAGTACCACTACCATCAGACCTTCTCACGACAGTTATGTTAATTTTTGGAATCTTCATATTGGGATTTAAAGAGGTAATTTTAGGATCATCCCATGTCTTTATCTTTCCTAAGAAAATATCTGCAATAACCTCACGGGAAAGTTTCAGTCCTTTCCCAACTCCTGGGATATTGTAAACTATGGCAATCCCTCCAGCAACCGATGGAATCATTATAAGATTAGAAGCCTGCTGATCTTTACCAGGGAGAGGAGAATCTGATGCTCCAAAGTCTACAGTTCCTGCCTGTATTTGCTGAATTCCTGCACCACTTCCTATAGGTTGATAATTTACCTTTATTCCTGAGATTTTTTCAAAATCATAAAACCAACGAGCATAAAGAGGATAAGGAAAGGTAGCACCAGCACCATTTAAAAGCATAGCAGCTTTTACATTCGTAACAAGAAGAAGGATCAAAACAAGTATTAAGATCCTCTTCATACTATCCTCCTCAAATATAAAACTAATATTCTTATTATAAGTTTAAAACGATTATTTTAAAACATAGTTAAAAGAAGAGACATTTTGAAGAATGTCAAAAAAAACTTGCACACTTTCAGAAAGATTCTCTTTAGGAATTTTATCCCATGTATCAGTTTTCTGATGTAGATCAGGCATAGAATAATCTTTATTAGCTCTCATCATGAAAAATGTAGGAATCTCTTTAAGATGAAAGGCATACTGATCGGAATCATCTAAAAATACGTCTTTTACAAAACTTACATTTTTTATATTCATATTCTTTATCATATCCTCTGCATAAGTATTGTAGCTTACAAAAAGTTTTTCTCCTCTTCCTACACAATCTATATTTATATTGAGAAAGATATCTTCTATAGGTACCACAGGACTGCCCACAAAAAATTCTGCACCGAGAAGTCCTTTCTCTTCCCCATTAGTTATCAAGAAAAGTATGTTAAAGGGATAATTATTTCCTCTTTCCCAGATTTCTTTTGCAATCTCTATTAAAACTCCTACTCCAGAAGCATTATCATTAGCTCCTGGAAAGTATCCATCTATATCTTTTCCCAGATGATCCACATGAGCTGAAACTACAAGGGTTTCTTTCTCTTTACTCTTTGAGGGAATTAAAAAGATAAGGTTCTTAGCATAAGATGAGTTTTTATCATATTCAATTCTATAATAAGCTCTAAGATTTTTAAATTTATCCATATAAGAGGCTATATCCGTATAAGTATCAGAGGATATATAAATCGTAGGAATACTAACTTTATAAGGAATTACAGATTTCTGCAGAATCATTTCAGCTCCATTCTTTGGTACTTTCATAATTACCCCTTCTGCTCCCCACATTTTTGCATAAATAAAATTTTTTGAAAGATCCCCATCAATCAGTAAAAAAGAGTCCTTTAATCTCTCCCCTTCTTTTTTAATATATCCCTCTTTTTCCCAACTCCCTGAAAATTTATCCCTAAAATCTTTTCCATACATATAACTTTTCAGTTTGTTATTCCCTTCTTTTAAGATAAACTCTGGTGTATCTTTTAAAACAAAAACATCTACAGGAAATCTTTGATAGATAAACTTATTAAGCCCTATATTCCTAAGATCATCTTTAAGAAAGTAAATAGCTCTTAAATTATCTAATGTGCCTGCCTCTCTTCCTGCATACTTTTTATCTGAAAGCTCCCTAACTATCTGTAGTGCATAATCTCCTCTTACCGAAGATTCTAAAGGGGAAAAGAGGATAAGGATAAATACAAGGATGGATACAAACTTTAATAGCTTTAATCTTTTCATTTTCTTTTATAAATTCCTACTTATTTTCTATCTCTTTAAGAAGGAGAAGAACTGAATTTAAAAGAGAATATGTATCAAGATCCTGAGGAAGAGGCTTTGACTTTAATTTTAGAGTATATTCTTCTAACTCATTTAGTAAAGATGAGACATCAATCTTAGGTGCTACCTTTTGGGATATAATCTCTTTTTTATCCAGATCTATAGTTTGAGAATAATTAGGAATAATAGTCTTCTTTCCATTAATCTGTAAAACTTGGCTTAAAACCTGAGAAGATTTAGGCTCACCATGAGTTATTATAAATGTGGGATCTCCTTGAAAATTCTCAGCCCATTTTAATAGGTCTTTTTGATCTGCATGGGCAGAAAAACCGTTTATAGTATGAATCTTTGCCTTTACATTGATCTCTTCTCCCATAATATAAACCATCTTTTCTCCATCTACAATTCTTCTTCCCAATGTTCCTTGAGACTGATATCCCACAAAAACCACATGAGTATTTTCCTTCCAGAGACTATGCTTTAAATGATGCAATATTCTCCCACCTGTACACATACCACTTCCTGCTATAACAATAGCAGAATCTATATTATTTATGCTTTTAGATTCATCTACTGTGGATGCAAATTTTAAATTATTAAGAGAAAAGGGATTTACACCATCTAAAAGGAATCTCTGAATCTCACCAGAAAGAAGATTACTGTGCTTTTCATAGACCTCTGTTACCTTTTTACCCATGGGACTATCAAAAAATACAGGTGTCTTTGAAAGAATAGGATTTTTAAAAGAAAGCAACATAATTTCATATATTACCCTTTGAGCCCTATCTACCACAAATGAGGGAATAAGAATCTT
>JAKOUL010000118.1 GCA_029776735.1 Dictyoglomota bacterium
CACTAAGAGTACATAATATATGAATCCTCACAAAACTTGAGAGAGATTTAAAAACATCAGCAAGACCTTCACATTCTTCCATATTAAGTTTTCTCTTTAGTTCCATAATTTTATTACTCCCTTTCTACGTGTTTTTGAATAAAAACTTTATATAAGTATAAGAAATTTCTTTATAAAGTCAAGTTTACTAAGTAATTATGATCTATTCTTTATATACTTCTTTACCTTCTATGAAAACTTTTTCTACTCTTGCTCTCATATCAAAAGGATGTGCTGACCAAATCACAATATCAGCATCTTTCCCCTTTTCAAGAGATCCAACCCTATCCTCAATACCCAATATTTTTGCAGGGTTTATAGTTAACATTTTTAAGAGATCATCTTCATTTGCTCCATATCTTAATGCAGTTCCTGCTTGAATATTAGCATGCTCTAAATGGATTACAGGATGATCACACATTAGAGAAGTTAGAATCCCCTTTTCATTTAAGATTTTTATAGACTCATAAGTCTTATCTTTGAGCTCTAACTTAGTATTAAATCCAAAAAGAGGTCCAAGGATTAAAGGTATATTTTTGCTTTTTATGTAATCAGCAATTTTATAAGCTTCTGTAGCATGCTCTATTACTAATTTGAAATCAAATTCTTCTGAGATTCTTATGGCAGTTAGGATATCATCCTTTCTATGTGCATGGATT
Organism: Dictyoglomota bacterium; assembly: GCA_029776735.1. The sequence continues at coordinate 699 of JAKOUL010000118.1, forward strand.
CTTGCAGGGATTTCTCCTTTAAGTACTTTCTCTCCTATCTCATATTTTAAATCTCTCTCTAAAAATGTTTTTTCTTCTTTCTCTGCTTCTTTTTTCTTGTTCATATAATCCTGAACCTTAAAGAAGTAATTCCTAATGATAGCTGCTGTACCAAGCCTTGTAGAAGGCATCTGATTCTTCTGTCCGTAAACTCTCTTTGGATTTTCTCCTAATGCCATTTTAAGTCCTGCAATTTCTTTGACAATCATCTCATCCACAATCTTTGATTTAAATTTTATTATGGACCCTTGTCCTCCAATAGGGTTTGCAGAGCCAGGAAGAATTGTTACGCAAGTTACTCCTCCAGAAAGAGCTTTATCTATGGCAGAATCATCAGGATTAAAGGCATCTATAGCTTTTACATGAGGTGTTACAGGATCTGTAGCCTCATTTCCATCTTGGTAATAGTTTCCAACACCTTCTTCAAAAAGTCCAATATGAGAATGGGCATCTATAAATCCTGGTAGAATAAATTTATCCTTTGCATCTATAATCTCCACATCAGAATCTTGTAAGTTTACTCCTATAGCTTCAATTTTCCCATCTTTTATAAGGATATCTCCTTGAAAATATGAGGAAGTAATAGGAAATATAAAGCCATTTTTGATGAGGATTTTCATTTAATTTACCTCCTGAATTTTCTTTTTAAAGATTGCAAATTTTCTATAAAGGACCCCTCCTACTGCTTCTGCTTCTCTACACATTTTTTTATTGTTGATATTTATAGCGGATCCTTCTGCAAATACATATCCTTTTTCTCTTGCATATCTTAAAAGTTCAACAAATAAGGCTTCAGGAACCCCTTTGGCTTGGAATTTAGGCAGTACAAAAAGTAAAAATACTCGTGTACGGTTTATTTTATTTTTATATAAGAGGAATTTTAGCCATCCAGTAGGGAAAAGCCTTCCATTCATTCTTTTGAATATTTGATTGTAGTCAGGCATGGTTACTGTAAAACCTGCGGGTTCACTATCAGAAATAGCTATTTGTACAAAATCTGGAGGAATAAATTTTGCCAAATCCTTACATAAGGCAAGCATCTCTTCCTCTGTAGGAGGTATTAAATAATCATATTCTAAAGG
>JAKOUL010000025.1 GCA_029776735.1 Dictyoglomota bacterium
TATCTGCAAGAACATTGTATTACTGGACAAATAACTCCTTTTCTTCTTTATTTGTACAAGGAAGTTTAAACTATCCTTCTTGGTTTTCTTTAACCTTTGGTACTTTATATGACATAAATACTAATACTTTTCAAAGATTAGACTATAGAGCTACAGTAAACATAACAGGAGATTGGCATGTAAAAGGAAACTTAGCTCTTACAGGATACTACTTACCCTCCACTGGATTTATACTATATAATCTTAGCTTAGAAAAAGATCTACACTGTTTCAACGCCAGAATTTCATATAACTTCTATGATCAGAGCTTACAATTCAATATCTATCTAAAAGCATTCCCAAAGGAAGGTATAGAGTTTATAGGAGGACCATCAGGCTTTACACTTCTCCCAAGCTTTTAGTAGTAGCTTTCAATCCTTTTTGATATAATTTATATTAAGAATCATTTTCTAATAAGGAGGATTGATCATATGCAAAAGTACAGATGTACCGTGTGTGGTTATATATATGATCCTGAGGAGGGAGATCCAGAAGGAAATATTCCTCCAGGCACACCCTTTGAAGAGATTCCTGATGATTGGGTATGCCCTATATGTGGTGCAGATAAAAGTATGTTCAAGCCCGTTTAAAAAAATATGTACGCAATAATTGGTAATGGAATAGCAGGAATAAATTGTGCAGAGGTAATAAGACAAAAGGATAAAGAAAACTCTATTTTAGTAATTACAGAAGAAAAATACCCTTATTACTCAAGACCCCAGATTATAGAATTCCTTGCAGGAAATGTGGAGCTCAAAGAGTTGCCCTTTTATAATGAAAAATGGTATCAAGATATGGGTATAAAAGTAAACTATAGGGAAAAAGCCTTAAGAATAGATACGAAAAATAAGATTTTAGAGACTGATAGAGATACATATGGATTTCAAAAGCTACTTATTTCTATAGGGGCTTCTCCTACGAAGCCCCCTATAGAAAACATAGATACTGAGGGAGTATTTACCTTAAGGAATATAGATGATGCAATCAACGTCTTATCTTACATAAAAGGAAAGGAGAAGGCAATTATATTAGGTTGTGGACTTCTTGGAATTGAAACAGGAAGAGCATTAGCTCAAAGAGGATTAAAAATTGCAGGGATAGAATTCTTTCCACGTCTTCTTCCAAGACAGCTTGATGAAGAAGGAGCAAAAATTCTTCAAAAAAAGATTGAAGAGAAATTTGGATTTGAGTTCTATTTAGGAGTAAAGACGAAAAGAATTATACAAAGGGAGCAAAAATTCATAGGATTAGAGTTAGAAGATGGAAGAAAAATAGATGGTGATCTTCTTATCATATCTGCAGGCATATCCCCTAATATGGAGCTTGCCCAAAATTCACAAATAAATGTTAATAAAGGCATCATTGTTAATGAATATATGGAAACAAATATTGAGAATATATATGCCGCAGGAGACTGTGCAGAATTCTCAGGAAGAATATATGGAATAATTCCTGCCGCATTAGAGGAGTCTCAGATAGCAGGTAAAAATATGATTGGAGAAAAGACCGTTTATAAAGGTACTATACCCTCAAATACTCTCAAAGTTACAGGTATAGACCTTACTTCCATAGGGGAAATTATGCCCGAAGGACCAGGATATGAAATTTTAACAAGAAAGGATGAGGAAAAGGGACTCTATAGAAAACTTATATTTAAAGAGAATATCTTAGTCGGAGCAATACTCCTTGGGGATAAAAGAAAGTATGTAAATAAGGTATTAAATCTTGTTAAATCAAAAGCAGAGTTTAAAAATAAAGAGGAATTGATAAATGAGGAGGAATAAAATGGAAGAAGATGAAAAAGCATTAGAAGCTTATTCTCAAGCTTTAGTTAAAGTGGTAGAGAAAGTGAGTCCCGCAGTGGTTAATATTGATATAAGCCAGAGTACTAATATCCCCTTTTTATTTGGTCCTCAGGAGGTTAAAGGGGTTGCGTCAGGATTTCTCTTTACTCCTGATGGATATATATTAACTAATAGTCATGTAACTCATCAGGCAACACAAATTTCCATAACACTTTCTGACCGAGCTCAATACAATGCACAGTTTGTAGGAGAAGATATACAAACAGACCTTGCAGTAGTAAAGATTCCCGAAATAGACCTTCCTTACTTGGAACTGGGAGATTCTGAAAAATTAAAGGTAGGGCAAGTGGTATTAGCCATAGGAAATCCCTTAGGTTTTGGACATAGTGTAACCAGTGGAGTAATCAGTGCTTTAGGAAGATCCTTAAGAAGTTTTAGCGGTCACTTAATGGAAAATATTATTCAGACCGATGCAGCTTTAAACCCTGGAAGTTCTGGAGGTCCATTAGTAGATATATATGGAAAAGCTATAGGAGTAAATACTGCTATAATACAAGGAGCTCAAGGTATATGTTTCGCTATACCTATAAATACAGCAAAATGGATCGCAGGGCTCCTTATCAAAGAGGGAAGAGTAAGAAGAAGCTACTTAGGAATAGTAGGACAAAGTGTAATCTTCCCTCAAAGACTAAAAAACTTACTATCTCTCTCTCAAGATGGTGGAGTATATGTCCTTAGAGTTGCTCCAGGAAGTCCTGCTCAAAAAGGAGGACTTGAGAGTGGGGATGTTATAATAGGGATAGAAAATGAGATCATAAATACTATTGATGACTTGCATAGATTTTTAAGTCATACTCCTCCTGAGACGAAGGTGGCCTTAAAAATAATAAGAGATAATAAAGTAAAGGAGCTGGAAATCCTTTTAGGGAAAGAGTGAGTATAGAAGATAGATATCTTACCTTAGAAAAAGAAAGTACTTTTGAAGTAAAGATTGAAAGGTCTCATTTTATAGGACTTGCTATACCTATAAATGGTCAGGATATTTCCGAAATTCTCAAAGAAACAAAAAGTAAATTTAAAAATGCTACCCATTACTGCTATGCTTATAGAAAAATTACAGGAGAAGAATACTTTTCTGATGGGGGAGAACCTACAGGGACTGCTGGAATTCCTATTCTAAATGTCCTGAGAGAGAAAGATCTCCATGATATTATAGGAATTGTAATAAGATATTTTGGAGGAGTTAAGCTTGGAATAAGAGGACTCATTGACGCCTATCACTATACCATGAAAAAAGCTATTGAGAATTCTAACATCATTGAAAAGGTAATCTCTGAAAAATATCTCCTGAAAACCTCTTACAAGGATTTTAACATCTTAAAAAATGAGATCTTAAAGAATTTTCCTTGCGAGATAAGAGAAAACTTTTTAGAAAATGTTATACTTGAAGTATCTATTCCTTTAAGATATAAAATTTCTTTTGAAGATTTTATTAACAAAAGGGGGATAGAAATTGAAAGAAATTCACAGTAAGATCATCTGGGGAGAAGAGCTATTTTCATATGCTTTCCCTGATCCTCATCCCATGAGCCTTAAAAGATTAGAGTCCTTTGCAGAAGAGCTTGAAAAAATAAAGACTCCTTTAGAGATGGAAAAACCTAAATCAGCAAGTTTTGAAGAGATAACCATGTTTCATACTCCCGAATATGTAAGATTTGTTCAGGAAAAATCAAAAACAGGAGATGACTATCTGGATTATGGAGATACACCTGCATTCAAAGGCTGCTATGAGGCTGCATCTTACGTAGTAGGATCATCTATGGAAGGTATAGATCTTATTCTTGGACATGAATATAAACATGTCTTTTTACCTATGGGAGGTCTCCATCATGCTAGAAGAAATGCTGCAGGTGGTTTTTGCATATTTAATGATATTGGGGTAGATATTATCTATGCCAGGGAAAAATATGGAATAAAAGATATACTATACATTGATATTGATGCCCACCATGGAGATGGGGTATTTTATGAGTTTCTAAATGATCCTCATATCTATATTGCAGATGTGCATGAAGATGGTAGATTCCTATATCCTGGCACAGGTAGAAGAGATGAAAGAGGAGAAGGCTTAGCTTATGGTACAAAACTTAATATTCCTCTTCTTCCTGGATCAGGTGATGACGAACTGCTTTTGGCTTATGAAGAGGTCAAGAACTTTGCCTGGGAGATAAAAGTAGATCTTACTATACTTCAAGCAGGAGTAGATGGAATTCGTGGAGATCCTATAGCTGATCTTAATTATACAGTAGAAGGATATGAAAAGTTTATTGTAGGCATCCATCACCTTGCTCATGAAATATGTGGTGGAAAACTTCTTATCTTAGGTGGTGGAGGTTATAATCCTGAAAATACAAAAAATGGATGGATAAAGATTGTAGAACTTTTAAGTAGAGAACATTAAGAAGGAGGTTAAGATGCTATACGAAAAAATTACAAAAGATTATACGACAGCACTGAAAAATAAAGATTCATTTAGAACTGAACTTCTCAGTACTTTGAGATCTGCCATAAAGTATAAAGAGATTGAACTTAGAGAAAAACAAAAAGAGCTTACAGACCAAGATGTATTAGAAGTTATAAATAAAGAGATAAAAAAGAGAAAAGAAGCTATAGAACTATACAAACAAGGTAATAGGATGGAACTTGCAGAACAAGAAGAGATGGAGCTTAAAATCCTTGAAGAATATTTACCAGAAAAGATCTCTGAAGAAGAGCTCCGTGAAAAAATAAAGGAAATCATAGAAAAAGTAGAAGCAAAAACCATGAGAGATATGGGAAAAGTTATGAAAGAAGCTATGGCAGAATTCAAAGGAAGAGCTGAAGGAGAAGAGATAAGAAAAGTAGTAGAAGAACTTCTAAAAGGTGAATGAAATACAATCTACACGTAGTACTTATAGAACCTCAGATACCTTATAATACAGGTAATATAGGAAGGATTTGTGTTGCCACAAATTCCAAGTTGCACCTTATAGAGAAGCTTGGATTTCGGCTAACAGATAGACATCTGAAGAGAGCAGGACTTGACTACTGGAGCCTTTTAGATTATGAGATATATAAAAACTGGGAGGATTTTTTAGAGAAAAATAGGACAGGAAGATTTATATTTGTAGAATCTCCTGGTTTTAAATTATATACTGAGGTATCTTATCAAAAAGGAGATTATCTCATATTTGGATCTGAAGATGAGGGTATTCCTCAAGAGATCATTGAAAAATATTGGGAAAACTCTGTAACAATACCTATGTTTGGACCTGTAAGATCTCTGAATCTTTCAAACTCTGTAGCAATCGTAGTATATGAGGCTCTGCGTCAGACTCAAAATTTTTAATATCATGGTAAAATAACAATATGAAGAGAAATAAAAAGCCAAAAGGTATATGGGAGATATTTAATTTTACCTTTGCTTTGGGAACAGGACTTCTTGGATCTCTCATAGTAGGGATTGCCATTGGTTATTACTTAGATAAACTTCTCAATTCTTCTCCTGTGTGTCTTCTTGGTTTTACAGCCTTAGGCATATGGGTGGGATTCCGTGATATCTTTAAATTTTTACGGTAAATATTTAGATATAGGCTTCAAAATTCTTTTGATAGGTGTAGTTTTTTTCTTTATCTATCCTCCTATCTCTTCTTTGACATTTGGAATCTCTGGGAGTATAATCTCACTGTGTTTGTTGGCAAAAGACTTGAAAACTTATGGAGTAAGGGGATATAATAGGAGTATAATCTCACTGTGTTTGTTGGCAAAAGACTTGAAAACTTATGGAGTAAGGGGATATAATAAAGGTTTAATAAAAAGATTTGGGCTTTTAATAATACTATTGTTATTAAGCTTTAGGGCAGAACTTATTGGAGTTTTGCTCTTTTTATTTGGATATATAGCAGGACAATGGTATATAATAATGAAGGTCTGGAGGAACAAAGATGGAACAAGGAGTTGAAATAGGTCCAAGGGTAGTTGGAAATATATTAGGGATACCCATAACAAATACCTTTATATCTCTTCAGGTTGTATCTATTGTGGTAGCTATTCTTGTTGGTATTTTAACTTATAAACCAAAAGAAACTCTTACTACAAGGCAGAATATTGCAGAAACTCTTTTAGAGATGTTCAAGGGATTTCTTACGGGTTTTTTGGAAGAACCTATTGCAGATAAATATCTACCATTTTTTGCAACTTTATTTTCTTTCATACTTCTTTCAAACTGGTCAGGATTTATCCCAGGATTTACAGCACCAACCTCTGATATTAACGTTACAGCTGGATTAGCTATAGCTACTATATTATATATTCAATATGCAGCTTTTAAGGAGAGAGGTTGGGAGTATTTTAAAAGTTTTATCTCGCCTTCTGTTATATTCTTGCCAATAAACTTGATGGAACAGATTACAAGACCTGTGTCCCTTGCATTGCGACTCTTTGGAAATATCTCTGGAGAACACATTGTACTTGCCATTATTACTCTTCTTGCTCCTTTAATTATCCCTATTCCAATCATGGCTCTTAACATGTTTATGGGATTTATTCAAGCATTTATATTTACGAGTCTTGGCGCTGCATATCTTGCAGCAGCTTTAGAAGAATAAAGGAGGACTAAAACTATGCTTGCATGGGTCATTATTGTCTCAATTATTACAGCAGGTCTCTCTGTAGCTCTTGTGGGCATGAATGCCACAAGAGCTCAAGGACAAGCAGCAAGTAGCGCTTTTGAGAGTGTAGCTAGACAACCAGAAGCAGGAGATCAGATAAACCGTATGCTTCTTTTTGCTCTTGCCTTTATTGAAACTATCATGATCTTCGCTTTAACTGTTGCCTTAATACTTTTATTTGCAAACCCATTCCTTGGCAAACTCTCATAAGGAAGGAGAACTATGTTTTCATTTAATCTTCTCACATTATTTTCTTCCATTGTAAATTTACTTGTTCTTGCTTGGATAATTAAACGCTACTTGCTTGGAGCTATCATCAGAACCATGAATAATAGAAAAGAAAGAATAGAGAATGCAATGAAAGAAGCAGAAAAGAAGCTGCAAGAAGCGGAAGAGTTAAGAAAACAAAGAGAGGAAAAACTTAATGAAGCACGAGATGAAGCAGGGAAAATTATACAAGAAGCAGTAGCAACTGCTGAAAAGATACGCCAAGAGATGAATCAAAAAGCAGAAGAGGAAGCAGAAAAAATTATTGTAAAGGCTCATGAAATAGCAAGAGCAGAGAGCAAGAGAGCCTTGGAAACTGCAAAGAAAGAAATCTTAGCTCTTTCCCATCTTCTTATAAAAGAATTCTTCAAAAGATTTCTTCCTCCAGAAGCAGAAGAGCTTCTTATTGAGCAATTTATCTATGACTTCAATTCTGCTTTATCCAAGCTTCCAGATATATTAGTAGATGAGATAAGATTTGTATCCCCTGACAATATAAAACCTGAAGCTAAAAGTAAAATAGAAGGAAAGCTTAGGGAATTAATCCCAGGAAAGTGGAAGCTCTCTTTTGAGGTGGATCCTGAAATTGGAGTGGGATTTAAAATGTTTATTGGAGAATTTCTCATTGATCACTCCTTAGACTTTCATCTCTCTCAGATATATTCAACTTTAAGAGAGGTGGAGAATATATGAAGCCTGAAGAAGCTATATTAGGCATACCTATAGATGAACTTTCCAAAAAGATAGGAGAGTATAACTTCTCCCCAAGAATATCTAATATTGGATATGTAAGACAGGTAGGCGATGGAGTAGCTCAAGTATCCCCACTAACCACTGCATTTGCAGGAGAGATTGTAGTCTTTGAATCAGGAATTGAAGGAATGGTACTTAACTTAGAAGAAGACTCTGTAGGTATCATACTTCTTGGTAAAGATAAGTATGTAAAAGAGGGAGATGTGGTCTACTCCACAGGAAAAATCCTTCAGGTTCCTACAGGAAATGGATTCTTAGGAAGAGTGATAGATCCTTTAGGAAATCCCTTAGACGAAGGTGGTATTATATTTCCTGAAGCTTATCTACCTGTAGACCGAGAAGCTCCCAGTATCTTTGATAGGGAACCTGTAAAGGAGCCTCTCTATACAGGAATAAGGACTATAGATGCTCTTATACCTATAGGACATGGACAAAGAGAACTTATTTTAGGGGATAGACAGACAGGGAAGACTACTATCAGTATAGATACCATTATAAATCAAAAAGACTATGGCACCATCTGTATATATGTAGCTATAGCACAGAAAAGAACAAATATAGCAAGAATAGTCCAAACTCTAAAAGAGAATAATGCCCTATCTCATACTATAGTTATAGCAACATTTCCTGATGAACCTCCAGCCTTAAGATATATTGCTCCAATGGCAGGATGTGCCATGGGAGAATATTTCATGGAGCAGGGAGAAAAGGTATTAGTAGTATATGATGATCTTACAAAGCATGCTAATACTTATAGAGAGATATCCCTTCTCTTAAGAAGAGTACCAGGAAGAGAAGCTTACCCAGGAGATATCTTTTATCTTCATTCACACCTTTTAGAAAGAGCAGCAAAACTTAATGCAAAGAAAGGTGGAGGAGCACTAACAGCACTCCCTATTGCAGAAACCTTAGCAGGAGAAATAGCTACTTATATACCTACAAACCTTATATCCATAACTGACGGACAGATATACTTAGATACCGAGCTATTTAACTCTGGCACTCGTCCCGCAATAAATGTGGGACTTTCAGTATCAAGAGTGGGAGGTTCTGCTCAACCAAAAGG